>NZ_CP088296.1:1878333-2217500 GCF_024666595.1 Sphingomonas sp. J315 | reverse complement strand
CTGTTCCTGACCCAGATCCTCGTGTCGAAGTTCATCCCCGCGCTGAACGAGGTCGCCTTCTCCGCCTATGCGCGGATGCAGGACGATGCGGCGGGGACTGCGGTCGCCTTTGCCCGCTCGGTCCGACTCATCATGGTTGTGGCCATGCCCTTCTATCTCGGGCTCGCCGCGACCGCCGAACCCTTGGTTCATGTCGCGCTGGGGCAAAAGTGGATCGAGGCGGGACCGATCGTCCATCTCCTCGCACTCGCCATGCCGTTCATGACGCTGCAAGTGCTGTTCGCCCCCGCGACCGACGCGCGCGGTCGCCCCGGATTGGGCGCGCAGACGGCGGCGATCGGCGCGCTGCTCCTTCCCGCGGCATTCCTGATGGGGGTGAAATGGGGAGTCGAGGGACTCGCCTGGGCGTGGGTTGCAGTGTGGCCGCTGTTTCTGTTGATCACAGCCGCGCGCAGCTTGCCGGTGATCGGCCTGAGCTGGCGCGACTGGCTCGGCGCGATTCTCCCGCCGGTTTCGGCGGCGGTCGCGATGGCACTGATCGTCGGGCTGGTCGACCGGCTGCTCCCGCCGCTCGCCCCCCTGCCCCATCTGGCATTGCTCACCGCGACGGGGGCGGCGGTCTATGGTGCCTGGCTCTGGTTCTTCGCGCGCGCGACGGTGGAGGATGCGATCCGTATGATCCGGCGGTGACGAAAGTTCGCTACCTCAATGTCCGTTTGCCCTGATGACCGGGTCGCCAAAGCCCCCGGCTTTGGCTGGAACGTCCGGGGGACGTTCCACCTGGTCATTGTCGAAGGGCGATCCCCGACAGCTGTGGCTTCGGCCCTTCGACAGGCTCAGGGCAAACGGCGCGTATATATAGTGCGCAGTTCGACCTAGGCCGTCTGGATATAGGCCCGCATCTGGTCCGCTTCGGCCTCGATCTTCTCGATCCGGTACTTCACCAGATCGCCGATCGACACGAAACCGAGGAGCGTCCCGCCCTCGACAACCGGCAGATGCCGAATCCGCCGCTGGGTCATCAGCGACAGCGCCGCCATCACCGGTTCGGCGCGGGTCACGGTGATCGCCGGCGCGGTCATCACCATCCGCACCTGCGTATCGAGCGCAGCCGGTCCATCGCGCTTCAGGCAGTGGATCACGTCGCGCTCGGAAAAGATGCCGGCCACCACGCCACCCTCGACCACCGGCACCGCGCCGATGCGCTTTTCGGCAAGCAAAGCCACCGCATCGCGCACGGTCGCGTCGCCGCCGATGGTGATGACATCCTGCCCCTTCCCGCCCAGGATTGCCGCGATCGTCATCGCCAGTCTCCTTTGTCCTGTTGAGGCGGTTGAGACTCCCACGTTTCGTCCCCAAATGAAAGGGTATGGAGCCGAACCTCGACAATCCCGATTATGCCCGCCTCGCCTGGGGCCGCTACCGTCGCATCTTCGGGATCGTCGGCGCGCTTGCGCTGGTCTCGGCAATCGTCGCAGTGATCGCGCTCTATATAGCGGTCGGGGAGTTCCAGCTGCATGCCTCGATCGCAATGGCGATCGGGGTCGGCCTGTCGATCCTGCTCGGCGGCGCGCTGATGGGGCTGGTGTTCCTCAGCTCCGGCACCGGCCATGACGAACGCTCGCGCGACGCGACGGAGAAGAGACGGGACTAACGCTGCGGCTTTTGCGGGTCCGGCAAGTCCACCCGATAGGTCAGCGCCTGCGAGCCGTTCGCCGGCACCGTCACTGCCCACAGGTTTCGCCCGTCCTTCTTGCCCAGCCGGGTCGAAGCCCCGCGCATCAGTGGCGGGTCGATGTCGAACTCGCCCTCGAACTGCACCGGAAACGGATTGGCGTTGCGCACGACCAGTTCAAACGCATGGCGGCGCGGTCGGGGCTGCTGCCGCTTCAGCTCCAGCGTGACATTGGCAGTCGCCGGGAATTTGACCTCGACCTCCTCGCCCACCGCCTTGTCGTCGGTGCTCGATTCGTCGATCAGCAGCGACCGATTGCCCTGCTGCTCGAACAGCGCCACCGGCCCAGCGGGCAAAGGCAGCCCCAGCCCGTCACTCTCCTTGTTCAACGCCCGGAGCAGGATCTGCGGCTGTTCGGCACCACCGAACCCGATTTCAGCGCCATAGATGATGCGCACCGGCACCGCGTCCTTGGCCAGCATCGCCACCTGCTTCTGCGATTTTGCAGCGACGGTGGTGCGATCGGGGATGCGATAGGCTTTCAGGTCGCCCAGATCCTCCTGAACCGCCATCCTAACCCGCGCGCCGGTCACCACCACCTCATCCCGGGCTGCGGGTGCGGCCATCATCGGCGGGGGCGGCGGTGGTGGCGGTGGTGGCGGGGGCGGCGGCGGGATCCCGGCTCCTCCTTCGGGGAGATAGCATTTGAATTCAAAACTTTCGACCGTCTCGAACGGGTTGCGGGTCCGTCCGGTCGTGCGGTTGATTTTGCCGGCGATCACCATGGTTTCGGCGTCGGTGAAGCTGGTCATGTCGGTGCTGGCCAATGTCACCCAAGCGAACAAGTCGGCGGTTCTTGCGCCCGCAGCGGTGGCGCCGCCGTCGCCTTTGCCCTCGCGCAATGTCGCCACATAGTTCGCCTGCCAGTCGAAGCCCCAAGCAAGATAGGACAGCGTGATCGTCGCGGTCCCGGCCTGCGGCGAGTCGGTCTCGACCGACAATGTCGGCTTGGCCGACAGCCCCGGCGGCACGCCGTCGTAAACGATCGCATCCTCGGTCGGGCCGCAGTTCAGCACCTCGATCCCGCGCTCGGTCTCGACGATCGCCGCGCCATCGGGGCCGGAGCGGATGATCGCCCGCTCCTCCACCGTCTTGCCGTCCCGCGTGCGGCGCAACGTCACCGGTCGGGCGAAGCCGCGACTGTACAGGCTCGCCGCAGACAGCAGGTCGCCGTCGAGATTCTTCTCGCGCACCCCGGCGGGCAGACCGGTGACGATCGCGCTTTCGGGCAGAATGCCGGACGCCACCCCTTCGAAGCGGATCACCGCGCGGCCCTGCGGGATCGTCACTGTCCGGGTCTCGGTGATCAGTGCATAGCCGCCCAAATAGCTCAGACTGATCTTCTGGTCTGCACTGCGATGTGGTGCGCGATAGATCGTCACCCCGACCGAATCCGGCCCGGCCGAGGTCTGCACGTTCTGCGCCCACGCCCCACCCGTCCCGGCGAGCGTGGTCGCGATCAGCAACAGGGCGGCGCGCCGCACCGGCCGCGCCTCAGTAACGGGTTTCGAAGGTCGCGGTCAGCGTCGCCTCGCCATTGGCGGGGACGCTCACCTTCCACAGCGCCTCATCGGCGTTGATCCGCTCGCTAGCCTGGGTCTCCTCCAGGATCCGCGTGTCCTTCCACCAGCTGTCGAGCCCGCCCTGCGACAATTCGACCACGATCGCGTCGGGCCGCGCATTGGTCAGCGTATAGACCATCGTCGTGCGCCACTTGCTCGACCCCGCGCGCTCGCGCGTCTGCACCACCGACTTGACCTTCACGTCGAACGCCTCGCCGGTCTTGATCGCGAGCCGCGACCCCATCGGGGTGTGCGGGATCGCATTCTCGCCGATGAACTGCGGTGCCCCGCGCGCGTCGCGCATATAGATGCGCACCGTCCCGGCGGGCAGCGCATCGCCCAACCCGCCTTCCGCCGACGAGGAGAAGCGCAACACCGTGTCGACGCTGCGCGGCTGATCCTGCCGACCGAGCCACGGGTTGCGATAGGCATAGGCCTTCGCCGCCGGCGCGCCCGCGACGTCGAGGAAGCTGACCTGCTTTTGCTGGCGCTGGGCGATCGTGGTGCGACCGGGGATCGGATAGACATAGAAGTCGCCGATCCGCTCGCGCCCCGCAGTCTCGGTCCCCGGCACCATCGCCGACGACGCCCCGCGGTTGCTGCCGCCGACCGCCCCCGCAACCAGCAAGGTGTTGGCATTGCTATAGGTGACGCCGCTATTGTTGGTCAGCGTCAGCCAGCCCTGAACGTCGATCTTGCCCGCCTTCTCGTCGAACAGCGCCACATAATCGGACTTCCAGCCCATGCCGTAGGTCAGATAGCTCAACTTCACAGGCCGCGCGCCCGCGGCATCGGCGTCCAGCGTCACCGACAGCGTCGGCCGCGCGCGCAGGCTCGGGGGCAGCGACGGGAAGATCACCCGATCGTCCTTGCCCAGCACCTCGATCCGCCCGCCGATCTCGACCACGGTGCCGTCATTATAGGCGAGCACCTTGGCGGGCAGGCTCTGGCCGCCGCGCACCACGGTGACGTTCTGGCCGACCGCCTTTTCCATCAAGGATTCGGGCGAGAGCAGGTCGAAATCGAAATTCTGCTCGACGATGGTCGCGCCGGGGGCACCGATCGTCACCGTCTCGGGCCGGATCTGCCCGGCGACGTCCGGGAAATCCTGCTTCGACTTGCCCGCAGGCAGGCGCATGTCGCGCTTGTCCTGAACCAGCGCCAGATTGTTGTTGTAGATGGTGACCGCGACGTCGCCCTGCGCCGATTGGGCGGAGGCAGGCACTGCCAACATCGCTCCGGACATTGCGGCTCCGGCCGCAAGAGCCAAGGTCAAACGCCGCATCGCATCCCCCTATGATCTGATGCCCCAGCATCCCCAGCGGGTGCGGCCATGTCAACGGTCAAGGGTCCCGAAACGCAAAAAGACCGGCCCGTAAGTCACGGACCGGCCTTTTCTTTTTTGCAGAGAAGCGCTTATTCGGCGGCTTCCGGCTCGCCTTCTTCCTTCTTCACGCGGCGGCGGCGCGGCTTGACCTCGACCACCTCGCCCTCGACGCCCAGTGCGGGCGGAAGAACGGCTGCGATGTCGCCGCCATGGCCGGCATCGCTGCTCGCCTCGTCACGACGCGAGCGGCCACGACGCGGGCGGCGCTCCTCGGCGGGAGCCTCGTCCTCGTTCGCAGCTACCGGTGTTTCCTCGCCCTCCACGCCACGCGGCTGACGCTCGCGGCGATCATCGCGATTCCGATTGTCGCGGTCGCGGCCTTCGCGATTGTCGCGGCCATCGCGGTCGCGGCGCGGGCGGCGGTCGTTGCGCTCGCCCCGGTCGCGATTGTCGCGATTGTCGCGGTCGCTGCGCGCCTGACGCTCACCCTGCTCGTCGCCCTCATCGGCGAACTCGCCGTCCTGGCTGCGATTGCCCTCTTCGCCCTCGAACTCGTCCTCGTCGCCGTCGAACTCGTCGCGCGGGCGGCGTTGTTGCGGATTCTGTTCCTCGAAGCGCGAACGCGTTTCGGCCAGCACGCGGAAATAGTGATCGGCGAACTGGAGATAATATTCGGTGTTCACCCGGTCGCCCGCCATCTGGGCGTCGCGCGCGAGGTTCTTGTATTTCTCAAGCAGCTGCGCGGCATTGCCGCGTGCGCGATTGTCGATGCGGTTGCCCGAATTGGGGTTGTTGCCGCCGCCCTGCTGGCGCTGGCCACCACGGCCGCGACGGCGACCGTTGTTCGCCTGACGATTGTTGATCAACGTCTGTGTGTCCTGTCCTTACTCAATCCGCCATCGGTCAAACAGCGATCCCGGATGCGTGTTACACCGCGCGCCGCGCCGGTTCTGCGAACCGGAACGGCTCCCGCATGGCTGCCGGACAATCAGCAGCGCACATGCCTTGATTTGGGTCGGCGAACCTTTTCAACGATTTAGGTTGCTGGTGCCTGCCCCGAGCCAATCCTTAGCCCGCGCGGCAACAATCTCCAAGCCTTATATTGGTGCTACGCAGCGATAGTTCAACTTCGCGGCATTTTTGCCGCAACCGCGCGCGGACGTCCGCCAAGGTCGTGGTGGAGGATGGGGTCGAGCCCCGCCGCCCGCATCAGCGCCGACACGGGGTCTGCCTGCGTCCAGCCGATCTCGATCACCGCGATTCCGCCCGGCGCGAGCAGGCGGGGGAGGTCGGGGACGATGCGGCGGTAATCGTCGAGGCCGTCGGCTCCGGCGAACAGCGCGGCGGGCGGTTCGTGGTCGCGTACCTCCGGCCCCAGTTCCTCGGCGGTGCCGATGTAAGGCGGGTTGCACAGGATCAGGTCGAACTGGCCGGCAAGACCCTCGCTCCAGTCGCCGAGCTTGAAGCGCGCTCGCTCGTCCATCCCCAGATCGATCGCATTGTCCTGAGCGTATTGAAGCGCGCGCTCGGAGGCATCGATGCCCAACCCGTGCGCCTCGGGCCATTCAGCCAACGCCGCCAGCAACAACGTCCCCGGCCCGGTACCGAGGTCGAGCACCCGTTTCGGCCCCGACGTTCCAGCGAAATGCGCCACCGCCGCTTCGATCAAGGTCTCGCTGTCCGCGCGCGGCACCAAGACGCCGGGACCGACGCCGATCTCCACCGTCCAGAAGCCGCGTGAACCGGTGATATAGGCGACGGGTTCATGGCCCAGCCGGCGTTCGACCAGCCCCGCGAACCCGTCCGGCTCGGGATCGCCCAGATGCTTCAACAGCAAATCCTGATGCGACACGCCGAGGGCATGCGCCATCAACAACTCGGCATCGAGGCGGGACGTCGCCGACGCAATCCGCGCAGCTGCATCGGCAATCGCCGCCCTAACTCCCCTCCCGCTTGCGGGAGGGGTCGGGGGAGGGCCTGTCACCATAGGAAGCGGCCCGAATGGACAGGCCCTCCCCTAGCCCCTCCCGCAAGCGGGAGGGGAATCATGAGTCGAGTGCCGCCAGCCGCTCCGCCTCATCCTCGGCAACCAGCGCGCCGATCAGTTCGTCCATCTCGCCCTCCAGGATTTCGGGCAGGCGGTGCAGCGTCAGGTTGATGCGGTGATCGGTCACCCGCCCCTGCGGGAAGTTGTAGGTGCGAATCCGCTCCGACCGGTCGCCCGATCCGACCATCGACTTGCGCGCGCCCGAGCGCTCGGTCGCCAGCCGCTCGCGCTCCAGCTCATAGAGCCGCGTGCGGAGCACCTGCATCGCCTTGTCGCGATTCTTGTGCTGCGACCTTTGATCTTGCTGGATCACCACAAGCCCCGTCGGGATATGCGTCAGTCGCACCGCCGAATCGGTGGTATTCACGTGCTGCCCGCCCGCGCCGGACGCGCGATAGATGTCGATGCGCAGGTCCTCGTTGCGGATCTCGACATCGACCTCTTCGGCCTCGGGCAGCACCGCGACGGTCGCGGCGCTGGTGTGGATGCGCCCGCCGCTCTCGGTCACTGGCACGCGCTGGACGCGGTGCACGCCGCTTTCGAACTTAAATCTGGCGAACACGCCCTTGCCCGCGACGCTGGCGACGACTTCCTTATAGCCCCCGGCTTCGGAGGTGCTGGCGGAGATCAACTCGACCTTCCACCCCTGCCGCTCGGCATAGCGGGTGTACATGCGCAGCAGATCACCCGCGAACAGCCCCGCCTCGTCCCCGCCGGTCCCGGCGCGGATTTCGAGCATCGCCGCGCGCTCGTCCGCCGCATCGCGCGGCAACAGCGCCAGCGCGAGGGCGTGATCGGCCTGCGCCAGCGCCGCCTCGTTCGCGCGCAATTCCTCGGCCGCCATCGCGCGCAGCTCGGCATCCGCCTCGCGCGTCATCGCCGCCAGGCTCACCGCCTCGGCGCGCAGCCGCCGCACCTCGCCCGCCGCCGCCGCGACCGGCTCCAGCTCGGCGTATTCCTTGGAAACCGCGACGAACTTGTCCGACGGCAGGTCGCCGGTCGCCATCATCGCCGACAGCTCATCCCGCCGCGCCTCGATCTGCGCGATCCGCTCGGGGGAGATGCGGGTCATCCGTTGCCGATCTCATACATCGATCGCGTCCCACCAGCGAGCAACCCAGCTGGGTCGTCAAAGCGATACCCCGTCCGCAAGGCGCCATCGACCCGTCGCTGAAGATCGCCGGTGTCGGGCGAGGTGAACGAAAGTCGAGCCAGTGAGTGACCGTCAGGCGGCGATACAGCCTGATCAATCGAAATGATAAGTAGGGGTTCCGCCGCCTTGGCTTTGGGGAAACGCTTGCGCTCACTACCCGAGAGAAAAATTTCGGTGCGAACTCCATGACGGCGCAGGGTCGCTGTCGCGCGAATAGCAACATCGTTCACCGCGTTCTTTTCAGCGACGATAGCTACCTCAATCTGCTCGCCCATTGGAGGCTCCAGCAACATCCCCAACCGCTCGATCCCCGCGGCCCAGCCCACGCCAGGCGTCTCCGGCCCGCCCAGATTGCCGATCAGCCCGTCATAGCGCCCGCCGGCCAGCACCGTGCCCTGCGCGCCCAGGCGGTCGGTGACGAACTCGAACGCGGTGTGGCGGTAATAGTCGAGCCCGCGCACCAGCCGCGCGTTGCGCGTCCACGCCACGCCCGCCGCGTCCAGCCCGCTGGTCACTGCGTCGAAGAACGCGCGCGCTTCATCGGTCAGATAGGCATCGATATCCGGCGCCGAATCCGCAATCGGCCGGTCGCGCGGGTCCTTCGAATCCAGAATCCGCATCGGATTCTTCTCGAGCCGCGTCAGGCTGTCCTCGCTCAACTCCTCACGGTGCGCCTCGAAATGCGCGACCAGCGCCGCGCGCCATGCCTCGCGCGTCTCCGCATCGCCCAGCGTATTGAGCTGCAGCGTCACGCCCTCGGATATCCCCAGCTCCTTGAGCAGCTGGTCGGCCATGGTCAGCAGCTCGACATCGGCCTGCGGCTCCGCCGCGCCGATGATCTCGGCGTCGATCTGGTGGAACTGGCGATAGCGCCCCTTTTGCGGCCGCTCATAGCGAAACACGGGCCCGTGCGTGGTCAGCTTGAGCGGGGCATATTGCTGCCACCCCTCGGTGATATACGCCCGGCAAATCCCCGCCGTGAATTCGGGCCGCAGCGTCAGCAGATCGTCGCCGCGATCGGGGAAGGTGTACATCTCCTTCGACACCACGTCCGACGTCTCGCCCATCGAGCGGGCGAACACCGCGGTGGATTCGAACACCGGCACCTGGACCTGCTGGAAGCAATAGAGCCGCCGCACATGTTCGAACGCCTCGACCACGCGGGCGAAGCGGCGCTGTTCGTCGCCAAAGATGTCCTGCGTGCCACGCACGCGTCTGGGGGTTTCTATCCGTGCCATTTGGAGCGGGTCTCTATTGGCTAGGGGGCCGGAAGGGAAGATTGTTCACGCACCGCCCCCTTTCGACTATAGGCCCGCGCCATGAGCGCCACCCCCAAGACCTATCACGTCAAATCCTTCGGCTGTCAGATGAACGTCTATGACGGCGAGCGCATGGCCGAGCTGATGGCGGCACAGGGCATGACCGCTGCCGCCGACGCCGACAGCGCCGACCTGATCGTCCTCAACACCTGCCACATCCGCGAAAAGGCGACCGAGAAGGTCTATTCGGACATTGGCCGCGTGCGGAAGAATGCGCGCCTTGCCGATCGCGCCGCGCCAATGATCGCCGTCGCTGGCTGCGTTGCGCAGGCGGAGGGGGAAGAGATCGCCCACCGCGCCAAGGTCGATATCGTGGTCGGGCCCCAGGCCTATCACAACCTTCCCGATCTGGTGCGCCAGGCCTCGGCGCAGGGCCGCGCGATCGACACCGACATGCCCGCCATCGCCAAGTTCGGCGCGCTCCCCGCCCGGCGCAAGACCGGGCCGACGGCGTTCCTGACGGTGCAGGAAGGGTGCGACAAATTCTGCACCTATTGCGTCGTCCCCTATACGCGCGGCGCCGAGGTCAGCCGACCGTTCGCGGCGATCGTCGATGAGGCCAAGTCGCTGGTGGATGCCGGCGCGCGGGAGATCACGCTGCTCGGCCAGAACGTCAATGCATGGGACGATGACGCCGGCACCGGCCTGCACGGCCTGATCGCCGCGCTCGACAGGATCGATGGACTGGCGCGTATCCGCTACACCACCAGCCACCCCAACGACATGAAGGAAGGCCTGATCCGCGCGCATGCGGAGGTCGAGAAGCTGATGCCCTTCCTCCATCTGCCGGTGCAGGCGGGCAATGACCGCATCCTGAAAGCGATGAACCGCAGCCACAGCCGCGATTCGTACCTGCGCATCCTCGACCGCGTCCGCGCGGCGCGACCCGATATCGCGCTGTCGGGCGACTTCATCGTCGGCTTCCCCGGCGAAAGTGAGGAAGAGTTCCGCGATACACTCAGCCTCGTCGATGCGGTCGGCTATGCCCAGTGCTTCAGCTTCAAATACTCCCCCCGCCCCGGCACCCCGGCGGCGGAGATGGGCGGCGCAGTTCCGGAAGAAGTGATGGACGACCGCCTCCAGCGCCTGCAGGCCGCGCTCAACCGCGATCAGGCCGCGTTCAACGCCGCCAGCGTCGGCAAGACCTGTGACGTGCTGGTCGAACGCAAGGGCAAGCTGCCCGGCCAGATGCTGGGCAAGTCGCCCTGGCTGCAATCGGTGCATCTGATGACCGACGCCGCGATCGGCGATCTGGTGACGGTGCGACTCGAGAGTGCGGGACCGAACTCGCTGGCGGGGACGGTCGTCTGACTCCATCGTCACCCCGACCTTGTGCCGGGGTGACGGAGGTGCTGGACACTCCCGGCCCGCTCGGCCACCTTCCGGCGATGAACCTGACCTCGACCGCGCGCCTGTTCGCGCTCGCCACCCCGCTCCTCCTCGCCACCACCGCGCTCGCACAGCAGGCCAAGGACCCCGGCCCGAACGCCCCGGTTTCCTACGAGCTGAGCTTCGACAACGCCGCGCATCGCGAGGCGCGGATTGCGGTGACCTATCGCCAGCTCAAGCCCGGCGCGGTCGAGTTCCGCATGGCGCGCTCCTCCCCCGGTCGCTACGCGATCCATGAATTCGCCAAGAACGTCTATTCGGTCTCGGCAAAGGACGGCGCGGGCCGCGAGCTGAAGATCGATCGCAGCGATCCCTATAGCTGGCGGGTCAGCGGCCATGATGGCACGGTCACCTTCGCCTACACTCTCTATGGCGACCGCGGCGACGGCACCTACAGCCAGATCGACCAGACCCACGCGCATCTCAACATGCCCGCGACGCTGATCTGGGCGAAGGGTTATGACGAGCGCCCGATCCGCGTCACCTTCCGCCCTGCCGACCCGAAGTGGAAGATCGCGACCCAACTTGCGCCTGTGGCCGGCAGCGCGACCACCTTCTGGGCGCCGCACCTCCAGTATCTGCTCGACAGCCCGACCGAGCTGTCCGACCATCACCTGCGCGAATGGACGATCACTTCAGGCGGCAGGACCCAGACGATCCGCCTCGCCGTGCACAGCGCCGACTCGCCCGAAACAATCGACGCCTATGCCGAAAAGGCGAAGAAAGTCGTCGCCGAACAGATCCGCATCTTCGGCACCGCGCCCGAATTCGACTTCGGCACCTACACCTTCATCGCCGATTATGTGCCGCAGATCAGCGGCGACGGGATGGAGCACCGCAACTCCACCATCATCAGCCAGCCGCGGACATTGGAGGCGGGCAAGTTCGCGCAGCTCGGCACGCTCAGCCACGAATTCATCCACGCCTGGAATGTCGAGCGGCTGCGTCCAGCGGAGCTGGAACCGTTCGACTTCACTCAGGCGGACCCCAGCCCGTCCTTGTGGTTCGCGGAAGGCTTCACCCAATATTACGGCCCGCTGGCGATCCTGCGCGCGAAAGAGGCCACGCTGGACGCGACGCTCGTCGGCCTCGCCGCCACGCTCGACCATATCGTCAACAATCCCGGTCGCCGCTACGGATCGCCGCAGGAGATGAGCCTGCGCGCACCGTTCGTCGACGCCGCGACCTCGATCGACCCCGTGAACGAGCGGATCTTCACCTCCTACTACCCCTATGGCGCGGTGATCGCGCTCGCGCTCGACCTCACCCTGCGCCAGCGCTTCGGCAACGATCTCGACGCCTATATGCGCCACCTGTGGAAGCGACATGGCGAAGCGCAGCGCAACTTCGCGCCGGTCAAACCCTATACGACCGCCGATCTTGAAGCCGGGCTTGCCGAACTCACCCGTGACCCCGGTTTCGCGAAGCGGTTCTTCGACGCGCATATCCGCAGCAGCGACCTGCCCGATTTCGCGCCTTTGCTCGCCCAGGCCGGGCTGGTGCTGCGCCCGGCCGACGCGAACAAGGCGTGGATCGGCGCGGCCAACATCACCGGCGGCGGCGATGACCCCGTCCGCCTCGGTGAAATTCCGGTCCCGGGCAGCCCGCTCTATGCCGCCGGGCTCGATCGCGGCGACACGATCGTGGCGGTCGATGGCAAGCCGATCGCGAGCCTCGCCGACTGGCGGGCCGCCCTGAGCGCGATGAAGCCGGGTCAGCCGATGGCCATCGCCTATGCCACCCGGACCGGACCCGGCAGCGCGACGATCACCCCGGTCGCCGATCCGAAGCTGACCATCGTCACGCTCGAAAAGGCGGGTGGCTCGCCGAGCGCGGCCCAGCTCGCCTTTCGCCGCGCCTGGCTCGGGACCGACTGAGCGCGCCAGTGTTGCTTCGCTGCGTCACCCCTGCGCCAATTGGCGCGGGGGTCGATTTGGGCTGTCCTACCTGCCGGGGCTCTGCCATCCTCGCGCTACGACATGCGATACGGAACCTCCGCTCTGGAAACCGGTTCGGCCCATCATGGCCCGCTGTCGTCCGCACACGCACATTTATGTCAGGTTCGTCGGCTCGCGTTCGCGTCGATGACCGCAAGGCCCCGTGACCTTTGTGACCTTCCAGCCCCCGAAAGGACCGCATGAGCCGCAAGCCAGTCCCCGCCCAACATGGTCAGCGCGCCCGCGTCGAGGTCAATTTCGACCGCCCCCAGCTGCTCCCGCAACTGTTCGGCGAATATGACAGCAACATCCTCGCACTCGAGGAACGGCTCGGCGTCTATATCCATGCCCGGGGACAGCGCGTGGTGATCGAGGGGAGCGCCGAGGCCGTGGCGCATGCGCGCGAAGTCCTGATCGAGCTGCACAGCCGCGTTATCCGGGGTGAGGCGATCGACACCGGCCTGATCGATGCGGTGATCGCCATGTCGACCGAGCCGATGCTGACCGGCATCGTCCGCGCCGAGAATGACGAATCGGGCACCGCGCCGCCGATCATGATCCGGACGCGCAACAAGACGATCGTCCCGCGCTCGCTGACCCAGACGACGTACATGCGCGCGCTGGTCTCGAACGACATCATCTTCGCGCTCGGCCCGGCGGGCACCGGCAAGACCTATCTGGCGGTGGCGCAGGCGGTGGCCCAGCTCATCACCGGATCGGTCAAGCGCCTGATCCTGTCGCGCCCGGCGGTCGAGGCCGGCGAGCGACTCGGCTTCCTGCCCGGCGACATGAAGGACAAGGTCGATCCCTATCTGCGCCCGCTCTACGACGCGCTCTACGACTGTTTGCCCGCCGAGCAGGTCGAGCGGCGCATCGCCAGCGGCGAGATCGAGATCGCCCCGATCGCGTTCATGCGCGGCCGCACGCTGGCCGACGCCTTCGTGATTCTCGACGAGGCGCAAAACACCACGCCGATGCAGATGAAGATGTTCCTCACCCGCTTCGGCCGGAACAGCCGGATGGTGGTGTGCGGCGACCCCAAACAGACCGACCTGCCCGGCGGCCCGTCAGCGAGCGGCCTCAACGACGCGGTCGGCAAGCTCGAGGGGATCGAGGGCATGGCGTTCGTCCGCTTCGGCATCGGCGATGTCGTGCGCCACCCGATCGTCGGGCGCATCGTTGAGGCCTATGAGGGCGGGGACAATTCTCCAAGGGCGATGATTTTGCCAGAACGGACCTCGCCTGATGCTTGATGTCGCAGTCCAGGCCGAACCTGGTTGGCCCGAACTCGACTGGGATGCGCTGGGCGCGCAGGCGGCTGCGGCGGCGGTCGCGCAGACGCCGTTCGGCTATCTCGCCGCCAACGAGGCGATGATCGAGATTGCAGTCCGGCTGACCGACGATGCCGAGGTGCATCAGCTCAATGCGCAATATCGGCAGAAGGACAAGCCGACCAACGTCCTGTCCTTTCCGATGATCGAACCCGACCTGATCGAATCGCTGACCCAGAATAGCGACGATGGCGAGGTGATTCTGGGCGACATCATCCTTGCGCACGGTGTCTGCGCGCGCGAGGCAGCGGAAAAGGGCATTTCGGCCGAACAGCATGCCACGCACCTGATTGTCCATGGGGTGCTGCATTTGCTAGGCTATGATCATCAGGGGGATTCCGAAGCCGAGGCGATGGAGTCGATGGAGCGCGCCGCGCTCGCAACCTTGGGGCTCCCTGACCCCTATCTGATACGCGAGGATTGAGCTCCAAGATGACGGACGGCCCCAGTAGCAACGGGAACGGCGACAGTAGCGGCGAAGGCGGAATATGGCGCGGCCTTCGTTCCCTGCTCTTCGGCGAAGAGCATGAGGAAACACTGCGCGAGCGTATCGAGGATGCAATCGACGAGGCGGAAGAAGGCAAGGACGGCAAGCCCGCAAAGGGCGACCTTTCCCCGCTTGAGCGCAAGATGCTCCGCAATCTCCTCCATTTCGGTGAGCGCGACGCGGGCGATGTCGGCGTGCCGCGTGCCGACGTCATCGCGGTGGACGAAGCCACGAGCTTTGCCGAACTGGTCCAGATCTTTGCCGAAGCTGGCCATAGCCGCCTGCCGGTCTATCGCGAGAAGCTCGACCGCGTCATCGGCATGATCCATATCAAGGACGTGTTCGCGGTCCTTGCCGCCGGCGCCGGACCGCCGTCGAAGATCACCGACCTGATGCGCCAGCCGCTGTACGTCCCCCAGTCGATGGGCACGCTCGACCTGCTCGCCCAGATGCAGGCCAGCCGCACCCATCTCGCCATCGTGCTCGACGAATACTCGGGGACCGAGGGGCTGATCACGATCGAGGATCTGGTCGAGGAAATCGTCGGCGAGATCGACGACGAACATGACGACGCGCCCGAAGCCCTATGGGTGCCGCTCGACAATGGCGGCTGGGATGCCGATGCCCGCGCCGAGCTGGAGGATGTCGCCGCGGCGATCGACCCCCGGCTGGGTGAGGTCGAAGAGGATATCGAGACGCTCGGCGGGCTCGCCTTCATCCTGGCCGGACACGTTCCCGAAGCGGGCGAGTGCCTCAGGCACCCGAGCGGGTGGACGCTCGAAGTCCTGGAGGCCGACGCCACCCGCGTCCGCCGCCTGCGCCTGCATCCGCCCGAAGAACTAGTCGAAGCCGAGGACTGACCATTGCGCCGCAAACTTCTGATCGCCACCGCAGCAATCGTCGTGATCGGCGGCGGCATCTACTGGGTGGCCTCGCGCCCCGATGTCGCGCAGCTGAGCGTCGAGGCGGCAAGTGGAGTGCGGCCCAAGCTGATCGCCCCGCGCGCCGAAACCGTCCCGACGGTCAAGATCGCCGACGCGGTCGGCTGGCCCACCGGAGCCGCGCCGGTCGCGGCCAAGGGGCTGAAGGTCAACGCCTTTGCCACCGGGCTCGATCATCCGCGCTGGCTCTATCGCCTGCCCAATGGCGACGTGCTGGTCGCCGAAAGCAACTCGCCGCCGCGCGGAGGGGGCGGGATCACCAACTGGGTGATGAAGCGCCTGATGGGCCGCGCCGGTGCCGGCGGCGCGTCGGCCAATCGCATCACCCTGTTGCGCGACGCGAATGGCGACGGGGTGGCAGAGGCGCGGTCGGTGCTGCTGAGCGCCGACAACGGCCTCGATCCGCCGTTCGGCATGGTACTGGTCGGCGAGACGCTCTACGTCGCCAACCACAATGCGCTGATCCGCTTCCCGTTCAAGCCGGGCGAGACCAAGATCACGGGCAAGGGCGAGAAGGTCGTCGACCTGCCCGGCGGCGGCAATCACTGGACCCGCGACGTGATCGCCGGGCCGGAGGGCAAGCTGCTGGTCAGCGTGGGCTCCGCGTCGAACATCGCCGAAAAGGGCCTTGAGGTCGAAAAGAACCGCGCGACGATCCTAGAGGTCGATCCGGAGGCAAAGCGCTCCCGCATCTACGCCGCCGGCTTGCGCAACCCGGTCGGCCTCGCGCTCCATCCCGAAACCGAGCGCGTGTGGACCGTCGTCAATGAGCGCGACATGCTCGGTTCCGATGGACCGCCCGATTATCTGACCCAGGTTACGATGGGCCAGTTCTTCGGGTGGCCGTGGAATTACTGGGGCGGCTATGTCGATGAGCGTGTCCAGCCCGAACGGCCCGATCTGCGGGAATATAGCGCTCGGCCGAGCTATTCCATGGGGCCGCACACCGCGCCGTTGGGCCTGACCTTCGCAACCGATGTGAAGCTGGGCGGCGGGTTCGCCAAGGGGGCGTTCGTCGGGCTGCACGGGTCGTGGAACCGCGTTCCGGCGTCAGGCTACAAGGTCGTGTTCGTGCCGTTCGGTGAACGCGGGCTGCCGGTTCCCGACGCCAAGCCGGTCGATGTCCTGACCGGTTTTCTCGATGCCAAGGGCAGGGCGCAGGGCCGTCCGGTCGGGGTGACTGCCGACCGCACCGGCGCGCTGCTGGTCGCGGACGATGTCGGCAACACGATCTGGCGGGTCAGCGCCCCGGCTCAGTAATCCGCGGCGGCGTAGGACAGGTCGGAATAGCTCGCATCCTCGCCCCAGCTGGTGCTGGCGGGCGCGACGGCATCGCGGGCGCGTAGTTCGGCCTGATACTCCGGGACTCCGCCCGATGGCGCGAGCGGCAGCATCCCGGTGACGGTATAATGCGCGGCCACGGTGCCGGCACAGCTGCCCAGCCCGCCCGTGGCGAGCAGGGCGACGGCAATCAGCGGCCAGGGGCGGGGCGATCGATTCATCGCGTGTCTCCTCGCCGCGTTCAACGGCATAGGCGAAACGCGGTTCCCTATTTCAGCAGCTTGGGCGCTTCCTGCATCAGCTTCTCGCGGATCTTTCCGGCGAACAGCGCCAGCATCGGCGGCAGATCGACTTCGGCATGGACATGGGCATCGTGGATTTCGAGCCGGCTGGCGACGCGCTGCCCCAGCGCCGCGACGGTGAAGTGGAGCGTGTCGCCCTCCCACCGCTCGTCCACCGTCCCCCCGCCGGGGAACATCGACCCGATCTTGCCGACGCCGCCCGCGATCCGCGCCCGCGCGACATCGCGGCCAAGCTTGTGGGGGATATCGACGATCACGGGTTCGGGCATGATGCTTCCTCTGGTGTAATGGGGACATAATACGCACCGTGCTTGTATCTGTCACGGTCCGGGGCGATAGCGTGGCTCCGATGATCCTGCCCCGTCCCCGCCTGCTCGCGCTGCTGACCGGCGCCGTTTCCGCCACCGCCTTTGCCCCGCTCGATTGGTGGGTCGCGGGGCTGGTGTGTTTCGCCATCCTGTTGCGACTCACGCATGAGGCGTCGAGCCTGAAACAGGCGCTGTTGCGCGGCTGGCTGTTCGGCCTTGGCCATTTCACCGTCGGCAACAACTGGATCCAGCACGCCTTTACCTATCAGGACAAGATGCCCGCTGAACTGGGCTATGTCGCGGTGGTCCTGTTGTCGCTCTACCTTGCCATCTACCCGGCACTGGCCATGGGGCTGGCGTGGCGGTTCGGACAGGGACGCAAGCTCGACCTGGCCTTCGTGCTGGTCGCGGGCGCGGCGTGGATCGTCGCAGAGTATCTGCGTGGCGTGCTGTTCACCGGCTATCCGTGGAACCCGCTCGGCGTGATCTGGCTTCCGGTGCCGGGGGTGGCGCAGGTCGCGAGCTGGGTCGGCACCTATGCGCTCTCCGGGCTCACCATCCTTGTCGCAGGCTCACTTCTCCTCGCGAGCCAGCGACACTGGCGTTTTCCGGCGGGCGCTGCCACGGCGATCGTCTTGCTGGCGTTGACCCCGATCCTGTTCCGCCCGACCCCGCCAGACATCCAGTCGGTCCGCCCGATCGTCCGCGTGCTCCAGCCGAACGTCGGGCAGGAAACCGTGCTCGACGGCAGCTACGCGCAAAAGGCGCTTAGCGAGCTGCTGCGCCTGTCAAACGACACCGCCACCATCCTCCCGGGCGGCCCGGTGCCGCGCCTGATCGTGTGGCCGGAGGGGACGGTCGATTACTGGATCGAGGAGGGCTATCCCGCCGCCTGGTACAGCAAGAACGATCCCCGCACCGTGCGCGCGATGATCGCTCAGACACTGGGGCCGAAAGACATCGCGCTGGTCGGGGCCACGGGCCTGTTGTTCAAGGGTGACACCCAACTCGACGCCGCGACCAATTCGGTATTCGCGATCGACGCCAGCGGCGCAATCCTCGGCCGTTACGACAAGGCGCATCTCGTCCCCTATGGCGAGTATCTGCCGATGCGCACGATCCTCCAGCCGCTCGGCCTGTCGCGGCTGGTGGCGGGGGAGATCGATTACGAGCCCGGCCCCGGCCCGCGCACGCTGAACGTCCCCGGCTTTGGCGATATCGGGATGCAGATCTGTTACGAGATCATCTTCTCCGGCCAGACGGTCGATCCGGCGAAGCGCCCGGCGATCCTGTTCAACCCCTCCAACGACGCCTGGTTCGGCGGCTGGGGTCCGCCCCAGCACCTGGCGCAGGCACGGATGCGCGCGATCGAGGAGGGGCTGCCGATCCTGCGCGCCACGCCCACGGGCATCTCCGCGATCATCGACGCGCGCGGCAAGGTCGTCTCGGCGGCGGGAATGGGCGACGCGAAGGCGATCGAGGCACCAATGCCGACGGCGCTCCCGCCCACCCTGTTCGCCCGGCTCGGCAACCTCGCGGCGGCACTCGTCGCGGCATTGCTGCTCGCCATCGCCATTGCCTTCCGCCGCTTCGCTCGCTAGGGCGGCGTCATATAAGGGAAGCTTTATATCTCCCCTTACCCCCAGCCGGGCATGGCAACGGCCCGGCCTTTTTGAGGAAAACCATGCGTTCCAGCTATGTCTTCACGTCCGAATCGGTTTCCGAAGGCCATCCGGACAAGGTTTCCGACCAGATTTCCGACGCGATCGTCGACCTGTTCCTGTCCAAGGACCCCGAAGCGCGCATCGCGTGCGAAACGCTGACCACCACCCAGCTGGTCGTGCTCGCCGGTGAAATCCGGGGCAAGGGCATCATGGACGAAGCCGGCAACTGGGCTCCGGGCGTCAAGGACGAGGTCGAAAAGGCCGTCCGCGATACCGTGAAGCGCATCGGATACGAGCAGGCGGGCTTCCACTGGGAGACGCTGCGCTTCGAGAACAACCTGCACCCGCAGTCGGCGCATATCGCGCAGGGCGTGGACGCCAGCGGCAACAAGGACGAAGGCGCGGGCGACCAGGGCATCATGTTCGGCTATGCCGCGAACGACACCCCGGACCTGATGCCGGCGACGCTCGACTACAGCCACAAGATCCTCGAGCGCATGGCCGCCGACCGCCATTCGGGCGCGGCCCCTTTCCTGGAGCCGGACGCGAAGAGCCAGGTCACGCTGCGCTACGAGGGCAGCAAGGCCGTCGCCTGCACCGCGATCGTCGTCTCGACCCAGCACGCCAAGGGCTATGACCAGGGCGAGAAGGAAGCCGAGCTCAAGGCCTATGTGAAGTCGGTCGTGGCGGACGTGATCCCGGCCGAGTTGCTCAGCGACGCGACCGAGTACCACATCAACCCGACCGGCAGCTTCGAGATCGGCGGCCCTGACGGCGACGCCGGCCTGACCGGTCGCAAGATCATCGTCGACACCTATGGCGGCGCGGCTCCGCACGGTGGCGGCGCGTTCAGCGGCAAGGATCCGACCAAGGTCGATCGCTCGGCGGCGTACATCACGCGCTACCTCGCCAAGAACATCGTCGCCGCCGGGCTTGCCCAGCGCTGCACGATCCAGCTTGCCTACGCGATCGGCGTGAGCAAGCCGCTGTCGCTCTATGTCGACACGCACGGCACCGGCACGGTCGGCGACGACAAGATCGAGGAAGCGATCGCGTCGATTGAGAAGCTGGGCGGCCTGACCCCGCGCGGCATCCGCACGCATCTCGGCCTCAACAAGCCGATCTACGGCCCGACCGCGGCCTATGGTCACTTCGGCCGCAAGGCGGACGGCGACTTCTTCCCGTGGGAGCGCACCGACCTGGTCGAGGATCTCAAGGCCGCGCTGGCCTGATCCGGCGCGCCTGACGGCATCAAATGGGGCGGCGGTCTGCGGATCGCCGCCCTTTTATATCGGACAGGCGCGGCTAGCATCGGCGCATGAAGACCCTCGCCGACCCCTCCCAAATTCTGACCCGCGAGCTGGCGGCGATCCGCAGCGAATTTCAGGTTCCGGAGGAGTTCCCGCCAGAGGTCCTGATCGCGGCGGAGCGGGCGGCGCGGCGCGCGCCCAGCGATCATGCCGACTGGACGCGCCATCCCTTCGTCACGCTCGACCCGGCGCACTCGACGGACCTGGACCAGGCATTTGCGATCGAGTCGGCGGGGGACGCGCATCTCCTCCATTATGCGATCGCCGATATCGGCTGGTTCGTCGATCCCGACGGGCGGATCGATGCCGAGGCGTGGCGGCGTGGCGAGACGCTCTATCTCCCTGACGGCAAGGCGAGCCTCTACCCCCCGCTACTCTCCCAGGGCGCTGCCAGTCTGCTGCCCGACGGCCCCCGCCCCGCGGTCGTCTTCAGCGTGCGCGTCGATGCGGAAGGCACGGTCGCGCTGGACGCGGTGACCCGCGCCGTGATCCGCAGCCGCGCCAAGCTCGCATATGCGACCGTGACCGAGGCGGACTTGCCGCCCGGCTTCACCACCCTCACCGACCGGCTGATCCGCGCCGAGGCAGCACGCGGTGCCGCGCAGAATCGACCCGCCAGAGCAGGAGGTGGCCGAGGGCGCGGACGGGCGGCTCACCCTCGCCTTTCGCGCGCGCCATCCCAGCGAGGATCGCAACGCGGCGCTCTCGCTCGCCTGCAACATGGCGGTGGCGCAGCTGCTGATGGCGCATGGCACGGGGTTGTTCCGTGTGATGGACGAGCCTGATGACCGCGCCGTCGCGCGGCTGCGCCTGACCGCACGCGCGTTGGGGATTGACTGGCCGAGCACCGCGACGCTCACTCAGTTCGAGCGCGGACTCGACCCCGCCGACCCGCGCCACGCCACGCTGATGCTGTCGATCCGCCGCGCCGGCAATGGCGCAGGCTATCGCGCCTTCGCGTCGGACGAGACGCCATGGCACGCGGCGGTTGCCGCCCCCTATGTCCATGCCACCGCACCGCTGCGACGGCTGGCCGACCGCTATGTCGTCGAGGCTGCATTGGCCGTCGCCAATGCCCGGAACTTGCCGGAATATGTCGACGCAGCCTTTGCGCGGCTCCCCAAGGTCATGGCCCGTGCCGACAGCCGCGCGGGCCAGATCGACCGCGCGGTGATCGCGATGGCCGAAGCGGTAATGCTCGCAGGACGGGAAGGCGAGCGGTTCGACGCGGTGGTGACCGCCATCGACGAACGCGGCGCAGCGATCCAGCTCTGCACCCTCCCCATCACCGCCCGGATCGACGCCGCCGGCCTTACGCCCGGCGACGCGGTCGTGCTGACGCTGGCCAGGGCAGACCCCGCCCAGCGCAGAATCGACTTCGAACCCGTTGGCTGACGCCTGCCTGTGCAAGAATCCTGAGCACGATTAACCATCCGCCCTTTCGCCGTCCTAGAAGAAACGGGTGGAGATGCTGATGCAGACTGTTTCGACCCTGACCTCGGCCAAGGCCGAGCCCGATTTCAACCTGACGATGGCGTTCCAGCCGGTCTGGGACGCCCGGCTTGGCGAAGTCTATGCCTATGAGGCGCTGGTGCGTGGGCCAAATGGCGAATCCGCGCGCGAGGTGATCGACGCGATCAAGCCCGAGGACCGCTATGCCTTCGATCAGCAGTGCCGCGTCGCCGCGATCAAACAGTCGGTGGCGGCGGGCATCCTCAAGGTTCCCGCGTTGCTCTCGATCAACTTTTTCCCCGACGTGATCACCGATCCCTTTGCCGACAGCGAGCGGACGATGCGCGTCGCCAAGGAGACCGGCCTGCCGCCCGAACGGCTGATGTTCGAATTTGCCGAGCATGACCGGCTGGACGGTTGCCGCATGGCCGAAACGATCGAGGCGCATCGCAAGATGCACATGCAGACCGCGTTCGACGATTTCGGATCGGGCGATGTCGGCCTCGCCCTGCTGTCGCGCTTTACCCCCGATGCGATCAAGCTCGATCCCGGCCTCATCCGCGGTCTGTCGTCCAGCTGGTCGCGCCGACTGCTCGTCGAAAAGATGATCGAAATGGCACGGTTGCGGGCGGTGCGGTTGATCGCGGAGGGCGTCGAGACCCGCGCCGATTACGACAAGCTGCTGGCGCTCGGCGTGCGCTATTTTCAGGGCTATTATATCGCCCATCCGCAGAATCGGCGTGCTCGAACAGCCCAGGCTGCGTCCCGCAGCCTGAGCCTCCCCTTGCCCGGCGGGCTATCACCGGCCAAGGGGCTGGCGATGAACGATCCCAGCACGATCCGCCGCCTCTATGGCCGCGCCAAGGGGCACAAGCTGCGCGCTGGCCAGCAGGCGCTGGTCGACGAAACCCTGCCCCGTTTCGCAGTCCCCGACGAAGGGGCGATCGACGCCGCGCGCCTGTTCGGCGATGATCGCCCGCTCGAGATCGAGATCGGCTTTGGCGCGGGCGAGCATCTTGCGGGGCAAGCCGCGATGCGACCCGGCCACGGCTTCATCGGCTGCGAGCCGTTTCTCAATGGCATGGTCGGCGCGCTCGGCCATATCCGCGACGGCGACCTCAAGAATGTGCGGCTGCACATGGGCGACGCGCTCGACGTGATTGAGCGGCTGCCCGACGCCAGCCTCGACCGCGTCTATCTGCTCCACCCCGATCCGTGGCGAAAGGCGCGTCATGCCAAGCGGCGCATGGTCAATCACGGTCCGCTCGACCTGATCGCGGCCAAGCTCAAACCCGGGGCGGAGTTTCGGCTCGGGACCGATGATCCCACCTATTGCCGCTGGTCGATGATGGTGATGAACCAGCGCCGCGATTTCGCCTGGCAGGCGAAGGAGGCAAAGGACTTCCTCACCCGCCCCGCCGACTGGCCCGAGACGCGCTACGAGCGCAAGGCGCGGCGGCAGGGGCATGAGGTGTGGTACTTCCGCTATCTGCGAGTTTGATTGTCGGCGAGTGCATTTGACCGGCCCGCTTGACCGGCGGCGTCCAGTCATGGCAGTGCGCGCGTTCACCCGGCTTGTCCGGGCGCCTTCGACGGCGGCCATGTGGCCAGAGCGGGCGGGTATAGCACAATGGTAGTGCAGCAGCCTTCCAAGCTGAATACGCGGGTTCGATTCCCGCTACCCGCTCCAGCCGCCCTTTCCCAAATCGACCGAATGAGGCGCAAGTCTCTCTAAATTCGAGCGTTTTCGCTTTCGATCATGGCCCCTCCCAGACTCAATGTCGGGGAAGGCCGTAGTTTCGCGATCTTATGACAAGCGGACGCCATGGGCATGATCCCCGGGTTTCAAGGAGAGGATCCGGGGCCATGAGCGGTCAACTGCAACGCAACGAGGCTGCGCCCAGTGTCGCGATCATACCGCAAGCTGCGGCAGAGCAGCGTGGGAGCAAGCGTCTGCGCACCGTCTATCGCGTTGCGCGGGTTGCCTGTGGCGGGGTCTATGGACTGGCGCGGGTGTTCAACCTGTCCGACCTGGGGATGATGATGTCGACCCCGCTCGACCTGTGTTCCGGCGACCAGGTGACGGTCGATCTTTCCGACAGCTGTACCCTTACCGGCACCATCATGTGGCACGACAGCAAACGCTGCGGTGTCAGGTTCGCGACGCCGGTCGACGGTGCCGCGATGCTCAAGCGCCTGTTCGAGGAACGGCATAGTCGGCGCTGGCGCCCGATGCGCGTGCCGTTGTCGAGGGCGGCGATCGTGCGCAGCGAATTTGGCATCCAGATGGTCCGGATCGAGGATATCTCACAGTCGGGCATGAAGCTGGCGCATGATGGCCGCTTCCGGCCCGGCCTGGCGATCGTGGCGCGGCTTTCGCCCGAGATCGAGTGTCGCGGCGTGGTGCGGTGGTCGCAGGACGGCAAGGCGGGAATCATGCTGAGCGATCCGTTGAGCGTCGAGCAACTCGCGGACATCCGTCGTGCTGCTGGCTTGTAAAGACCGTAGTTTCTCGGTCGAGGCGACGCTTGCCGCGTCGGACCCGGTCCCGCATCATCGCAACATGGACCATGAATTCGAAATGCTGCACGCGGCGATCGACCGCGCAGGCGATGCATTCGTGGTCTCGCATCTCGATTATTCGGAAGAGGTCCGCGGGCGCGCGATCGTCTATATGAATTCGGCGTTCACCCGCATCTTCGGTTATTCGCGCGAAGAGGCGATCGGACGGACGCCCGCCGAACTGATATTCGGTCCCCTGACCGACGCGCAGCAGGTTCGGGACGTGCAGCACCGCGCGATCGAGGGCATGGGCACGAAGGGGGGAGGCGATCCTTTACCATCGCGACGGGCATCCGGTGGATGTCGAGTATGAAATGGTGCCCGTCCGCCAGACCGGCGACGCCATCCTGTTATGGATGACGGTGTTCCGGGACATTTCCGCCCGAAAGCGGCAGGAGGCGGAGACCGCCGCCCAGTTCGAGCGACTGCGGCTGATTACCCAGGTCTCGACCGACCTTGTCTGGGATCTCGACGTCGCATCCGGCGCGATCTGGTGGGGCAGCAACTTTGTCGAGCAGATGCGCTGCCCGGGGCAGGAGCCACCTGCCTCGCTCGCTGAGTGGCTCGATTTCGTGGTCGAAGACGACCGCGCCGCCGTCGCCGCCGGGGTCGAGGATTTTCTGGAGAGTGGTACGGACCGTTTCCGCGCCGAGTTCCGTGTCCGGCGCGGTGACGGCGAGATCCGGACATTGCTCCAGCGCGCGTTGCTTGTGCGCGATTCCGACCGCGCACCGGCGCGGGTCGTCGGCAGCCTGGTCGACATCTCCGAGCAGCGGCAATTGGAAGAGCATGTCCGGCGCAGCCAGCGCATGGAGGCGCTCGGCAAGCTGACCGGCGGCATCGCGCACGATTTCAACAATCTGCTCGCGATCGTGCTGGGCAACGCCGAAGTACTCAAGGACGCGCTGGAGCACGACGCCGAGCTGGCCGAACTGGCCGAACTGACGATGGAGGCGGCCGAGCGCGGTGCGCAGCTGACCAATCGCCTGCTCGCCTTTGCCGGGCGGCAGGTACTCAAGCCGGCGGCGGTCGATCCGGATGCGCTGATCGAGGGGTTCGCGCCGCTGCTGCGCCGGACGCTGCGTCCCGACATCGCGCTCGCCTTCGACCGACAGGGTGATGGCTGGCGCGTGATGGCCGATCGCAGCCAGCTTGAACTCGTCCTGCTGAATCTCGCGCTCAACGCGCAGGACGCGATGGCCGATGGCGGCAGCATTCACATCGCCACCGCGCGCCATGTCGTACCGAGCGACGCACCGGCATCCGAAGTGCTCACGAGTGGCGATTATCTGTGCATCACACTCAGCGATACCGGGACAGGCATGAGTGCGGAGGTGCTGCGCCGCGCCTGTGAACCGTTTTTCACCACGCGTGACGGACAACGGCGGGCTGGGCTGGGCCTTGCCACTGCCTATGGTTTCGCCGCGCA
The DNA here is from genome assembly GCF_024666595.1 of Sphingomonas sp. J315. Taxonomy (NCBI): domain Bacteria; kingdom Pseudomonadati; phylum Pseudomonadota; class Alphaproteobacteria; order Sphingomonadales; family Sphingomonadaceae; genus Sphingomonas; species Sphingomonas sp. J315. Next base: position 2,191,964 of record NZ_CP088296.1, on the reverse strand, counting down.
GTCGGGCGGCGACCTGCGAATCGTGTCCGCGCCGGGTGAAGGAACCCAGGTCCGCCTGATCCTGCCCCGCACCGACCCGGCTATCGACGCGCGCCCTTCCGCCGGGGCGGGTATCGGTCATCGTCTGCGGGTACTCGCCGTCGACGACGAGCATGCCGTCAGGCGGCACGTCGCCTTGCTGCTGCGCGGTCTTGGCTTCGACGTTGAGGAGGCCGAGTCCGGACCCGCGGCGCTGGAGCGGATCGAGTCCGGCGCGCGATTCGACCTGCTGATGACCGATATCGTGATGCCCGGCGGGATGAACGGTTTCGATCTGGCGCGGCAGGCGCTGGTGCGATGCCCGCAACTGTCCGTCCTGTACATGTCAGGCTTCGCGGTCGATGCGCGCGAACGAACGCCGGATATGCCCGAGGCGCCGGTGCTGGCGAAGCCGTTCCGCCGGGCACAGCTGGTCGAGGCGGTCCGGTCGGTAATTCCCGCTGCCTTCGACGATACCGGGATACGGTAATAGCACTAGCTATCCACAGTCCGGCATCCGCGCGATGATGTACATGCAATCGGCGCCGGGTCGGACATCCCCCCGTACCACAGCCTGGCGGATTGCCGGTTCGCTTAGGCGCCCCCGTCGGTCGGGCGCTACCCCTGCCGGGCGGCGACATCCCTCCGCCGCCCGGCCCCCCTCACCGGCTTGCCCGGAATATCGTTATCGGCTTAGGTTGCCGACGCGCGCCATTCGGTCGCGGGGGCGGTGCCATCATGAAGTCTGACAGCCACCGGTTGGAACGTGATTTATCGACGGACCACGCGCGCGACCTGTTCGCCCGCTTTCCCTATGACCATCCGCAAGGGCAGTTGCGCGAGCGGGTCAAGGAACTGCGCTGTTTGTATGAGGTTCTGGCGGTTGCGTCGGACTCCGCCGAGTCAATCCCCTCAATCTGTTCCCGTATCGTCGATATCCTGATGCGCAGCTTTCTGCACGAGGACGCGACGATGGTTCGCATCATCCTCGACAGCGGGGTCATCGAATCAGCCAACTGGTCGTCGCCCGCAGTCTGGATCCGCGAACCCGTCACGGTGGAAGGACGGGAAATCGGCAGCGTCGCGGTTGCCTATCCTCCAGGGCTTGCAGCCGATGACGGCTTCCTGCCCGAGGAACATGAACTGGTCGCAGCGGTGGCCGGGAGAATCGCGCGTCTGGTTCGCCGTCGCGCGATGGTGGATGAACTGACCCGGGCCGAGCGGCTCAATGCGATGGGGCAGATGACCGTCGGGCTGGTCCATGACTTCAACAATTTGCTGACGGTGATCCTTGGTTCTGCCGAAGCGATCCGCGACACAAGAACGAATGACGAAATCCACGATCAGGCGCGACTGATTCTTGAGGCGGCAGAGCGCAGGTCGGGGATAATCGCGCAGCTGCTCGCCTTTTCGCGCCGTCAGCCGCTCGAGTCCCGCTCGATCGCCATAGCACCGCTGATGCGGGACTTTACGCCGCTGCTCATCCGCGCGCTGGGTGCCGACATCGCGCTCGATGTTGCGGTGGCGGTGGACGTCTGGCCGGTCCAGGCCGACCTCGCACAGCTTGAAAGTGCGCTGCTCAACCTGACCGTCAATGCCCGTGATGCGATACGCGCCACCGGCAAGGGTGGAGGGCGAGTGGCGATCGCGGTCGACAATGTGGCGACCGAGTCCGGAGACCATGTTCGTTTCACCGTGACCGATACCGGCCCGGGCATGACTCCTGAAGTCGCCGCACGGGTATTCGAGCCCTTTTTCACGACCAAGGAGACGCGCGGCACCGGGCTTGGCCTGGCGGGGGTGGACGGCTTCGTTCGCCAGTCGGGAGGACAGGTTCAGCTGTCCACGCGCCTGGGCGAGGGCTCCTGCTTCACCATCCTGCTCCCGCGCGCGGCCGATGCGCCGACCCGGGGTGTTGCCACATCGCGCGCGACGGAGACGGCGGGTGCCAGCGAACGCATCCTGCTCGTCGAGGACGAAGCGCTGGTGCGCCAGCATGTGACCGCGATGCTGACCCGGCTCGGCTATCGCGTCGATGCGGTCGAGAGCGCCGAACAGGCCGAAGCCGCGCTCGCGGCGGAACCCGGCTATGCGCTGTTGTTCAGCGATGTCCTGCTGCCGGGCGGGCGCAGCGGGGATCGAGCTGGGGCGCGCGGCACAGTCGCGCCATCCCGATCTCGCCGTGCTGTTGACGTCGGGCTATGTCGAGGACGCAATCGACTTTGACGGCTTGCCATTCGAGTTCATCGGAAAACCCTATCGTCGCGCCGAAATCGCGCGCAAGATCGCCGGCGTGCTGGAACAGCGGGGCAGTCACTGAAGTCGGGGGTGGGGATGCAAGTCTATCTGGTCGATGACGAGAGCGATCTTCTCGCCTCGCTGGCGATCACGCTCAAACGCGCCGGATATGAGACGCAATCCTTCAATAACCCGCAGGCCTTTCTGTCGGTCGCGCTGGACCTGACGATCGGCTGCGTGCTGCTCGATTACAACATGCCCGGCCTCAACGGCCTGCAGGTGCAGGAGCAGTTGCGGACGATGAAGGCCGGCCATGCGGTCGTTCTGCTCACCGGCGTGGGCGAAGTGCCCGAAGCCGTGGCGGCGATGCGCGAGGGGGCGGTCGATTTTCTGCGCAAGCCGTTCCGCAACGCCGACCTGCTCGCCGCGCTCGAACGCGCGCAGAGTGTGGTCGAGGCGGAACTGGCGGCGCGCGAGCGCGCGGCGGAATTCGGCGCGCTCAAGCCGCTGACGCCGCGCGAGCGCGAGATCCTGGAGTCGCTGGCCAAGGGGCTCCAGAACAAACAGGTCGCCTATGACTTGGGGATCAGCGTGCGCACGGTCGAAATGCACCGCACCCGCCTGATGAAAAAGCTCAAGGCGCAGACCATCGGCGGCGCGGTCGCATTTGCCAAGGAAGCTGGATTGCTCTGAACCCTACCCCGCCGCGTCGCGTCGCATCTGGCGGGGCGGACGGCCGAAGGTCTGGCTGTGCCAGCGCGTGAATGCGCCGATCGAGCTGTAGCCCAGCATGATCGCGATATCGGTGACGCGCATCCGCGGATTCGCGAGATATTGCACCGCCAGCTGCATCCGCGCGGTGTTGAGCAGGTCGCTGAAGCTTGCCCCTTCGGCGTCCAGCATCCGCTGCAGGGTGCGAACCGTCACCCCCATCGACGCGGCGCACGCCTGAATCGTCACCCGGCCCGACGGCATCATCAGCTTGATCAGGTGCCGCACCTCGTCGGTCGCGCTGCGCTCGGCGGGGCTCATCACCGCTTCGAGCAGCTGGCGTGCATGGCCGGCCAGCTGATCGTCGATACCGGAACGCGGCATGTCGAGGTCGCTCGACCGCACCAGCAACCCGTTGAAGTCGCAGTCATACTGCGCGGGGCAGCGGAACAGCCGCGCGACGATCGCACTGTCGGCGACGGGCGGCGGCGGGTGCGCGAAACAGATCGCCAGCGGCTGCCACCGATCCGCCAGCACTTCGCCGCACAGCCGCGCCAGCACCCCCATCGCCAAGTCCGATGCCTGACGTGACGGCTCGGGGCGCTCGAACGAGAAATCCTCGCGCAGGACCGCCTCGCCATCGTGCTCCTCGATGCTCAGCACCAATGTCGAATTGATCCGTTCGCGAAACTCGGCAACTGCGGCGAGCGCGCGGCGCAGCGTCGGCTGAAGCGCGATCAACAGGCTCGGCGCACCCAGATTGGCGATCGCGCGCCCCTCCGCCATGCGCAGGCCAAAGGTCATGCAGCCGGTCGCCTGCGCGCTGCGTTCGAGCAGGCGGACGACGGCGCGCGCGGGGATCAGCTGTTCGGGGTTGGTCAGCAGGCGCGCGTCGAGCCCCTGTTCGCGCAGCAACGGGCGCGGCTCGATCCCGAAGCTCGTCATCACCTCGAAATAGCCCGCCAGCGCGGCGACGCGCACCAGTTCGCTCAAATGCTTCTCCTCCCCCGGCGCTGGCGTCGAATGGGAAAAGAATGTCACGAAATGCAAAAAGGCAACGCCCCCCGTCGCTATGCCCTGGGCAAGGAACATGGAGAGGAATGCGGCGATGGCAAAAGCTGTCCGCTTTTACGAGGCTGGCGGGCCGGAGGTGCTTCGGCTGGAGGAGGTTGCGGTCGGCGATCCCGGGCCGGGCGAAGTCCGCGTGCGCCATGCCGCCGTGGGATGCAATTTCGCCGACACCTATTTCCGCTCGGGCTACTACCCTGCGTCTTTGCCCGCCGGGATCGGCGTCGAGGCGGCCGGGACGATCGAGGCGGTGGGCTACGGCGTCACCGCCTTCGCGCCGGGCGACCGCGTTTCCTATAATGGCAGCCCGCTCGGTGCGTATAGCGATGTGCGGGTGATGCCGGCGGACTCGCTGTTCAAGCTGCCCGACAGCGTCTCGTTCGAGGATGCGGCGGCATCGACGATGCGCGGGCTGTCGGCGACCTATTGGCTGGCGCGCGCCAACCCGATGATGCAGCCGGGCGACACGATCTTGCTCCACGCCGCTGCGGGCGGGGTCGGGCTGCTTGCGGTTCAGCTCGCCAAGCTGATGGGGCTGCGCGTGATCGGGACCGTGTCGTCCGAGGCCAAGGCGGAGCGCGCGCGGGCGCTGGGGTGCGACGAGATCATCCTCTACCGGCACGAGGACGTCGCCGCGCGGGTGATGGAGCTGACCGAGGGCAAGGGTGTCGCGACGGTGTTCGACAGCGTCGGCAAGGACACGTTCGAAGGCTCGCTCAAATCGCTGCGGCGGCGCGGGGTGCTGGTCGGATGCGGCACCGCATCGGGGCCGTTCCCGCCGATCGACGCATTCCAGCTGATGATGCAGGGGTCGGTCTATTTCATCCGCCCGGCCTTCGCGCATTTCTACGCCGATCCGGCCGAGCGTGCCGAACTGTCGGCATTGTGGTTCGGGCATCTGTCGTCGGGACGGGTCAAGGTCGAGATCGGCCAGCGCTACACGCTCGACCAGTGCGTCGAGGCGCATCGCGACCTGGAGGCGGGGCGCACCATCGGCTCGTCCATCTTCACCGTCTGAGGGAGTGGGCGTCATGCGGATCGAGAAGCTCACCACGCATATCGGCGCCGAGCTGATCGGCGTGAACCTGGCGGATGCGGCGCGCGACGACGATCTGTTTGCGCAGATTCGGGCCGCCTTGCTCGACCACAAGGTGCTGTTCCTGCGCGATCAGCATATCGACCGCGCTGACCATGTCGCCTTTGCCGAACGCTTCGGGTCGCTCGAGGACCATCCCGTAGCAGGCAGCGATCCCGATCATCCAGGGCTGGTGCGGATCTACAAGGACGCGGACTCGCCGCCCGACTATTACGAAAACTCCTGGCATTGCGACGCCACCTGGCGCGACGCGCCGCCGATGGGCTGCGTCCTGCGCTGTGTCGCCTGTCCGCCGGTCGGCGGCGATACGATGTGGGCGAACATGGGCAAGGCCTATGCCGATCTGCCCGAGCACATCAAACAGACCATCGCCCCGCTCAAGGCACGCCATTCGATCGAGGCGACGTTCGGTGCGCGGATGGACGAGGGCAAGCGCCACGCGCTGAAGGCGCAGTTTCCCGATGCCGAGCATCCGGTGGTGCGCACCCATCCGGAGACGGGGGAGAAAATCCTCTACGTCAACGCCTTCACCACGCACTTCACCAACTACCACACGGTCGAGAACGTTCGGTACGGGCAGGATTATGCGCCCGGCGGCGCACAGCTGCTCCACTATCTGATCGGGCGCGCGGCGATCCCGGAATATCAGGTGCGTTGGCGCTGGCAGCCCAATTCGGTCGCGATCTGGGATAACCGCGCGACCCAGCATTACGCCGTGATGGATTACGCCCCCACCGTCCGCCGCATGGAGCGGGCGGGGATCATCGGCGACCGACCCTATTGACCCTGGCGGCACCGACCGCACCCGATCACTGGAGAGCCAAGATGCAGTTTCTCGACGACTCCCTGCTTCCGCGGAACCAGGAAAAGCTGGTCATTACCGTCGCCCCCTATGGCCCCGAATGGATGCCGGAGGATTTCCCCGAGGATATCCCGGTAACGATCGACGAGCAGGTGCAGAAGGCGGTCGATTGCTACAATGCCGGCGCCACCGTGCTGCACCTTCATTGCCGCGAGCCCGATGGTCACGGGTCGAAGCGGCTGTCGGTGTTCAACGAGGTGATCGACCGCATCCGCACCGCGGTGCCCGACATGATCATTCAGGTCGGCGGATCGATCTCCTTTGCGCCGGAGAGCGAGGAGGATGGTGCGCAGGCCAAGTGGCTGACCGACGAGGTGCGCCATATGCTCGCCGACCTCACCCCTGCACCCGAACAGGTCACCATCGCGGTCAACACGACCCAGATGAACATCATGGACCTGATGCATGACGAGGAATATCGCCAGACTACGCTCGGCAATCCCGCACTCTATCACGCCTATCGCGAGATGGTGGTGCCGGCGGGTCCCGAGTGGGTGGAGGAGCATCTGCGCCGCCTGACCGCCAGCGGCATCCAGCCGCATTTCCAGCTGACCTGCATGCCCGACCTCGAAACGGTCGAGCGGCTGGTGCGGCGCGGCCATTACAAGGGGCCGCTCAACCTGACCTGGGTCGGCATCGGTGGCGGTTTCGACGGGCCGAACCCGGCGAACTTCATGGAATTCATCCGCCGCGCGCCCGATGGATCCACGATCACGCTGGAAAGCGTGATGGGCAATGTCCTGCCGATCAACACGATCGCCATGGCGCTCGGCATGCACTGCCGCTGCGGGAACGAGGACAATATCTACGACACCAAGGGCAACAAGATGGGGTCGATCGCCCAGGTCGAGCAGCTCGTCCGCATCGCCCGCGAACTGGGCCGCGACGTCGCCAACGGACAGGAAGCGCGCGCGATCTACAAGATCGGCACCCAGTATAACTCGACCGAAGAGACGCTCGCCCGGCTCGGCATGGCACCCAATCGCGAGCGCGGGACGCTCGCGGTGCCGATCCGCGAGATGGCGTAACCCGGCATGTCGGCACTGAACAATGTCACCGTCCTGTTCGTCCCCGGCCTGCGCGATCATGTCGAGGACCATTGGCAGACCCATGCCGCCCGCGCGCTGCCGGGATCGCGCACGGTTCCGCCGATGGAGACCAACGGCCTGTGTCGCGCGCTGCGAGTGGCCGCGCTCGATCGCGCCATTGCAGCCATCGACGGCGACATCATCCTTGCCGCGCACAGCGCCGGATGCCTGATGGTCGCACATTGGGCCGCGACCGCTGCGGCGCGCAGGATCCGCGCGGCACTGCTAGTGACCCCGGCCGATGTCGAACATCCATTGCCCTGGGGTTATCCTGAGCAGGATAAGCTGGCCGCGAACGGATGGCTGCCGATCCCGCGCGTGCCGTTGCCCTTTCCCGCACTGGTCGTCGCAAGCCGCAACGATCCGCTCGCGGCGTTCGACCGCGTCGCAGCATTCGCGCAGAGCTGGCAGGTTCCGCTATATGACGCCGGGGAGGTCGGGCACCTCAACCCCGCTGCGGGCTATGGTCCCTGGCCGGTGGCACTGGAGTTGCTCGAAGGGCTGGCGGAGGAGAGCGCGGTCGCCTGACCGCGCTTGGAACAGGGGGAACGCAGCATGGCAGGTCCGATCCCGTCCGCCGATGACAGCGCCCCCGGTCCTGCGCGCGCCACCCTTTATGGCTGGCTGGTGTTCGCGCTCACCTTCGGGCTGCTGATCTCCGACTATATGGCGCGGCAGGTGCTGAATGCCGTATTCCCGCTGATCAAGGCCGAATGGGCACTGACCGACGGCCAGCTCGGGCTGCTGTCGGGCATCGTCGCGGTGATGGTCGGGCTGCTGACCTTCCCGCTCTCGCTCGCCGCCGACCGCTGGGGGCGGGTGCGCAGCCTGGCGCTGATGGCGGTACTGTGGAGCCTCGCCACCCTGCTCTGCGCTGCGGCAAACGGCTTTGGCATGATGCTGCTCGGGCGCGCCCTGGTCGGGGTGGGTGAGGCCGCCTATGGCAGCGTCGGGATCGCCGTTGTCATCAGCGTTTTCCCCACCCGGTTGCGCGCGACCCTCTCCGCCGCCTTCATGGCCGGCGGGCTGTTCGGTCAGGTGCTCGGCGTCGCGCTGGGGGGTGAGATCGCCGCGAGCCATGGCTGGCGCATGGCCTTTGTCGCGATCGGCGTATCGGGGCTGGTGCTCGGCCTCCTCTATCCGATTTTGGTGCGGGAGCGCCGCGTGCGCGCGCTTGCTGGTCTCGACGCGCCGCATGACGTCGCCCAGCCAATCGCGCCGCTGCGCAGCCTGATCGCGTCGCGTTCGGTGCGGCTCGCCTATCTGGGCAGCGGGCTGCAACTGCTCGCGGCGGGCGCCCTGCCCGCCTGGCTGCCCAGCTATCTCAACCGCTATTACGACCTGTCTGTCGACCGCGCGGGTCGGCTCGCGGCGCTGCTGCTGCTGGTATGCGGCGTCGGCATGATCCTGTGCGGGATGCTCAGCGACCGCCTGTCGCGCGACCGGCCCGACCGCAAGATCGCGCTGGCCGCGATCTACAGTCTCGGCACCGGCGTCAACCTGACGCTCGCGCTGCTCCTGCCTGCGGGACCCGCCCAGCTGGTGCTGCTCGGCGTCGTGATGTTCCTAGTCGCGGGGACGGTTGGGCCGAGCGGCGCGATGGTCGCCAACCTCACCCCGCGCGCGATTCACGGTTCGGCCTTTGCCACGCTGACGCTTGCCAACAATCTCATCGGCCTGGCACCCGGGCCGATCCTGACCGGGCGCATCGCGGATGCGATCGGGCTGCTCGACGCCTTCCGCTTCCTGCCGATCGCCTGCCTCGCCGCGGCGTTGGTCTTCTTCCTGATGCGCCGAAGCTACCTCGCCGATCTCGATACCGGCCGGGCGGAGCGCTGAGCATGGCCAGCGTCGCGGATCGTGCCCGCGCCGTCGCGCCGGGGCTGGGCGTCGCGCTGGTCGTGGCGGCGGCGGCGACCTTCATGTCCGAACATTATTCGGCACCGGTGATGCTCTATGCGCTGCTGCTCGGCATGGGCCTCAACTTCCTGACCGAGGCGGAGCGCACCCGCGCGGGAATCGACTTCGCCGCGCGCACCGTGCTGCGCATCGGCGTCGGGCTGCTCGGGCTGCGGATCGGGTGGGATCAGGTCACCGCGCTCGGCTGGGGGCCGGTTGGGATGGTGGTGGCTTTGGTCGCGGTAACGATCGGCGTGTCGATCGTCATGGCGCGGCTGATGGGGTTCAACCCGCTGTTCGGATTTCTGTCGGGCGGCGCGACCGCGATCTGCGGCGCGTCGGCGGCGCTGGCGCTGTCGGCGGCGCTCCCCGCGCATGAGCGCAAGGAACAGGCGACGCTCTATACCGTGGTCGGCGTGTCGGCGATGTCGACGCTGGCGATGATCCTCTACCCGATGATCGCGCATGCGCTGGGGCTGGACGATCGCGCCGCCGGGCTGTTCATCGGCGCGACGATCCACGATGTCGCGCAGGTGGTCGGCGCGGGCTATGCGATCTCGCCCGAGGCGGGCGACACCGCGACCATCGTCAAGCTGCTGCGCGTCGCGATGCTGTTGCCGGTGATCCTGGTCGCCGGTCAGATCACGCGCGGCCGCACCCCGGCCGGAGCGGCGCGGCCGCCACTGCTCCCGTGGTTCGTTCTGCTGTTCGTCGCGCTGGTCGCGCTCAACAGCATCGTCGCGCTGCCCGCCCCGGCGGTTGCGTTCGGCACCGACATCTCGCGCTGGTGCCTGGTGGTCTCGCTCGCCGCGATCGGGATGAAGACGCGGATCGGCGACATGGTGAAACTCGGCCTGCGCCCGGTGCTGCTGATGATCGCGGAGACGGTCCTGCTCGCCGCGCTCGTGCTCGGATTGCTCGCAACCGGGCTGATCTGACGCGGATTGCAAAATCGCTGTCGTCAAATGTGAAAACTTGTGTCGGTCGCAGCGGTAGCACGACCGTAACGATAAAGAAGTGTTGGGAGAGGATGTCATGAAGTTCATGCCCCAGTTGCGTCTGTGCGTCAGTGGTGTCGCGTTGGTCGCCGCTTGCCTCGGCGCACCCGCATTCGCGCAGGACAGCGCGTCAGCTACAGCGGAAGAGCGCGACAGCGACGAGATCGTCGTCACCGCGCAAAAGCGCTCCGAAAGCGTGCAGACCGTCCCGATCTCGATCGCCGCTTTCAATGAAGAGACGCTGGAACAGGCGAGCGTCACCACGGTGCTCGACCTGGGTCGCGTCGCCACCAACTTCCAGACGGTGCGCTCGTCCAACACCGGATCGACCCGCATCGGCATCCGTGGCGTCGGCTCGCTCGCCAACACGCTGATCGAACCGAGCGTCGCGGTATTCGTCGACGGCGTCTATGTGCCGCGTTCGGGATCGGTGCTCGGCGCGTTCCTCGACATTGACGGGGTCGAGGTGCTGCGCGGACCGCAGGGCACGTTGTTCGGCCGCAACGCCAGCGTTGGCGCGCTCTCGCTGCGCAGCGCGCTGCCCGAGGACAGTTTTTCCGGCCAGGTTTCGGGCGAGATCGGCTCGTTCGACCGCTACAAGCTGAGCGGCCATGTCAACATTCCGCTCGGCCAGAATGTCGCGATGCGCCTCGCCGGCATGGGGCAATGGTATCAGGGGCCGTGGGTCAACCGGCTCGACGGCAAGCGCTATGGCGGGTCGGACGACATGTCGTTCCGCGGCACGATCAAGGCCGATCTCGGCAATGTCGAATGGATCGTGCGCGGCGATTACACCCGCCTCGACGGCGACGGCGTGGCCAATTTCGATTTCGACGCCAATTCGGTCAGCGCCGCGCGACTCGCCTTCATCCAGGCCGCCTTTGCCGGCGGGCCCGACACCAATCTCGACGACCGCAACATGAACCAGTTCATGGCGACCGGACTGATCGACACCAACTGGGGCGTGTCGAGCACCGCATCGCTCGACATCGGCGGATCGACGCTCAAGCTGATCAACAGCTATCGCGTATGGACCAACGACCAGCTCGACGGCGACATCATCTATTTCCCGGTGTCGCTCGCCAATCGACGCAGCCTGTTCGATTCGAAGAGCCACAATCACGAGCTTCAGTTCATCTCGCCCGAGCGCGGCTGGATGGGCGGCATGTTCGACATGGTCGCGGGCCTGTATTTCTTCCAGGAGGATTTCGCGCTGAGCGAGGTGCTCAATCTCGGCAGCAGCTTCTGCAACGTGCTGGTCCCGGCCGGGCCGGGGCGGACGGCGTGCACTGGTTACTACACGAGCACCGGCGGCATCGGCGCGACCGATCAGGACGTGTTCCAGAAGGTGACGAGCATCGCCGCCTATGCGCAGGGCAATCTGCACCTCAGCGATCAGCTGACGCTGACGCTGGGCGGGCGCTGGACCAAGGATGAGAAGGAAGGGACCTATACCCAGACCTCCAGCCCCTTCACCCAGACGCTGCGCGCGCCCGAGGCGCTGACCTTCCCCGGCATCAGCGAGAGCCGCTTCACCTATCGCGTCAGCCTCAACTACAAGCCGAGCGCGGACGTGCTGATCTTTGCCAACCATTCGACCGGCTACAAGTCGGGCGGGTACAATTCGGGCGGTGGCACGCCGTCGCTGTCGACCTTCGATGGCAGCGGCAACCTGATCTCGACCAAGCGGCTATTCGACCGCGAGACGGTGAAGAATTACGAACTGGGCATCAAATCGACCTGGCTCGACCGCGCGCTCAAGGCGAATCTGACGCTCTATCGGATGGATATCGGCGGGTTCCAGGACCGCGCGTTCGACGGGGTCAGCTTCATCGTGCGCAACGCCGGCAATCTGCGCCAACAGGGGTTCGAGTTCGACACGGTGATCGCGCCGACCCGCGACTTTTCGTTCAGCGCGTCGCTGGCCTATCTCGACTCGACCTTCACCTCCTTCACCACCGCGTCGAACCTGCCGGGCCTGACCGGAACGCAGGACCTGACCGGCAAGCCCAACACCTTCTCGCCCGAATGGGTGGGCAATTTCGCAATCAACTGGACCGGGGACCTCGGCACCGGAGGGATGAGCTGGGAGGCAAACGCCAATCTATCGCTCGTGTCCGACCAGTTCGTCGGCACGGTCAACGACAACAACCCGCAATCGCTGGCGGATGGCTATGCGCTGCTCGGCGCGCGCCTGACGCTTTATGGGCGTGACGATCGCTGGTCGCTGGCGGTGTTCGCCCGCAACCTGACCGATACCAAATACCGGCCGCTGTCGGTCTATCAGCCGCTCGGCGCTGCACTCGGACTCAACAATACGGTGTTCCCTGGCAGCACCGCGAACCGCGTGATGGCGAGCGAGCCGCGGACCTTCGGGGTTTCGGGTACGATCCGCTTCTGATCGCGCGACACTGCCGCCCTATCAGCCTCCTGGCGCGTGCCTCCGCGCCGGGAGGTTTCCTTTGGGAGACAGTGGGTGCCAAGGCCCGAACACCCCGCCAGGGATCGCTTCTGTTCCAGCGGCCGAAGGGATGGTGGAAGGGACTGGATTCGAACCAGTGTACGCTCACGCGGGCAGATTTACAGTCTGCTGCCTTTAACCACTCGGCCACCCTTCCATGCGGCACGCCGAAGCGAGTGCGCGCCAATGCCGAAGCGGCGCGGCGCTGTCAACGCCTTGCGCGCGCGGGTTGTGGCTTCTAAGTCGTTTCAAAGTTGCTGAAGCGTTGCGGCACCGGCCCCGCGCCCGGTTCCGCGCCAGCGGAACCTAGAGTGAGCTATGAGCCAGAGGCCAAGACGGGGGCATCGTCCCCAATCCGGATCGAACAGCAACCGCCCCCGCTTCTGGGGCCGCCACGCCGTGACCGCGGCGCTGGCCAATCCCGAGCGGCGGGTACGCAAGGTGTGGGGGACGCGCGAGGCGCTGGGCGCGCTCGACCTGCCCCCGATCCTGCCGATCACTTATGCCGACGTGGCCGATCTTGCCCGGATGGTCCCGTCCGACGCGCCGCACCAGGGCATCGTGATCGAGGTCGATCCGCTGGAGGAGATCTGGCTGGGAGATCTGCTGGAGCAGGGCGCGGACGATCGTCGCCCGCTGCTGGTGCTCGATCATGTCACCGACCCGCATAATGTCGGCGCGATCCTGCGCTCGGCGGCAGCATTCGACGCGCTCGGCATCGTCACGCAGGACCGTCACGCGCCGCCCGAATCGGGATCGCTCGCGCGCGCCGCATCGGGGGCGCTGGAGCTGGTGCCGTGGGTCCGTGTGGTCAATCTTGCCCGCGCGCTCGACGAGATTGGCGAAGCGGGATTCTGGCGCATCGGCCTGGCGGGCGAGGCCAAGGGCACGCTGGGCGAGGTGATGGGCGATACGCGCCCCGCATTGGTGCTGGGCGCCGAGGGCGAGGGGATGCGGCATAACACCGCCGCGCATTGCGACGAGCTGGCACGCCTGCCGATCTCGCCTCGCGTCGAGAGCCTGAACGTATCCAACGCCGCAGCCATCGCGCTGTACGCAGCTATCTCGCGCTGACCCACCGGTCCGCGCCAACGGGGGAATGACGCCATGTTCGATCGGTTCAAGGGGATTGCGCTCGCGGTCCTTGCCCCCGTGCTGCTGGTCGGATGTGCGTTCAGTCCGGGCAAGTTCGTCTCCACCCTCACCATCCTCGCCGATCGCAGCTTTACCTTCAGCTATCAGGGTGAGGTGATCGCGGTCGATATCGCTGGCGAAATGGCCAAGGGTATGGGCGACGCCTTCAAGGGGATGGGAGACGAGGACGACAAGACGAAGACCACGACCAGCCTGCTCCGCGATGCCACCTGGCAGGAGGACGAGGATGCCCCCGCCGCCGCCGAGGAAGACTCGACCAAGGACGATGCCGAGGAGGCCGCCAAGAAGGAGGCAAAGTTCAAGGCGATCGCCGAGGCGCTGACCAAGGAGGCGGGATATCGTTCGGTCACCTACAAGGGCGACGGCGTGTTTGTGGTGGATTACCAGATCGGCGGCAAGCTGACCCACAATTTCCTGTGGCCGTACAATATCGACGCGGAGGTGATCTTTCCCTTCGTCGTGCTCGAACTGCGCGGGGCGGACACCGTCCGGGTCAAGGCACCCGCGTTCGGCGACAGCGATTCGCCCGGCAAGGGCAAGTCGGACGACGCCAAGACCAAGCTGGACGGCACCTTCACTTTGGTCACCGACGGCGAGATCGTCAGCCAGAATAACGAGGATGGCGCGAAGACCGATGGCACCCGCCGCACCGTCACCTGGAAGGCGACCCCTCTGAGCAAGGACGCCCCGATGGCGGTGGTCAAGGTCGCGCCGCGCTCCTGAACGGATCGCAGCGCGCCCTGCTTAGTCCTCGGCCGCGATCGTCACCTTGAGGCCGTCGAGCGCGGCGGTAAACTGGAGCTGGCACGACAAGCGCGACCTCTCGTTGCGGTCCGACGAGCTGTCGAGCAGGTCGTTCTCGTCCTCGCTCATCGGCGGAATTTTGGCCGCAAATTCCGGATCGACATGAACGTGGCAGGTCGCGCACGAGCAGCAGCCGCCACACAAAGCGAGCAGTTCGTCGAACCCGTTGTCGCGGATCACTTCCATGACGCTCAGGCCCACTTCGCCTTCGACTTCGCGTTCTTCTCCTTCGCGTGTGACGACGATAAGCTTGGGCATGATCTTCTCCTGTGTGTTCCGCGCCCATGCCGGGGAATGCCGCCGCTTTCAAGGATCCGAACGATGGGACTGACTGCCGAACAGCTGCGCGAATCGCTGGATGCGATCGCGGCAGACGAGCCGTTGATGGCCGCAGCGGTCGCGCGGGTCGGCTATCCCGAGCCGCGCATCCGCGAACCGGGTTATGAGACTCTGCTGCGCACCATCGTCGGGCAGCAGGTGAGTGTCGCCGCGGCGGCATCGATCTGGAGCAAGCTGGCAGCGGGGATCGGCGATCTGACCCGGCCCGATATCGTCGCCGCCGCTCCCGACGATGCATTGCGCGCCGCCGGGCTCTCCCGGCAAAAGGCGAGCTATGCCAGGAGCCTGGCCGAAGAGGTGTCGAGCGGCCGGATCGACCTGACCGCGCTGCCCGCAGATGACGAGGAAGCGATCGCTCAGCTGGTCCGGATCAAGGGGATCGGGCGCTGGTCGGCGGAAATCTATCTGCTGTTCGCAGAGGGGCGACGCGACATCTGGCCGGCGGGCGACCTGGCGGTGCAGATCGAGATCGGCCGAATCATGGGCCATGCCGAGCGTCCGTCGGAAAAGCAGACCCGCGAGATCGCCGAAGCGTGGCGGCCGCATCGCGGTGCCGCGGCGATCCTGGCCTGGCACCATTACAAGGCGGACATGGCGGCGATCTGAACTGTAAGTTTCACATACAATCGGTTCGGGCTGGCGCGGAGTGCGATCCCTTGCCAAAAGCGCAGCGAAGCAAGGAGCATTGAAACCATGAAGACCCGCGCCGCCGTTGCGTTCGAGGCGAAGAAGCCGCTGGAGATCGTCGAGCTGGACCTGGAGGGTCCCAAGGCGGGCGAAGTGCTGGTCGAGATCATGGCGACCGGCATCTGCCACACCGATGCCTATACGCTCGACGGGCTCGACAGCGAGGGGATTTTCCCCAGCGTGCTGGGGCATGAGGGCGCGGGGGTGGTGCGCGAGGTCGGCGCAGGCGTCACCAGCGTCACCCCGGGCGATCATGTCATCCCGCTCTACACGCCCGAATGCCGCCAGTGTAAGTCGTGCCTCAGCGGCAAGACCAATTTGTGCACCGCGATCCGCGCGACGCAGGGCAAGGGGCTGATGCCCGACGGCACCACGCGCTTCAGCTACAGGGGCCAGCCGATCTATCACTACATGGGCTGCTCGACCTTCTCGAACTTCACCGTGCTGCCCGAGATCGCCGTCGCAAAGATCCGCGAGGACGCGCCCTTCCAGACCAGCTGCTATATCGGCTGTGGCGTCACCACCGGGGTCGGCGCGGTGATCAACACGGCCAAGGTGCAGGTCGGCGACAATGTCGTCGTGTTCGGACTCGGCGGCATCGGCCTCAACGTGATCCAGGGCGCGCGGCTCGCCGGCGCGAACCAGATCATCGGCGTCGATATCAATCCCGACCGTGAGGAATGGGGCCGCCGCTTCGGGATGACCGACTTCCTCAATTCGCGCGGCATGAGCCGTGAGGATGTCGTGGCCCGGATCGTCGCGATGACCGATGGCGGCGCCGACTATACCTTCGACGCGACCGGCAACACCGACGTGATGCGCATCGCGCTTGAGGCCTGCCATCGCGGCTGGGGCACCAGCATCATCATTGGCGTGGCCGAAGCGGGCAAGGAGATCGCCACACGCCCGTTCCAGCTGGTCACCGGTCGCAACTGGCGCGGCACCGCATTTGGCGGCGCCAAGGGCCGCACCGATGTTCCGAAGATCGTCGACATGTACATGACCAGCAAGATCGAGATCGACCCGATGATCACCCATGTCATGGGTCTGGAGGACATCAACAAGGGGTTCGACCTGATGCATGCGGGGGAGAGCATTCGCAGCGTCGTGGTGTTCTGAAACTAAACAAGGGGAGAGGAAGCCATGTTCAGCCATATCATGCTCGGCGCCAACGACGTCGCGGCGTCCAAGGCATTTTATGACGCCACGCTCGGCGCGCTCGGTGCCCGCGCGGGCAGTGTCGATCCCAAGGGCCGCGCCTTCTACATGCACAATGGCGGCATCTTCATGCTGAGCCAGCCGATCGACGGCCAGCCCGCGTGCCACGCCAATGGCGGCACGGTCGGCTTTGCTGCAGAGAGCCCGGAAATGGTCGACGCCTGGCACGCTGCCGGTCTCGCGCATGGCGGTACCGCGATCGAGGATCCGCCGGGCATCCGCGAAAATGCGTTCGGCGCGCTCTACCTTGCCTATCTGCGCGATCCGGCGGGGAACAAGGTCTGCGCGATGTATCGCGTCCCGAAGTGAGTGCGGGCTGGATCCTGACGCTGACCTGCACCGACCGGGTGGGCATCGTCGCGGGGGTGAGCGGATTCCTGGCCGAGCAGGACGGGTTCATCCTCGACAGCCAGCAATATGCCGACCTGGAGACCGGCCGCTTTTTCATGCGGGTGGTATTCACATCGGGCGGGCCGCGCTTTCCGGTCGATCGGGACGCGCTGGTCGCCGCCTTCACCCCGGTGGCGACGCGCTTTGAGCTCGACTGGGGGTTGTCGGCCAGCGACGAAAAGCCGGCATTGGTGGTTGCAGTGTCGAAGGGGTCGCACTGCCTCAACGACCTGCTCCACCGGCAACAGGCGGGGACGCTGTCGGCGCGGATCGTCGCGGTTGTATCGAACCATGAGAAGCTGCGCGGCCTGACCGAATGGCATGGCGTGCCGTATCATTACCTTCCGGTCGAGGCCGGCGGCAACGCGGCACAGGAACACGCGATCGAAGCAGTGATGGAATCCGCGGGTGCCCCCTATCTGGTGCTCGCCCGCTACATGCAGGTGCTGACCCCCGAGTTTGCCGATCGGCTGGCGGGGCGGTGCATCAACATCCATCACAGCTTCCTGCCGGGGTTCAAGGGCGCAAAGCCCTATCACCGGGCGCATGATCGCGGGGTCAAGCTGATCGGAGCGACCGCGCATTTCGTGACCAGCGACCTCGACGAAGGGCCGATCATCGACCAGGCGGTGGAGCGGGTCGACCATCGCGACAGCGTCGACGACCTGATCCGCATCGGCCGCGATATCGAGGCGCAGGTGCTGGCGCGCGCGGTCGATGCGATCGGAGCGCGACGGGTATTCCTCAACGGCAATCGCACGGTGGTGTTCAGATGAGCTTCGAGACGGTCTCGACCAACAAGGCGCATGGCGGAGTGCAGGGCGTGTACCGCCATTCATCGACCGCGACCGGCACGCCGATGACGTTCTCGGTGTTCGTTCCGGATCATGCCGAAGGCGCGAAGCTGCCGGTGCTCTGGTACCTTTCGGGGCTGACCTGCACCCATGCCAATGTCACCGAAAAGGGCGAGTATCGTGCGGCCTGCGCCGAGCATGGCGTGATCTTCATTGCCCCGGACACCTCGCCGCGCGGCGATGATGTGGCGGATGACGAAGCCTATGACTTTGGCAAGGGCGCTGGTTTCTATGTCGATGCGACGCAGGCGCCGTGGTCGGCGAGCTACCGGATGCGCTCTTATATCGAGGATGAGTTGCCCGGGCTGATCCTGCGGGAGTTTCCGATGGCTGATCTCAGCCGTCAGGGGATCACGGGCCATTCGATGGGTGGGCATGGCGCGCTGACGATCGGGTTGCGCAACCCCGACCGGTTCCGGTCGATCAGCGCATTCGCCCCGATCGTCGCACCGTCGCTGTGCCCGTGGGGGCAGAAGGCGCTGACCGGATATCTGGGCGATGATCGCGAGGCATGGCGGCGGTATGATGCGGTTGCAATGATCGAGGATGGGCTGCGCGTTGCCGAATTGCTGGTCGATCAGGGGGATGCCGATGCGTTTCTGACCGAACAGCTCAAGCCCGAATTGCTGGCCGCGGCGTGCCGCGATGCGGGGATCGACCTCACACTGCGGATGCAGCCCGGCTATGACCACAGCTATTATTTCATCTCCAGCTTCATGAGCGACCATGTTGCCTGGCACGCGGAGCGGCTGAAGGCATGACCCAAAGGTTTGACGCGGTCATCATAGGGGCGGGGCATAATGGGCTGACCTGTGCCTTCTACCTCGCCCGCGCCGGCCTCGAGGTCTGTGTGATCGAGCGGCGCGATGTGGTCGGCGGGGCGGCGGTGACCGAGGAGTTTCACCCCGGGTTCCGCAACTCCGCGGCGAGCTACACCGTCAGCCTGCTCCAGCCCAAGGTCATTGCTGACATGAAGCTGGTCGACCGGGGTTACCGGGTGATCGAGCGGCCAGTGTCGAACTTCTTTCCGCTGGACGGGGATTATCTGAAGCTGGGCGGCGGGGCGGAGCGGACAAGGGCGGAGTTTGCCCGCTTCTCGACAAAGCGATGCCGCGGCGCTGGACGGTTACGAGGCCGCGCTGGAGCGGGTGGCGGACCTGTTGCGGAGCATGGCGCTCAAGACCCCGCCCAATGCCGGGGGTGGGATTGCGGCGCTGGTGGCGGCGGCGGCACAGGGGCGGCAGGTCGCTTCCCTGCCGATCGAGGGGCAGCGGGATGCCCTCGCCCTGTTCGTCCAGTCGGCTCGGGAGTTTCTCGACGGGTGGTTCGAGAATGAACACGTCAAGGCGGCATTCGCGTTCGATGCGGTGGTAGGCAATTTTGCCGGGCCGGCGGCGCCGGGGTCGGCCTATGTCCTGCTGCACCATGTCTTTGGCGAGGTGAACGGCAAGAAGGGTGCCTGGGGCCATCCGGTCGGGGGGATGGGCGCCATCACCGGAATGATGGCCGATGCGGTCCGGGAGGCCGGGGCGGTGATCCGCCTGGAGGCTCCGGTCGACCGGGTGCTGGTCGATGGTGGTCGGGCCGCCGGGGTGCGCCTTGCCAGTGGCGAGGAGATTGCGGCGAAGACGGTCGTCGCCAATGTCGGCCCTGCCCTGCTGTTCCGCCAGTTGGTCGATTCCAGCGAGCTGCCCGCCGATTTCAACCGGCGGATTGCGGGGTTCAAGACCGGATCGGGCAGTTTCCGGATGAATGTCGCGCTCTCACAACTCCCTGATTTCACGGTGCTTCCCGGCAGCGATGCCGAGCATCATCGCAGCGGCATCATCATCGCGCCGACCATGGACTATATGGACAAGGCCCATGAGGACGCGGTCCGCTATGGCTGGTCGAACGCGCCGGTGGTGGAGATGACCATCCCCTCCACCGTCGACGACAGCCTGGCCCCGGCGGGCTGCCATGTCGCCAGCCTGTTCTGCCAGCAATTCGCCCCCGTCCTGCCCAACGGGCGGAGCTGGGACGATGAACGCGAGGCGGCGGCGGACGACATTATCGACACGGTGACGCAGCACGCCCCCAATTTCCGCGACGCCATCATCGCCCGCCAGATCCACTCCCCCACCGACCTCGAACGCAAGTTCGGGCTGGTCGATGGCGACATCTTCCACGGCCGCATGTCGCTCGACCAGCTCTGGGCGGCGCGGCCGGTGCTGGGGCATGGCGATTATCGCGGGCCGATCGGCGGCCTGTACCTTTGCGGCGCTGGCACCCATCCGGGCGGCGGGGTGACCGGTGCGCCGGGGCATAATGCCGCGCGGGAAATCCTGAAGGACCGAAGCGTGTTCGGGCGTCTTTTGCGCCGCTAGCGTTGTCAGTCGAACACAGCCTCGTAGCGCACCGCGCCGGTGCGGGGTTCGCGGCTGCGGGGGATGAGGAACAGGCACATCCGGCCGAAATGATGGTGCGAGACCCAGTAGAGGCCCTGGGGCAGCGATGCGCCGGGGGCGCCGCGCAGGAACATCGAATAGGGCATGCGCCACGCGGTCGACGAGGTGCGCGGACGCTCGGCCCGGACCTCTTCGAGCGTCAGGACATGCGCCGAACCGACGATCCCGCCGACGAGAAATTCGTCGCCGATCGCCGCACAGGCGTCCTGCGAACTGGGCAGCGAGAACAGGGGGCGGGTGTTCGACATCAGCGGCTGAATCCCGAACGAACGGGATGTGAGGACGATACGCGTGTCATCACCCGGAGGCTCCATAAAGTGTTGAAGCCCGGACACACCCCTCCGGACATGGGCAGGATTATGCGCGATTTGTGCAGGGGTACAAGCCGGGGCTTTTGCGGATCGGCCAATTAACCACGCGGTCTGTCGCACGTGCGGGGCGGGTCGTGGGTCGTCGCGGACACCATATTGTGCTGCGAGCGAAAGGAAGCCGGTTTCCGTAACGTCATCCGCCATAGCCGATCGAACCACCCCGCCAGGGCGTGGTATGGGGCGGTCGCGAAAAGGTGAATGACCATTCGACTTCGGCGACGGGCGCTGTCCGACGATGCTGACAAACATGGGGGTATGTACGGGAGAAGCGACCGGTTCGGGACGGCAAGCGGGCGGGTTTGCGACACGCTGACACCCGTGGGGTGACGGTGGCGCGACTCCGACGTGACAGGTGCGCGACAGCGGCGCGACGGGCTGACACCGGGTCTGGACGGGTTGGCGACCGCGCCGCGTCATGGACGCGACGCCGGGGCGACGGGGGCGCTACGGGCTGTGGCGGGTTCGCGCGGGGCGAGCGGATCGGGGGCGAAGGGATCGGCGAGCCGTGCGGCGTGGAGTTTGAGTGCGTGGCTCCAGTGATGGTCGAACGGCGTGCCGGTCAGGCGGTTGCGCAGCGCATGGGCGCTGGAGCGCGACATGCCGGCGGCGCGCGCGGCGCGGGCGATGCTGCCGGTTTCGACGAGCGCGGTGAGGAAGATGCGCTGACGCGCGGGGGTCCAGTGGTTGCGCGCTGGCGGCGCGGCGGGTGTGGGTTGGTCGCGCATCGACTCGACTCCGGTTGGTTGGAGTCGATTCAGTTGACCTATTTGGTTCGTGTAGGAAAGGGGGGTTTAGGAAGTTTCTGCTCGACAAGGCGAGTCTCTTTTTCGCACGTGTGGCAGAACGTGTAGTCAAAGGCAGCGCCCAACACCCAATTCTGTGTGTCCTCGTTCCACTCCGCCCAAGCGTCCCGGGTAACGAGCTTGCTTCCGCAGGCTTCACAAGTGAAGGTAACATGCGCCATGGATGACTCACATTTTGATCGAGAGGCCAGAATAGCCTGCTCGCTCCGTGATATCGGTGAGTTTCCTTCGTTTTGGATCAAGTTTCCTGCGTTCTGGAGTGAATGAATGACAAGCTGGACCGAGGCTGTCGAAGCAGCTGTGCGACGCCATGCGGCGCACTCGGGTAATGGAGAGTTCACCCGCCAGTCGCTGATCGAGAACGAGTTGAGTACAATCGTTTTTGAAACCGGATCGACGGGCGCAACACCAGAAATGACACTGAGCCGCGAGTTGCAGGATATGCGAGATCGCGGTTCATTAGAGTTCGTGGACGATCGGGGGACATATCGACTGATCGGTTGAGGAATCGCGAGCGCATCGCCTGCGAAACCGTGGCCCCCGCGGGTGGCGAAAGAGGCCAAGCACTACGTCCTAAGTCCACCGTCACCCCGGACTTGTTCCGGGGTCCACCGGAAGGCCGACAATGTCTCCAATGATCGAGCGCCTACCCTGCGTCTATATCCTCGCCAGCGCGTTTAACGGCACGCTTTATGTCGGGGTGACCTCCGACCTGATTGGCCGGATCGTCCAGCATCGCGCAGGTACGTTCGATGGGTTCACCAAGCGCCACGGCATTCACCGGCTGGTCTATTACGAGGTCGGCGGGACGATGGAGTCCGCGATCCGGCGCGAGAAGCAGGTCAAGCGGTATCGCCGGGAGTGGAAGCGCAACCTGATCGAACGCGAGAACCCCATGTGGAACGATCTGGCGGTGGGTTTGGGGCTGGAACCGCTGACGGCGATAGCGCGCGGATGAGTGGACCCCGGCACAAGGCCGGGGTGACGAATCAAAGCCTTGAAATCAGCCAACCCAAAGCGAAGAAGAGAGCGACAACACCCACAAACATGAGAGCGCCCGCTGAGGCTTGAAGCCACTTCGGATAGAGCCTCTGATGGATAACCGGAACAAGCCGACCACTTCCGCCAGCAGACCTTACGGAGTCGATAGGCGGCCCATTCAGGATTTGGAGCGTCACGACCTCCCCGGGCGAGATGAAGGGTATCTCGACAATCCACTCGCCCCGTGGTCCAGAACGTGTCTCATGCACAAGTGAAGGGATTAATACGTAACCAGCGGGCGGAGCGCCCGGGATCGAAGTAACTTGCACGCCCTCGGCAGCTTGCCGCCCGAGGTTCTGAATAATGATCTGACCTGAATTGATGTGGACGGGCTGAACGCCTGGCTCGTTGGAATGCAGAGTAAAATGAGTTGAATTTGGGCTAAACCAAATCAGCCGCACCCTTCCTCGAATAGCCTGACCGAGAAAGGTCGCCGACAGAGTTGCGACCGCAGAAAATGCAGCCGCAAATCCGGCGTCTGTTGCGAAGAAGGCTGCAAGGCTACCCAACTTCTACTCCGCCGCGACCGTCCCATCGAACAACCCGCCCTCAGCGGCATCCTCGTTCGCTGCCGGAGCCGCCTTGGCCTTCTGGCGCTTGTCGAACGAATCCCACACTTCGTTCCAGTTGCCCTTGGTCGCGCCCTTCGAATATTCGGTCGCGCGGGTTTCGAAGAAATTGGCGTGTTCGACGCCGTTGAGCAGCGGGGTGAGCCACGGCAGGGGGTGTTCGTCGATCATGTAGATCGGCTTCAGCCCCAGCTGGTTGAGGCGCCAGTCGGCGATGAAGCGGATATACTTCTTGATCTCCTTGGGCGTCATGCCGGGGACCGGGCCCTGTTCGAACGCCAGGTCGATGAACGCATCCTCCAGCCGCACGGTCGTCTGGCAGACGTCCATGATGTCGTCCTTCACCGCCTTGGTCAGGCAGTCGCGTTCCTTGGTGAAGGCGTGGAACAGGCGGGTGATGCCTTCGCAGTGCAGCGATTCATCGCGCACCGACCAGCTGACGATCTGGCCCATGCCCTTCATCTTGTTGAAGCGCGGGAAGTTCATCAGCATCGCGAAGGACGCGAACAGCTGAAGCCCCTCCGTAAAGCCGCCGAACATCGCGAGGGTCTTGGCGATATCCTCGTCATTATCGACGCCGAACTTCTGAAGGTAATCGTGCTTGTCCTTCATCTCGGCATATTCGAGGAACATGCCATATTCGCTTTCGGGCATGCCGATCGTGTCGAGCAGGTGGCTGTACGCCGCGATGTGCACCGTTTCCATGTTGGAGAAGGCGGCGAGCATCATCTTGATCTCTGTCGGCTTGAACACGCGGCCGTATTTTTCGTGGTAGCAATCCTGCACCTCGACATCCGCCTGGGTGAAGAAGCGGAAAATCTGGGTCAGCAGATTGCGTTCGTGATCGGTGAGCTTTTGCGCCCAGTCGCGGCAATCCTCACCCAGCGGCACCTCTTCGGGGAGCCAGTGGATCTGCTGCTGACGCTTCCAGAAGTCGAACGCCCAGGGATATTCGAACGGCTTGTAGGTCTTGCGGGCTTCGAGAAGAGGCATGGGATTACTCCTAAACTGGATTCAACCCGCCCTGGACGGCGGGGGAAGGGTCGACAGGCCGAGGCCGAAATAATGATCGGCCAGCCCGATTGCCGACACGATGAGAACGGGAACCGCGATCCAGCGCACCAGATTGCGGTCATCGATACGCGCAGCGAGATGCGGGAACAGCACGAGCAGGAAGCTCAGCCAGAACAAAGCCCAGCCGGTCGCGAGTCCCCTAGTCATACCCCACCCGCCATGCTGGCGACCAGCGCGAAGCCGGTGAGGAACAGACAGAGCGCGACCAGCATCGTGCCGCCAATGCGCAGGGCATAGGCGCCCTCACGCGATGCGGCGCGGCGGCGCAGCAGGGCGATGCCCGCCGCGCCCGACGCGATGCCGATCCCGGCCTGAATGGCGAGGGCCCTATTCATGGCAGAAGGCTCGTCACAGGGGATCGCGGTCGCGCACCACGACGCGCTCCTTGACCACGACCTTTTTCCCGCGATGCGCGCCGACGCCGAACACGCAGATGCCGAGGAAATAGCCGAAATCATACCAGCCGCCATTGTTGGGCACGGCATAGACCGCGACGTCGGGGACGAAGAGCGAGAGCACCCAGGCGACCGGGAAGATGAAGCCGTGCCACAGCCCGAGCAGGAAGCCGGGCGCGCCGGGCTCGACACCGGTCGCGACCTGCTGTGCGCAGGCGGCGAGGAGGGTGAGGCCCAGCAGGGGGAGGAGACGGATCATGGGCGGTGCTCCTTCATCCCCTCTCCCATTGGGAGAGGGGCAAGCCGCAGCGGCGCGGGGTGAGGGTGAGCGGGAATGGCCTTGAGGTGTGTCACCCTCACCCTTCCGCGCCTTTGGCGCTCCCTCCCTCTCCCAATGGGAGAGGGAATTTGCGATTGTCGCGATCACGCCGTCGGTGTTGTTCAGCACATCATTGTTCCAGAAGCGGATCACGCGATAGCCTTCACCTTCGATGAAGCGGGTGCGGCGGGCGTCGCATTCGGCGTCCTCCGCGTGCTGGCCGCCATCGACCTCGATCACCAGTCGCGCCGCGAACCACAGGAAATCGACGCGGAACGGGCCGACCGGAGCCTGAAAGCGCCATTTGGCTTCGGGGAAGGCTTCCCGCAGCGCGCGGCGGAGATGTTTCTCCGCCTCGGTTGCGTGGCGGCGCAGGGTGCGGAGCTGATCCACCGTTCCAGATGGCTGGTCCTGATACAGACGCATCACCCTCACCCTTCCGCCGCCTGCGGCGGCTCCCTCCCTCTCCCAAGGGGAGAGGGAATTTAGCTCACTGGCAAGCCAGGCACTCGTCGTAATCGGTCGATTCTGCCCAGGTTGAACTGCGGCGCGTCGATCGTGTTGTCGGCCTCGACCCCGCCCGCGAACCCGGCGCGCTGCACCGATTTGCTGCGGAGATAATAGAGCGACTTGATGCCGAGCTCCCACGCGCGGAAGTGGAGCATCAGCAGGTCCCATTTCTCGACATCGGCCGGGATGAACAGGTTCAGCGACTGGGCCTGATCGATATAGGGCGCGCGGTCGCCGGCGAGTTCGAGCAGCCAGCGCTGGTCGATCTCGAACGACGTCTTGAACACGTCCTTTTCCTCCTGGGTCAGGAAGTCGAGATGCTGGACCGAGCCGCCACGCTCGAGGATCGAGTTCCAGACATTGTCGCTGTTCTTCGACTTTTCGATCAGAATCTTCTCAAGATACGGGTTCTTGACCGAGAAGCTGCCCGACAGCGTCTTGTGCGTGTAGATGTTGGCCGGGATCGGTTCGATGCACGCGCTGGTGCCGCCGCAGATGATGCTGATCGACGCGGTCGGCGCGATCGCCATCTTGCAGCTGAAGCGCTCCATCACGCCCATATCGGCGGCGTCGGGGCACGGGCCACGCTCGACCGCGAGCTGCATCGATGCTTCGTCGACCTGCGCCTTGATGTGCTTGAAGATCTTGCTGTTCCAGGTCTTCGCCATCGCGCCCTCGAACGGCAGGCCGCGCGCCTGGAGGAAGCTGTGGAAGCCCATCACGCCGAGGCCCACGCTGCGTTCGCGGCTGGCCGAATAGGCGGCCTTTTCCATGCCCGGCTCGGCGCGGTCGATATAGTCCTGAAGGACGTTGTCGAGGAAGCGCATCACGTCCTCGATGAACCCCTTCTCGCCCTTCCACTCGTCCCAGGTTTCGAGGTTGAGGCTGGAGAGGCAGCAGACCGCGGTGCGCTCGTTCCCCAGATGGTCCTTGCCGGTCGGCAGGGTGATTTCCGAGCAGAGGTTCGAGGTCGAGACCTTGAGGCCCAGATCGCGGTGATGCTTGGGCATGTTGTTGTTCACGTGATCGGCGAACACGATGTACGGCTCACCGGTCGCGAGGCGGGTTTCGACCAGCTTCTGGAACAGCGCGCGGGCGTTGACCGACCCACGGACGCTGCCGTCCTTGGGCGATTTGAGGTCCCAGTCGGCGCCGGCGCGCACCGCTTCCATGAACGCGTCGGGGATCAGCACGCCGTGGTGGAGGTTCAGCGCCTTGCGGTTGAAGTCGCCGCTGGGCTTGCGGATTTCGAGGAACTCCTCGATCTCCGGGTGGCTGATGTCGAGATAGCAGGCGGCCGAACCGCGACGCAGGCTGCCCTGGCTGATCGCGAGGGTCAGCGAATCCATCACGCGGACGAAAGGGATGATGCCCGACGTCTTGCCGTTGAGGCCGACCGGTTCGCCAATGCCGCGGACATTGCCCCAATAGGTGCCGATGCCGCCGCCGCGCGAGGCGAGCCACACATTCTCGTTCCAGGTGTCGACGATGCCGTTGAGGCTGTCGGGGACGGAGTTGAGGAAGCAGCTGATCGGCAGGCCGCGCCCGGTGCCGCCGTTCGACAGCACGGGGGTGGCGGGCATGAACCACAGGCGCGAGATATAGTCGTAGATGCGCTGGGCGTGCGCGGCGTCATCGGCATATGCGGACGCGACGCGGACGAACAGGTCCTGATAATTCTCGCCCGGCAGCAGATAGCGGTCGTTGAGCGTGTCCTTGCCGAATTCTGTCAGCAGCGCGTCGCGCGAATGATCGACCTCGACCGGGTAGATGCGCGGGGCGACCGACTTGGTGTCGATCTTCTTCTTCGTCTTGGCAGCCTTTTCCGGCGCAGCAGTTTTGGGCTCGACGAGCGTCTCTACGGTATCGGTCACGGTTTCACTCACGCTCGTTTCCTGGCTTTCTCTGAAGTCCATCGGTCGTCCCCTGCCACGTCCAATCGTCACGACTCGGGGGCGGTGCCGATCGTAGCACCTTAGCATCCGGAACGGAGAGAACAAAACATGTCCACCCCCTCCTGCCCAGGCGACGGCAAAGCGCCCCGCGATATAGGATCGCGAGCCATGCTCCACCAGTGCTTGGGCTTGTCCCCCTGTGTGACCACTAGAGATTGTGCCAATCCGGCGCGGGAGGCAATAGCGTAAATGACAGTTAAGCGACTCGGTTCGTCGCTGATATGACTCGGTTCATGGCATGTTTACCAGCGCCGATGCGGTGCGACGCGCGGACCTTCCTCGCCTTTTCAGAATGCAAGAGAACGACGGGCGAACATGGGATTTTTTTCGCGCACAGGTTCATCCACAGATTTCTGACCCCAGAGCGACCGGTCAGCGATCAGACAGGGTTCGCATGCGACGATCAGGGCAGAGGAGATGCCCGATGCGCAAGCTGTTGATCCCGATTCTGCTCGCCACCGCCCCCGCCGCCGCGCAGATTCGCGATCCGGCGGGGAGCAATGCCGGGTGGCCCGCGCCGCGCCCGGCGCTGCCCGGGGTGGCGCGCGAACTGGATCAGGTCGACCGGTCGATCCGCGACGCGCGAGACGCGGAGGAGCTTTCGCGGCGCGAGGCGCGGGAATTGCGGCGCGAGAGCCGGCGGATCGCGGCGCTGGAGGAACGCTATGCCCGTGACGGGCTGAGCGAATCCGAGCGTGCGGGGTTGCAGGCGCGGATCGCGGCGCTGCGCAGCGTGGCGAGCGCGCGGGCCAAGCCATGATCGTTGCACACGACACCGCTTGAGGGGGCGTTGGTGCACGGCTAGCCTCGCCTTCGAAGACGCCCTTCGGAGAATGCGATGTCGCTGTTGTTCCTGTCCCTCGCCCTCGCCGCTCCTGCTGTCGCAGCATCGCCGTCCGAGCCGGTACCGGCGGCAACGGATGCGCGGATCGTCGAGCGATCGATCGACGACCTGTCCGCCGATCTCGCGGCGGGGCGGACGAGCAGCGAAAAGCTGGTGCGCGCTTACCTCACGCGGATCGCCGCGATCGACCGCAAGGGACCGACATTGCGGGCGGTGATTGCGACCAACCCGCAGGCGATTGCGGAGGCGCGGTTGCTGGATGCCGAGCGGCGCGCGGGCAAGCTGCGCGGGCCGCTGCATGGCATTCCGGTGCTGGTGAAGGACAATATCGACACGGTCGGGATGGCGACCACGGCGGGCAGTCTGGCGCTAAAGGACAATATGACCAATCGCGATGCGCCGCTGGTGGCCCGGCTGCGCGCGGCGGGGGCGATTATCCTGGGCAAGGCGAACCTGTCCGAATGGGCCAATATCCGGTCGTCCCGGTCGATGAGCGGGTGGAGCGCGGTCGGCGGGCTGGTCCGCAACCCCTATGCGCTCGACCGCACCGCGTGCGGATCGTCGAGCGGGTCGGGCGCGGCGACGGCGGCAAGCCTGGCTGCCGCGACGGTGGGAACCGAGACCGACGGGTCGATCGTGTGCCCGGCGTCGAGCAACGGCGTGGTGGGGATGAAGCCGACCGTGGGGCTGGTCAGCCGCACCCATGTCGTCCCGATCAGCCATAGCCAGGACACGGCGGGGCCGATGACGCGCAATGTCCGCGACGCCGCGCTGATGCTGACCGCGATGGCGGGGAGCGATGCCGCCGATCCGGCGACGGCGCAGGCGGATGCGAAGCGGGTCGATTATGCGGCGGGGCTGGACGGCACCGGCCTGCGCGGGGTCCGCGTCGGCGTGGTGCGGCCGGGGAACATGTCGCCCGATCTGGCCAAGGTATATGACGCCGCGCTGGAGCAGATGAAGGCGGCGGGGGCGGTGCTGGTGCCGGTCGAGATTCCGCCCGCGCCCGAATTGGGCGGGGCGGAGTTCAAGGTGCTGCTGACCGAACTCAAGGCCGATCTCGACGCCTATCTCGCGACCACGCCGCCGGCGGTGACCGCGCGGACGCTGGACGCGGTGATCGCGTTCAACAGCGCCAATGCTGCGGCGGAGATGCCGTTCTTTGCGCAGGAAATCTTCCTCGACGCCGCGAAGACCAAGGGGCTCGACGATCCCGACTATCGCGCGGCGCGGGCGACGTCGCTGCGGCTGGCGGGCAAGGAGGGGATCGACGCGATGCTTGCCAAGGCGGAGGTCGCGCTGATCGTCGCGCCGACGCGCGGGGCGGCGTGGCTGTCCGATCCGGTGCATGGCGATCAGGCGAGCGGGCCGTCGGCGAGCCGGTTGCCGGCGGTCGCGGGCTATCCGCATCTGACCGTGCCGATGGGGCTGGTCGATGGGTTGCCGGTTGGGCTCAGCTTCTTCTCCACCGCATGGCGCGATGCCGAGGTGCTGAAGGCGGGCTATGCCTTTGAGCAGCAGGCGCGCGCGCGGGTCGCGCCACACTACCTGCCCAGTGCGGATGCCGGGCCGGGGCTGGACGGGGTGCGCTGAGCGCGCGAACATCGGGATCAGGAACAGGGGGCGACAATGGACAGAGCGATCGGGCGGCGCACGATGCTGAAGGCGGCGGCGGCAGGGGCGGCGCTGACCGCGCCGGGCGCGGCAATGGCGGCGGATCCGCTGGCGACGGTCAAGGCGGCGATCGCGGCAGGGCATGATGCGTCGGTCAAGCGGTTGCAGGACTGGATCCGGCTGCCGTCGATTGCGGCGGAGGATCGCGGCTATCCCGAGGGGCCGGAGTTCATGAAGCGGCTCGCGCTCGATGCCGGGTTCCAGCATGCCGAGATCGTGCCGTCCAAGGGCAAGCCGGGGGTGTTCGCGACGCTGGACGCGGGCGCGAAGAAGACGCTGGGCATCTATTTCATGTACGATGTCAAACAATTCGATGCGGCGGAATGGGAGCATCCGCCACTCGACGCGAAGCTGGTCGACAAGCCGGGATTCGGCACGGTGATGATGGGCCGGGGGACGGTGAACCAGAAGGGGCCACAGGCGGCGTTCCTCGCCGCGCTGCACGCCTTCAAGGCGGCGGGGCGCAAGCTGCCGGTCAATCTGGTGCTGGTCGCCGAGGGCGAGGAGGAGATCGCCTCCCCCAATTTCCACGAGATCGTGACCAGGCCGCAGGTGATGGTGGCGATGAAGAAGTGCGTGGGCGTCATCATCCCATCGGCCGGACAGGGCGAAGATGGCGGGGTGACGCTGACGCTGGGCGCAAAGGGCGCGATCGAGTTCGAGCTGATCGCGAGCGCCGAGAAGTGGGGGCGCGGCGCAAAGGTCGATATCCATTCGAGCCAGAAGGCGCGGCTGGACAGCCCGGTGTGGCGGCTCGTCGCCGCACTCTCTACCCTTGTCTCGGCCGACGGCAATACGGTGCTGATCGACGGGATCGCCGACAAGGTGAAGCCGCTGACCGCGCGGCAGAAGGAGCTGATCGCGATCAACGCGCGCGCGACGAGCGAGGCGGCGTTCAAGAAAGCCTATGGCGTCGAGAAGTTCATCGACGATCTCGACTGGGAGGCGTCGCTCGTGCGGCTGGCGCAGGCGCCGACGGTGAATATCCAGGGGCTGGTGGCGGGCTATACCGGGCCGGGCGGCAAGACGATCCTGCCCAACAAGGCCACCGCGAAGCTGGAAATCCGCCAGGTCCCCGACATGACCTATGACGACACCGTCGCCAAGCTGAAGGCGCATCTCGCCAAGCGCGGGTTCGGCGATATCGAGGTCAATGTGTCGGGCGGGTACGGGCCGACGGAGACCGACGAGAATAGCCCGCTGGTGCGCGCGGAGATTGCGACGCTCAAGCGGCTGGGGCTGCCGGTGACGCTGTATCCGCGCAGCCCGGGCAGCTGGCCGGGAGTGATCTTCACCGGGCCGCCGCTCAACCTGCCCGCCGGACAGTTCGGCGTGGGACGCGGCTATGGCGCGCATGCCCCGAACGAGTTCTTCGTGATCGACAGCAGCAATCCGAAGGTCGCGGGGCTGGACGGCGCGGCGTTCGCCTTTGCCGATTTCCTGTATCAGGTCGCCGCGACTGCCTGAAAATCCCGGTTCGGGCCGTCGCTTATCCGCCACGACCCGTCCCGCCCCAACGCATGAACGCGCGCGAGTCAGCCGTTCTCTCCTCGAAACCCGTGCGCCCGGTCAGCCGTTCCTGGCGTCAGGTTCATGGCAACATGAGGAGTAACACGATGCGTACCCCCCTGATCATCGCGACCGCGATGACGCTGCTTGCCAGCCCGGCGCTGGCGCGCGACGTGGCGCATGCGGAGGTCTTTACCGACAGCAATTCGCACTATCTGGATTACAAGACGTCGATCAGCGAGGCGAAGCGCGAGCTGCGCAAGGACCTTGCCCGCGCCAATGACGAGGCCGACCGGATCGACGCAATCGCCGAATATGAGGCGGAGATCGCCGATGCCGAAAAGGACTTCCGCAAGGAGATGGCCGAGCGCGGCGTGGTGCTGCCCAAGGGCAGCGTGATCGTCGAGGAGGATGTAGCGGTCTTCCCGCAATAAGCTGACCAGCTCGACGGCCCGGACCTGGGGTTCGGGAGGGCGGGAGGATCGTTCGCGCGGACAGCGTAGCGAGCGGTTCTCCCGCTCTTTATGTGCGTGGCCCTACCCGCACCACCCCGTGCGGCGACCGCGATAGGGACGGGCAAGCCCCTCCGCGACGAGCGTATCGCCGACGCCGCGGCCATCGACTTCGACCAGACGCAGTTTGCGGCCATAGCGGTCGGTGTCACGATCGATTGCGTGGAGGGTGACCGCGCCGCTGTTGAGCAGCGCCTGAAGCCGCTGGGTCGCCGCCGCGCCGAGCCGGGCTTCTTCAGGGCAACGTGCGGGGTGGGTTTCGGGGGTGTCGATATCGGCGATGCGGATCTTGACCCCCGCAATCCAGAAGGTGTCGCCATCGACGACGCAATTGGTGCCGCCGCCGCTATGGCAGAAGCCGAAATTGGCGCGCGGCACTGGCGCGGGATCGACGGGCCCGGGCATCGCGGCGGGGAGCATCGTCCACGCCAGCCCGCCGACGATCCCGGCGAGCAGCATCCCGGCCAGTTCGTTGCGCCCGAAGCTGAAGCGCGCGCTGCGGCGGCGCAGCAGCGCGCCCTCCTGGTTCCAGCCGTACCAACTGCGCCGAGAGCGGTGCAAATCCAACGGGTGCTTCACGCCAACGCCTCCATGGGAGGCGAGGGTAAGGCGCAGGGCTCACCAATTCCTTAAACGACGGGTCCGCGATGGCGGGGAGTCCCGCCATTACGGAGGAAGGCTACGCGCCCTCGGCGGCGGCCTCGGCCTCGGCTTTCCGCAGCTTTTCGAGCCGTTCCGGGCGCTGGGGGATCGGGACAGCGGGGTCGAGATGGATGAAGATTGCGCCGGTCGGGGCCAACGCGGCGGCGACGCGGTCCTTCCATGCGGCGGAGATCGCGACATAGATGCGGGCGCCTGCCGCCGCTCCGGCCTTGATTGCGCGCGCGGCCTTTTCGAGTTCGAGCAGGAAATGTTCGGGTGGCGCGAGCGTTGCGAGCGAGAGCCCCGAGGCGAGAAGCGCCTGCCCCTTAAGCTCGTCGTGGAGCCATTTCACGGACTGCTTATAGTCCCTTGCACGCGGATCTTGCAGGACAGCAGTCGCAGGAAATCCCTCCTCCCAATCGGGATCGATGCGATAATAGGCCTCCCGCAAATAGTCATGCCAGTCTTGCTCGTCGGGGTTCGCTGGCCCGACAAGCGGTGCGAGGAACGCCGCCCGGCGCTCCGCATCGGCCGCATCATAGGCCTTGGCCACAGCCAGCGCCTTGGCGAGCGCGCGTTCCCATGCCGCGCCGGACGGCTCGACGGGGGTGCCGGAGGCGAGGTCGATCTCGATCTCGACATGCTCCTTCGCGCCGGCGAACGGCTCTTGTTCGGGGACGACGATGGCGAGGATCGCGCGCGCGCCGTCCGGCGACAGGCGATGCGTTCCACCCCACCAGATCGAACTGACCGAGTGCGGGAGCGCGCGAATATAGGCGGGCGGGAGCAAGTCGGTGAGCCCGAGTGAGCGGATGCGCCGCCCGTCCGCGCCATAGATCACGACGACATCGGGGCCGAAGCCGACCGAATGCCAATTGTCGAAGGTCACGACATGGCGACCGTCATCGGCCACCAGCGCGTGCGTTGGCGCCACCTCGTTCACCAGCGGCGCGGCCCAGACGCGGGTCCATTTGCCCGCAGCGTCGCGGCGTTCGAGCACCGCGCTGGCAGTGGTCGCGGTCTCGCCCTTCGCCTGACCGGCGGGTTCCTTGCCCGCAACCTTGTCCTCGAAATAGCCGAGTTGTCCGCGGAGCTTGCGCGGGGTGACGTTCAGGCGGAAGCTGCCATTGGCCGAGCTGTAGCTGGCTGGTTGAGGTGGCCCCCAGCTGTCGGCCCGCACGGCGGGCGTGCCGAGCACCAGCGCTGCAAACGCGAGCAGCAGGGCCGCCGATGCCCGAATGGCATCACGCATTCGCCAGCCCCAGCTGCCACAGAATGAAGGCGTTTTCGTCCGCCGCCTCGCGCAGGCTTTCCCAGCGGCCGGACTTGCCGCCATGGCCCGCGCCCATATTGGTCTTGAGGACCAGCACATTGTCGTCGGTCTTGGTCGCGCGCAGTTTCGCCGCCCATTTGGCGGGTTCCCAATAGGTGACGCGGGGGTCGTTGAGACCGCCCGAAATGAACAGCGGCGGGTAATCCTGTGCCTTCACATTGTCATATGGACTGTAGCTGCGGATCAGGTCGAACGCGGCCTTGTCGGTGATCGGGTTGCCCCATTCGGGCCATTCGCCCGGGGTCAGCGGCAGGCTGTCGTCGAGCATGGTGTTGAGCACGTCGACGAAGGGCACGTCGGCGACGACCACGCCCCACAGGTCCGGGTCGGAGTTGACCACCGCGCCCATCAGCTCGCCGCCCGCGCTGCGCCCGGCGATGGCGATGCCGCCCTTGTGGGTGTAGCCGCGATCGATCAGCCCCTTTGCGACATCGACGAAGTCGTAGAAGGTGTTGGTGCGCTTTTCGAGCTTGCCGTCGAGATACCATTGCTGGCCGAGATCGTCGCCGCCGCGGATATGCGCGATGGCGAAGGCGACGCCGCGGTCGAGGAACGACATGCGCGCGGTCGAGAAGCCGGGCGGGATGGCATAGCCGTACGCGCCATAGGCGTAGAGATAGAGCTTGCCGGTGCCGTCGCGCGGGAAGTCCTTGGGGTAGACGATCGAGCAGGGGATGTCGGTGCCGTCGCGCGCGGCGATGTGCAGCCGTTCGGTCGCGTATTTGCTCGCGTCATAGCCCGATGGGATGATCTGGACCTTGAGTGTCTCTAGTTCGCCCGTCGCGACGTCATAGTCATAGACGGTGCCGGGCGTGACCATCGATTCATAGCCGATGCGCAGCTTTGCCATCGCATATTCGGGATTGTCGCCGAGGCTGGCGACATAGCTGGCTTCCGGGAAGGCGATGCGCTTGCCCGGACCGCCTTCATACTGGTGGATCTCGATCTGATCGAGGCCGGCCTCGCGCCCCTCGACCACGAAATAGTCGGCAAAGGTGGTGACGCCGGTCATGTAGAAGGTTTCGGACGGGGCGATCCGCTCGTGCCACGCGCCGGGTGCATCGAGGCTGGCGGTGACGAGCCGCCAGTTGGTGTGGGTGTCGTTGGTGTGGATGTAGAGCGTGCCGTCATGCTCCTCGACATCGTACTCGCGCCCGGTCTGGCGCGGGGCGACGAGGATCGGTTCGGCGAGCGGATTGTCGGCGGGGAGCAGGCGGACTTCGCTGGTGACGTGATCGCCGGTCGAGATGACGAGGAAGCGGCGCGACTGGGTCTCGCCGACGCCGACGCGATAGCCCTCGTCATCCTCGTGATAGAGTTCGATGTCCTGGTCGACCGGATCGCCGAGCTTGTGCCAGCGGGCATTGTCGGTGCGCCACTGGTCGTTGGCGACGCCGTAGAGAAAGCCCTTTGAGTCCGAGGTCCAGACGAGGTCGGACAGGACGCCGGGGATGGTGTCGGGGAGGAGGTCGCCGGTGGTGAGGCCCTTGACCCGCACCTCGAACCGTTCCGAGCCGTTGTCGTCGAACGCGTAAGCGAGATAGCGGTCGTCGGGGCTGATCGAGAAGCCGCCGAGGACGAAATACTCCTTGCCCTCGGCGAGCTTGGGTTCGTCGAGGATCAGTTCGTCCGGACCACCCGCGACGGGCCTCCGCCACCAGCGGCGATATTCGCCGCCGGTCTCGTGGTCGGTCCAGTAGAGATACGCACCGTCCTTTTGCGGAACGGTGGCGTCGTCCTCCTTGATCCGGCCGCGCATCTCCTGAAACAGCGTTTCGGAGAGCGGCTTGAGCGGTTCGATCACGCCCTCATAATAGGCGTTTTCGGCCTCGAGATAGGCGAGGACGTCCTTGTCCTTCACATCGGGATAGCCGGGGTCGCGCAGCCAGTTCCACGGGTCTTCGATCGTCGCGCCGTGGCGTTCGTAGGAGAAGGGGCGGGTGGCGGCGACGGGGGGCGTGGTCTGGCTCATTCCGCCGCTCTAGCGCAGCCACGCGCGACCGCAAACGGTTGCCGTAAACGTAAGCCGCGCTAGGGTGATTCGATACTTGGCGGAAAGCCACTCCAATCCTCCCCCGCAAGGGGGAGGTGGCAGGCGTAGCCTGACGGAGGGGACGGAAGCACGACGGTCGAGAGGACACAGCCGTCCTCCCCCTCCGTCGCCTTTGGCGCCACCTCCCCCTGGCGGGGGAGGATAGATGGGACTGCAACGGGAGCGGATCGGATGGGCAAGGCGGTGGTGTTGGCGGCGGCGGGTGTCGCGTTGCTTTGGGGCGGGGCCGCCGAGGCGAAGTATCGCTATGCCGCGACGATCACCCGTACCGCGCATGGCGTGCCGCATATCGTCGCGCAGGACTGGCGCGGGGCGGGCTATGGCGTGGGGTACGCCTATGCGCAGGACAACCTCTGCATGATCGCTGAGGAGTTCGCGACGGTGGCAGGCGAGCGGTCGCTGCATTTCGGGGCGAAGGGCAGCGCGACCCTGGGGTTCCAGAGCGTCGACAATCTGTCGTCGGACCTGTTCTTCCGCTCCGCGATCGACCTGCCGGCGTTGCGGCGCGGGGCGAAGGCGCAGGGGGCGGCGGCGCTGGCGCTGACGGCGGGCTGGGTCGCGGGGTATAATCGCTATCTCAAGGATCTGGGGCCGGAGCGCGTGCCGAGCGAGTGTCGCGGCAAGGCGTGGGTGCGGGCGATCACCGCCGACGACATGCTGCGGCTGAACGAGAAGCAGATGCTGCTTGCCAGCTCGCTCAACTTCGCGCCCGCCATCGCCAATGCGGTGCCGCCGGGGGCGAACCGGCGGCGAAGGTGGGCATGGCGCTGCCTGATCCGGCGCAGTTCGAGATCGCCAGCAATGGCTGGGCCTTCGGCGGCGATGTCACCGCCAACGGCAAGGGGATGGTGATCGGCAACCCGCACTTCCCGTGGCACGGGCCGAGCCGCTTCTGGCAGATGCATGTGACGATTCCGGGAAAGATGGATGTGGCGGGTGTCGGGATTGCGGGGTCGCCCTTCCCTACCCTTGGCTTCAACAAGGACATTGCCTGGACGCATACGGTGACTGCGGCGCGGCATTTTACGCTGTATCAGCTGACGCTCGATCCGAACGATCCCACCGCCTATCTGGTCGACGGCAAGTCGGAGAAGATGGTCGCGAAGACCGTGACCGTGCCGATGCCCGATGGCGCGGCTCCGGTGACGCGCACGCTGTATTCGACGCGCTTCGGGGCGGTGATCGTGATCCCGCAGGCGATGGCGAACTGGACCAAGACCGCCGCCTTTGCGATGCGCGACGCCAATGCCGGCAATCAGCGCGGGATCGGCACCTGGGTACGGATCGCGACGGCCAAGAACGTCGGCGAGGTGCGCGCGGCGGTGAGCGAGACGCTGGGCATTCCGTGGGTCAACACCATCGTCGCCGACCGGCATGGCGACGCGCTGCACGCCGATGTGACCGCCGTGCCCAACGTATCGGCGGAGAAGGCCAAGGCATGCGCGACGCCGCTGTCGGCGGTGGTGGCGCGGACCGCGATCCTGCTCGACGGGTCGAAATCGGACTGTACGTGGGACGCGGCGGCGGGCACGCCGGTGCCGGGGCTGATGCCCGCCAGCGATCAGGCGGTGCAGGCGCGGCGCGATTACGTCGCGAACATGAACGACAGCTATTGGCTGAGCAATGCCGACCATCCGCACCGGGTGCTGTCGCCGATGCTGGGCGAGGCGGAGAAGCCGGTCAGCCTGCGCACGCGATCGGGGTTCATCGAGACCCGCGCGCTGATCGCGGGGGCAAGGTCGATCATGACCGCGCCAAGGCGATGGCCTTTGCCAACAAGAGCCATGCGGGCGAGCTGGCGCTCAAACCCCTACTCGCTTTGTGCGCGGGCCGGGCCGAGGTGGCGGAGGCGTGCGCAGCGCTGGGCAAATGGGACGGGCGCTTTGACAATGACAGTCGCGCGGCGTGGCTGTTCGACCGGTTCTGGATGAAGGCGCGGAGCGTGCCGGGGCTATGGGCGGTGCCGTTCGATGTGAAGGACCCGGTGCATACCCCACGCGATCTGGTCACCAGCGGTGAGGTGGGCGACAAGCTGATCGCGGCGCTCAAGGCTGCGACGGAGGAGGTCGCCAAGGCGGGGATCGCGCTCGATGCGCGCTGGGGCGACGTCGCCTTTGCGCGGCGGCTCACCGACCGGATCCCGGTGCATGGCGGCGACGGAGTGCTGGGCGTGCTCAACGTCCAGATCATGGTGCCGACGCAGGGCGGGGTCACGCCGCGCCACGGGTCGAGCTATGTCCAGGTGGTGGGGTTCGATGACGCCGGGCCGGTCGCGGAG
The DNA here is from genome assembly GCF_024666595.1 of Sphingomonas sp. J315. Taxonomy (NCBI): domain Bacteria; kingdom Pseudomonadati; phylum Pseudomonadota; class Alphaproteobacteria; order Sphingomonadales; family Sphingomonadaceae; genus Sphingomonas; species Sphingomonas sp. J315. Next base: position 2,153,749 of record NZ_CP088296.1, on the reverse strand, counting down.
ACGATCCTGACCTACTCCCAGTCGCCCGACCCGCAATCGCCCTGGCATGGCGATCAGACGCGGCTCTATTCGGAGAAGAAATGGGTGCGATTCCCTTTCAGCCCGGCGCAGATCGCGGCAGCGAAGGTCGGGGAGGCGGTGACGATCCGCGAATAGCGGTCGGGCGCACGCCGCCATCGCTTCGGCGCAAGTCTATTGCATACTAAATCAGTAGGAATAAATTCACCTGCAAGGGAGCCGCCTTTCGCAGGAGACTATGCATGTCCATTTTCTCACCGCACGACGCGCGCGAGCCCGTCGTTTTGACCGTCCCCGGCCTTGGCGGATCGGGGCCGTCGCACTGGCAGACCCTGTGGGAAGTGTCGCGCCCCGACACCCGCCGGGTCGAGCTGGGGATGTGGAACACGCCGCATCGCAATGCCTGGGTCACCAAGCTGGATCAGGCGATCCGCGCGGTGCAGGGGGCCTGTGGTGCTCGCCGCGCACAGCCTGGGCTGCCTTGCCGTCGCCTGGTGGGCGGAGCTGGCCGGGCAGATCTATGGCACGCCGGTCGCGGGTGCGCTGCTGGTCGCGCCGGCCGATGTCGATAGCGGCAATCACGCGGCGCTGAGCGCCTTTGCGCCGTCGCCGTCCAAGCCGCTGCCCTTCCCGTCGATCCTGGTCGCGAGCAGCGACGATCCCTGGGCGCATATCGACCATTCGCGCAATCTGGCCGCCAATTGGGGCAGCGTGTTCGTCGATGCCGGGCCGCAGGGGCACCTCAACGCCGACAGTGACCTAGGCTGGTGGGCCGAGGGTCAGCGGATGCTCGATCGCGTGCTGGATGCCGCGAGCGACCGGCAGGGACGGCCGCGACCGGTGGAGCGGCATGCGCTGCTGGCGGTCAATGCCTCCGACGCGGCGCAGCGGCATTATCTGGGGCAGGAGTAAGACGGCCCAACAATCCCCCTCCCTGGGAGGGAGGGGCTAGGGGTGGGTTTAGCGCTGGGCGAGGCTCGATGCCTCGCCTAGCGCTTCCTTACAGGGGGTCGAGAGTCTTTTTGAGCGCGCAGACGCGCGCACCCACCCCCGACCCCTCCTTTTCCGGGAGGGGAGCAAGGTTGAGCGTCGAAGGCTCAGTCCGGGGTGACGACGCCGCCCAATCCCAGCCGCTTGCCGCGGGTGATGATGACCTTGTCGCCGAGCTTGGCCTGGGCGAACACCAGTTTCGCGAAGGGGGTGGGCACGCCGATGCAGCCATGGGTCGCGCGCCCCTCTTCCACCTCGGACCCGTGGATCGCGATCCCGTCCCAGGTCAGGCGCATCATGTACGGCATCGGCGCGCCGTAGAGGTTCGAGATGTGGTGCACCTTTTTCTGCTTGATCTCATGCACGCCGAGCGGGGTCGGCTTGCCATCCATGCCATAGAGGATCGCGGTCGCGCCGATCTCGTACCCGTCGCGGAACACCGACATGGTCTGCGCTTCGAGGTCGACGGTGATGACGAGCGGGCCGTTGGCGGGGACGCCGTCGGTGTCCCAGTAATAGGTGCCGAAGCTGATCGGGCCGGGGATATCGAGAATGCGCTTGACCGTCATCGCCTCCAGTGCCGGGGCGGCGGGCGGCAGTGCGGCTGTGGCAGGCGGCGCAGGGGCCGGTGCGGGAGCAGCAACCACCGGCTTTGGTGCGGGGGCGACGGCCCTGACCGGCGGGGCGCTGCGGGCCGGTTCGGGCGGGGGGATCAGCGCAGCGGCAGCCATCGCGCCGACGCCAAGCGCCGCCACGATCCCCGTCCGCACCATCCATCCACCCGCGCGCATCATTCTCCTCCAGTCCATCAACGCCAGATCGTCCATCGGGGTGCGCCTGACCACCCCCCGATTTGCGCGCGTATCGCCGTGGGACAGGGCGCGGGGGTGTTAACCTCTGCGTCGTCACCCCTTTTCAACCCGCGTCGCTTGGGCCACCAGAGCGCCTTAACGGCGCGCGATCCGCTCCCCATATCGGGCGGAGTCGCAGCCCACACCGCATTCAAGGACCGATCCCATGTCGACCCATGCCGCCCGCCTTCAGGCCCTGCGTGACCAGCTCCAGCGCGACCAGCTCGACGGGTTCGTCGTGCCGCTGACCGACGAGCATATGAGCGAATATGTCGGTGCCTATGCGCAGCGGCTGGCGTGGCTGACCGGGTTTCAGGGGAGCGCGGGGAGCGCGGTGGTGCTGCCCGAGGCCGCGGCGATCTTCACCGATGGGCGCTACACGATTCAGGTGCGCCAGCAGGTCGATGGCACGCATTGGGACTATGTCCCGGTGCCGCAGGTGAGCATCGCCGACTGGCTGCGCGATCATGCGCCGCAGGGCGGGCGGATCGGGTACGACCCGTGGCTGCACACGCGCGGCTGGGTCGAGGAGGCGCGCAAGGCGCTGGCCGAGCGCGGTGCCGAGCTGGTCGCGGTCAGTCGCAACCCCATCGACGCGGTGTGGGACGACCAGCCCGCGCCGTCCGACGCGAAACTTGCGGTGCAGAGTGACGATGCGGCGGGGCGAACCAGCGCGTCCAAGCGCGCCGAGATCGCCGACTGGCTGGCCGAGCGCAAGGCGGATGCGGTGGTGCTCTCCGCACTCGATTCGATCGCATGGGTCTTCAACGTCCGCGGGGCCGATGTCAGCCACACGCCGGTCGCGCTCGCCTATGCCATCGTCAATGCCGACGGCACCGCCGATCTGTTCGTGGCGAAGGACAAGGTGGGTGACGACGTCGCCCAGCATCTGGGCAATGCCGTGCGCCTGCATGACCGCGGCGCCTTTGCCCCGGCGCTCAAGCAGTTTGCGGGCAAGCGCGTCGCCGCCGATCCGATGGGGTCGGTCGCGGCGATCTTTGACGCGCTCGATGCGGGCGGCGCGACGATCCTGGCGACGCGCGATCCGGTGGTGCTGGCCAAGGCGATCAAGAACGACGCCGAGATTTCGGGCCACAAGGCGGCGCAGGCCCGTGACGGCGCGGCGCTGGCCCGGTTCCTCAAATGGGCCGAGGCGGAGATGCCCAAGGGCGGGGTAACCGAGATGTCGGCCGCCGAGCGGCTGCAGGCGTTTCGCGAGGAAACCGGCGTGCTGCGCGACCTGAGCTTCGACACGATTTCGGGCACCGGGCCCAATGGCGCGATCCCGCATTACAAGGTCACCGAAGAGTCGAGCCTGCCCATCGAGCAGGGCCATCTCTATCTGGTCGATTCGGGCGGGCAATATGAGGATGGCACCACCGACGTGACCCGCGTGATCCCGGTCGGCGAGCCGACGCAGGAGATGCGCGATCGCTTCACCCGCGTGCTCAAGGGCCATATCGCGATTGCAACCGCCGTGTTCCCCGAGGGCACCACCGGCGGCCAGATCGACGCGTTCGCCCGCCGCCCGCTGTGGGAAGTCGGCTGCGACTATGGGCATGGCACCGGTCATGGGGTCGGGGCGTATCTGTCGGTGCATGAGGGGCCGCAGCGCATCGCCGCGCCCAACTATCCCGGCGGCGGCCCGGCCGAACCCTTACGCGCCGGCATGTTCCTGTCGAACGAGCCGGGATACTACAAGGCGGGCGAATTCGGCATCCGCATCGAGAATCTGGTGCTGGTGGTCGAGAAGGACATTCCGGGCGCCGAATCGGTGATGCTCGGGTTCGAGACGCTGACCTTTGCGCCGATCGAGCGGACGCTGATCGAACCGGGATTGCTGACCGAAGAAGAGCGCCGCTGGCTCGACGCCTATCATGCGCGCGTGCTCGAGATCCTCGGCCCGCAGCTGTCGCCCGACGAGCGGGCGTGGCTGGAGGGCAAGTGCCGGCCTATCGCGGCGCGGTAGAATCGGCCGGCGGCGGGCCGGGCAGGTCCGCGGCTTCCCGCGCCTGTGCCTTCCGCTTGCGCAGATTTTCGCGCAGCGCGGCAGCGAGGCGGGCCTTTTTGTCGGCATCGGTCATTCCGCCGCGATAAACCGGGGTGCTGCGCCTTGACAACCGGGCGTTGCCGCGCGAAAGGGCCGCTCCCGCGTGGAACGGACCTTCCGCCCGCGCCGAGTGCTGCCGTAGCTCAGTGGTAGAGCGCATCCTTGGTAAGGCTGAGGTCGTGAGTTCAATCCTCACCGGCAGCACCATTTTTTCCTAACCCTGCCCGCAGCGTGCGGGGTCGCGCGTGCGGTTCGCGTGGAACCGCTTTGCCCTCCACTCATTGATGCGCGGCATCAACAGGAGGAAAATCCAATGAAAATCATTTTCAAGGCCGCGCTGGCCGGAGCCGGGCTGTTCGCGCTGGCAGCGTGTGGCGGCGATGCCGATGACCGCGCGGCGGACAATGTCGAGGCGGCGGCAGAGGCGCAGGCCGACAATCTGGAGGAACAGGCCGACATGGCCCCCAACGAGACGATGGAAGAGGCGTTGGAGCAGCAGGCCGACAATGTTCGCGACGCGGGCGAGGCCAAGGCCGACGCCATCGACGACGCGGACGACGCCCGGATCGAAAACCGGCGCTGATCGACTGGACAGGGCGCGCGCCGGCGGGTTGCGTCGGCGCGCGTCCGGGCGCACCATGACACCGGTATCCAGAACCGGAGTTTCGTCATGCGCTTTCTCGCCCTTCCCCTTTTCGCGCTCGCCGCCTGCTCCCCGGCTGGCGACGAGGCCGCTCCGGCCAATGGCACGCTGCCCGAAGGTCCGGAGGCGGTGATCAGCAATGTCGCGGCGGTCGATCTGCCCGCCGGAGTCGCCGAACTGGCCGAGGCGACGGTGCCGGGGATGCGGATCGCGGAGGCGGAGCGGAAGGACCGCGAGGGGCGTACCTATTATGATGTCGAGGGGACGCGACCCGACGGGAGCGACGTCGAGATCGACATGCTGGTCCAGCCCGACGGGTCGCTGAAGGCGGTCGAGGTGCAGCGCGACATCGCCTGGGCTGACGCCCCGGCACCGGTGCGCGCCGCCGCCGCCGCGACCGCCGACGCCTTTACCCCCGAGCGGGTGATCGAGAGCCGCCAGGTCGAGGACGGGCGGACGATCTATGAGCTGTTCGCGCCGGGCAAGCCGAAGGAACCGGCGATGGAGATCGCGTGGAAGGACGGCAAGGCGGCGCTGTTGACCGAACGCGCGATCCACTGACCCAGCGCGCCGAGCGGACCGGAACGCGAATTCGCAAGCCAGCGCCCCGCCAAGCGCGTAGGCTGTGCGCCGGGCGCAACGCCCGCGAAGGAACAGGTCATGGCCAAGAGCCAGAAGAAATCGAACCGCGAACTCCGAAAACCCAAAAGGAAGCCCCGCCCAAGGCGAATGCTTCCAACCCATCGACCAAGGACAAGCCGGTCGCGATGGTGACGATCAAGGGATGAGGGCAACGCCCCCTCCCCCGCCGCTATGGCTGTCGCGACGGGGGAGAGGCTGTCCGGCGAAGCTGTGGAAAAAGCGGGTGTGTGTGGCCAGGATCAGCGTCCGCATCGCCGCAGATCCGATGCGGTCAGCCCAAGTGGGCGACATGCGGATCATCCGGGCTCCTTGATCCGCAGCCGCGCCATTTCTGCGCGCGCGGCGGCGACCGAGGGGAAGCCGGCGATCTTGAACCATCTCAGCGCCTCGGCCCGATTCACCGGGGTGCCTAGCCCCTTTTCATAGTAAAAGCCGATCTGCATCGCGCCGACCGGGTTGCCGCGCCTGGCGGTTTCGAGAAACCAGCGCAGCGCCTGGCCATAGTCGCGGGGGAGGTTGCCGCGCCCTTCGGAGAAGAGCAGCGCGAGCGCGTAGTTCGCGCCGTTGCCGCAGGCAACGGGGTTCTCCGCCGCCATCCGGTACCAGCGCACCGCCTCTGCCACATCGACCGCTCCGGTCTTCGGATCGGAGAGCAGATAACCGATCTTGGTCATCGAATCGCAATGCCCCGCGGTCGCCGCGCGCACATACCAGCGCAGCGCCTCCGCCCGGTCGGCACGAACGCCGCGACCCAGATCATAGGCCTGGCCGACGCCCGCCGCCGCTTCGGGGTCACCCGCTTCCGCCGCCGCGAGATAGGCCGCGAATTTGCGGTCGTCGGTCCATTGTTCGGCGAGCCATCGCTGAAACGCCAGCTGGTACATCGCATAGGGATCGCCCTGCTCCGCAAGCGCGGGGGCGATCTGAAGGATGCGTTTGCTCAGCCGCTCATATTCGGGCCAGCTCTGCTTGACGCCGAGACCGTTCTGATACTTCAGCGACAATGCGTAGATCGCACGCAGATCCCCCGTCGCGGCGCGCTGCTGAAGCACCGGGATGGGGAGGAAATGGATTGCGTACATCGCTTCCATCCGCGCGACGATTGCGGCGTGATCGGGATGGACGAGGGCGGCGTCGGTGGTCCGGGTGACCGGCAATGCGGCGGCGGCATGGGCCGTGGCGGTGAGCGGGGCGAAGGCTAGCGCGGTGGCGGCCAACGCTGGGGTCAACCGATATCGGGCCATCGCTCTCTCTCCAATCCATCTGCGTCTCGGCGCGGACCATCATTGCTAATCCGAAACAAATTTCACGCAACGGTCAGTTTCTGTCTTCCTTTCGGTCAGCGCTCCCGCGTCGCGGTGAGGCTGCCGCCGGGCAAGGGGCGGCACAGCTCTGAACTGGGCGTCGCCGGGTCGAGCCAGCGCGCCCAGTCGGCGGGGGGCAGCACCACCGGCTGGCGGTCGTGGATCGGCGCGACATCGGGGCCGGGCGGACAGGTGAGCATCGCCCATGCCTCCCCCACCACCGGGTCGGCGCGCCACACCCCGGCGATCGCGAACCCCTCTGCCCCCGACAGGGTGAAGGCCCATTTGGCCTTGAGCGGTTTGCCCCGCCGCACCGGCACCGAGGCGCCGAACAGGTCGGTGGGGGGCGCGTCGTCCGGAGCATCGCCATATTCGTAAAAGCCGTCGACCGGGATCAGGCAGCGGCTGGCATGCGCGATCGCGCGGCCATCGGAGCGGACATTATACACCGGCTTGCCATTGGCGGCGGGCCAGCTCCAGCGGCGCGTCACCATTTCCGCCACCCCCGCTTCGGCGGTGGCGGGACGTATGATCTCGACCCGGTCGGTGATGCGAAAGCCGTCGAGCGGGGCGAAATTGGGTCGCCCCTCCGGAAAGCGCAGCGGCACATACTGGGTCGGCCAGTCGGCGAGCAGCTTGGCGAGCTCGCGCTTGCGATAGGCTTCATTGCACATCCGGCGACCCTAGCGCCGCATGCCGCCATAGGCATTCATCCGCGATTCCATCGGGGTGGGCAGCTCGAGCTGGTCGGGGTCGCCCTTGAGCAGATAGACGACGCCCTCATCCCAGCTGGGGGTGCCATAGAGTTCGTGCGCGCGGCGGCCGGGCATCGGGGGCAGGAAGTAGCTGCCCCCGGTCGCCATTGCGCGTCGCGACCCGAACGGTGCGCCGAGCTTGAACCCGCGGAGGATCACCAGCCCCGGTGCATAGCCCTGAGCCATTGCACGCGGTCCGGCGGTGACGATGATGCCCGACATGGTCCCGTCGGCCTCCAGCCGCAGCTCGATCTCGTTGCCCTGCTGCACATTGCGCCAGCGACCGAGCAGCAGCCCCCAGCCGGCCAGGGCGGGGGCCGGCGCAGCGGTGACCGGGGCTGCGACTGTGGCGCGCGGCGGCGGCGCGGGGCCGAGCAGCTTTGCACAGGCCGCGCGGTAGCGGAGGAAATCGAGCTCGGCGGCGTCGAAATCGCGTTGTTCGGCGCGGAACACGCGCTCCGCCGTCTCGGGATCGACCTGGGCAAAGGCACCCTTCATCCGCGCGCGATCGGCGCTTTGCCCCAGCATCGTAACGATCGCGCGCCATACCGACATATAGGCCTGCGCCACTGGCACCTCGCAGCGGCGGGTATCGGCGAAGATCGTCGCAAGCTTTGGCGCATAGCCATGCTCGCCCACTTCATAGGTGCCGTGGCGGATCGCATCGGCGATCTGGGGGTGGCACCTCCGCTGTGATCGGCGACAGGCGTGGGAGGCGGGCGGCGGCATCGGCGAGCCGGGCATCGTCGGTGGCGGGGGTGCAGGTTCGCGCTGCCTCCGCGTCGAAGCTGGTGCGGGCGCGGTCGAACGCGGTGCGCCATTCCGCGGCGGTGAGCCGTTCGGGACGCTCGCGCCGCGCCGGGCGCAGGTCGCGCTGGCCCCGGGCGATCGCGGCGGTGCGCGCCTGGCACGCCCCTTCGAAGCGCAGCCGCATCGCCTCCCCCAGCGACGCGCCGACCACCGGATCGCGTTCGGCGGCGGCGACCTCTGCCTCCTGCGCCGGGGTGAGGTCGGGGGCGGCCCCCAGCATCAGCGGCGCGATGAGGACAAGCGCCAGCAACGGAACCCGGTGACGCGGCAACGACGGCGTTTTGCGCATCCTGCTTCCCCTGTTCAGGACCAGCCGCGCCGATCATGCGCCTGTCGCGCGAGTCGCGCAATCGGGGGGAAGGCAAGCGTGACCGGGCGACCGCCTCAGCGCGCCGTCTCGCCAGCCTCCGCATAGGCGCCCATGATCGCCTTGAGCAGCCCCGGGAAGCGGCCGTCGATCTCCTGACAACGGGCATAGTTGCGCATCTCCACGCCGTGCCGCTCCGACCGGATCAGCCCGGCTTCGCGCAGGATGCGGAAATGCTGGGACAGCGAGGATTTGGGGATCACCCGCTCCCCGGTGTCGGCAAGCGTCGCGCAACCCCGAACACAGCCCAGCCCGGCGATCTCGGCATAGATGCGCGCGCGCTCCGGATCGGACAGCGCGTGCAGGATCGCCTGTGGGGTCACGCTGTCGACGGACGGATGGACAAGAGGGCGCATGATAAAATTCAGATAGGCCCCCTTGCCGCATGGTTCAACAGTTCCATATTCCTGAACTATCGCACTAACGCGGCCATTCCGGCGGCGGGCGAGAAGTAAGGGATTGAAATCATGAGTCGCTTGCAGGGCAAGGTCGCGGTCGTCACCGGCGCGTCCAAGGGGATTGGCGCGGCGATCGCACGGTCGCTGGCCGCCGAGGGCGCGGCGGTCGTCGTCAACTATTCGAGCAGCCGCGCGGGCGCGGACGCCACTGTCGCGGCGATCGAGAGCGCCGGCGGCAAGGCACTGGCGGTCCAGGGCGATGTCGCCGACGCCGCACAGGCCGCGGCGCTGATCGACGCGGCGACGCGCGAATTCGGGCGGCTGGACATCGTGGTCAACAATAGCGGCGTCTATGCCTTTGCCCCGATCGACGACTTCGACCCGGTCGAATATCACCGCATGTTCGGGATCAACGTGCTGGGCCTGCTCAACGTGACCAAGGCGGCGGTGCCGCATCTGGGCGCGGGGGCGAGCGTCATCAACATCTCGTCCAACATCACCCGCATGAAGATGCCCGGCGCATCGCTCTATACCGCGACCAAGGCGGCGGTGGACGCGATCACCCGCGTCCTGTCGAGCGAGCTGGGCCCCCGCCAGATCCGGGTCAACGCGATCTCGCCCGGCATGACGATGACCGAGGGCACCGACGCGGCGGGCATCGTCGAGGGATCGGACTTCGCCAACCAGATCGTCGCGCAGACGCCGCTGGGCCGGGTCGGTCATGTCGACGACATCGCGGTGGCGGCGGTGTTCCTGGCGTCGGACGAGGCGCGCTGGATCACCGGCGAGGTGATCGGGGTCAGCGGCGGGGCGTGACCCGCAACGCCGTCGCGCGCGCCGCAGATCGCGGCAGCGCGGCGGCGCTTCGCTTCCGGGGACAGGGATTTGCGCCTGACACCGCCCGGCGAAGCTGACGAAAACATGCGGGTTGCGGGCCGACAGGACGGGATGGCACCCACGAAGCGCCCGCGACGCGACAGGTGCGCGACACGGGCGCGACGGGTGCGCGACGATTGCGCGACGCATGCCCGACTGTGTCGCGACGCGATCTGAACATCGGGCGACGGGCACGCGACGCTTTGGCGACAGGACGCGACGGCGCGGCATCAGCGAAGCGACGACGGCGCGACGGGTGCGGGTCTGGGCGCACGCGGCGCAACGGGATCACGCGGGGCGAGTGGATCAGGGCCGAAGGGATCGGCGAGCCGCGCGGCGTGGAGCCTGAGCGCGCGGGCCCATGCATGGTCGAAGGGCGTGCCGGTGAGGCGGTTGCGCAGCGCATGCGCGCTGGACCGCGACATGCCCGCGGCACGGGCGGCGCGGGCGATGCTGCCGGTTTCGACAAGGGCGGCGAGGAAGATGCGCTGTTTGGCCGGGGTCCAGTGCGCACGGGCGAGTGGGGGTTGCTGAGTCATCCGGCAGGATGAAGCGGATTGCGGGCGTGTAGGACAGCGGGTGGCGGGGCGTGTTGGATGGATTTTGGGTGGGGTGTGGCGTGGGGGCATCCGTCAGGCGCGCATGCTACAGACCCGATTTCCGGTTGGTTTGGGACGTGATAGCGTCGCGTTTCGATCCGAGGAGTAGCTATGTCCCAGTCGTGGTTGTCGAGAATCTTTGGGGGCACGAAACCCGCCCCGTCGATCCCCGCCCCCGTCACTTTCAGCGCGGACGCGACAGCGGATATTCAAGACTATGTCGAACGACTGGTCGCTGCGGGTTTTATGCCGCGAGACGAGATCATCGACACCGCGCTTGCCTATGTCGAGGCGGATGGCGATGCGCAGCGCGCCGAGGCCGAACGCGCGACCGACGCCGCGCTGAAAGCGCATGCATCGGCACAGGCGCAATGGCCGGAGACCACCGATTGCGACCGGCTCGATGCCGCCTTTGCCGCTCTCGATGCGGACGGGATTATCTCACGACAGGATTTCACGTGCTGCGGCAGCTGCGGCGCGGCGGAAATCTGGGATCATGTTCAGGCGGCGGAAGGCGCTGGTTTGTCGGCAAGGGGATATGCCTTCTTTCACCAGCAGGACACCGAGTCTGCGGTGGAGGGCGATGGCCTGTACCTGAACTATGGGTCGATCGAAGAAGGCGCACCGGCGGCAGTCGCGATCGGGCATGAAATCGTCGCCAAGCTGAACGCCCATGGCCTGCAAACCGACTGGAGCGGGAGCATCAGCGAGCGGATTGGCGTGTCGCTGGACTGGAAGAAGCGGCGGACGGCGGCCGGATAACGGCGCGTCGGGGACGGGCGGCAATTGTCAGGCTGGTGGTCGCGGCGGATCAATCAGGCGCATCGGCTGGTGTACCGCGTGGCCGGGAACGGGAAGGATCAGACGCTGCAGGTGGCGCAGTGTCGGTATCATTATTGAGACAGGTATTGTGTCGCCGGAATTTGTGTTTCCGGAATTCACCCCGAATTCGAGTCGGCTCTGGTGCTGTTAGTGCCCATGCCCTACCGTCTGCGAGTTAGTCGTGCGGAAGAAGCCCCATGTTCTCACCTAAAACTGTTTTCGTTGTTGGCGCTGGCGCAAGCTGTGAAATCGGCCTCCCGATAGGAAACGCACTTCGCGACCGCATCATCGAAATGACTTACTTTGATCGCAACTCGGGGTTCTCAAATCGCAACTTTGAACTTGCGGTTCACCGAAAGTGTGAGAACAATCAGTCCCTGTGGCAGCATGTGCACATCGCCCTACAGCAGCTTCGTCTGGGCCTCGTCAACGTCGCCTCAATAGACACCTATCTTGATATTCATCGCGGTAATGAAGCGATGATTGCGGTAGGAAAAATGGCGATAGTAATCGCAATCTTGGAAGCTGAACGTAACTCGGCATTTTTCTCAAAATTTAAGCTTCCAACACAAACGCGCGACGATATCGTATTCAGCTTTGGCGGAAATGAGAAATATGATGCGTCGTGGTACGTCCACTTCGGTCGCTTACTGACTCAGAATGTCACGCTGGAGAACGTCGATTCGATATTCGACAACGTAAGCTTTATCACTTTCAACTATGACCGCTGTATCGAGACTTTTGCTTTCGAATGGCTGAAGCAGACTTTTGGTTTGCCAGAAAACAGAGCGGCCGAAATAGCATCGAAGCTGGAGGTTCTGCACGTCTACGGTTCCGTTGGATCGCCGCCTTGGAAGGGAGGAGATGTGCCGTTTGGCCTAGATTATGGTGCCGATTTTCCTGCGCTTGCCGAAGGAATAAAGACCTTCACCGAGTCAGCCGACAGCGCCACCGTTGAGACGATCCGCAACCGTATTGTAGCGGCAGAAACACTGGTGTTCCTCGGGTTCGGCTGGCTCCCCCAGAATCTCGATATCCTTGATACCGGACAGGTTTCAAATGCGAAACGTGTCTTCTTTACGTCTCGCGGCGTGAGCCAAACAGACAGAGAAACGGTTCGCGCGGATCTGGCTCATCTGTTGCAAAAGCGCGTGCTCCACGAGCAAGGCGCGCCGTGTCGCGCGTTCGAGGAACGAGATACCTGCGCCGACCTGTTCCAGAATAACTGGCGTCAACTGACCCGCGCGTGACTCGCTCTACATCACGCGCCGACCCAGAGGCACCAATTCCGGGGACATAACACTTAGTTGGCTCGACCGTTAAGCGCGGAGATGGATTGACCCCGGCACGGCAGCCGGGGTGACGATGGGAGTCGAGGTGGGGCGTGGGGCACGCCTTTGGCGGCCCCGGCCTGCGCCGGGGCGATGGGGTATCGGCGGCGCCATCCCTTCAGTCGTGCTCCCGCCCGCCCGAACCCAGATACAGCTCCCGCCCCATCTCGTCATACACCCGGCTCATCTGCGCCATGCCCTCCTCGGCTTCAGCCACATCCACCGATTGCGCTGCGATGAAGCCATCCGCATCCTGATTCTGCTTCGCCGCGAAGTCGCGCACTTCCTGCGTGATCTTCATCGAGCAGAATTTGGGGCCGCACATCGAGCAGAAATGGGCGGTCTTGGCGCCTTCCGCCGGTAGCGTCTGGTCGTGATATTGTTCGGCCGTGTCGGGGTCGAGCGACAGGTTGAACTGGTCGCGCCAGCGGAATTCGAAGCGGGCGCGGCTCAGCGCGTCGTCGCGGACCTTGGCCGCCGGGTGGCCCTTGGCGAGGTCGGCGGCGTGGGCTGCCAGCTTGTAGGTCACCACGCCGACCTTGACGTCGTCGCGGTCGGGGAGGCCGAGATGCTCCTTGGGCGTGACGTAGCAGAGCATCGCGGTGCCGTACCAGCCGATCATCGCGGCGCCGATGCCGCTGGTGATATGGTCGTAGCCGGGGGCGATGTCGGTGGTGAGCGGGCCGAGCGTGTAGAAGGGGGCTTCGCCGCAGGCCTGCAGCTGCTTGTCCATATTCTCCTTGATCTTGTGCATCGGCACATGGCCGGGGCCTTCGATCATCACCTGAACATCCTGTTCCCAGGCGCGCTTGGTCAGTTCGCCCAGCGTGTAGAGTTCGGCGAACTGTGCCTCGTCATTGGCGTCGGCGATCGATCCGGGGCGAAGGCCGTCGCCGAGCGAATAGGCGATGTCATACGCCTTCATGATCTCCGTAATCTCGTCGAACTTCTCGTAGAGGAAGCTCTCACGATGGTGCGCCAGGCACCATTTGGCCATGATGCTGCCGCCGCGCGAGACGATGCCGGTGACGCGCTTGGCGGTCATCGGGATATAGGGCAGGCGGACGCCGGCGTGGATGGTGAAATAGTCGACGCCCTGCTCGGCCTGTTCGATCAGCGTGTCGCGGAAGATTTCCCAGGTCAGGTCTTCGGCGATGCCGCCGACCTTTTCGAGCGCCTGATAGATCGGGACGGTGCCGACGGGGACGGGCGAGTTGCGCAGGATCCATTCGCGGGTGTCGTGGATGTTGCGGCCGGTCGACAGGTCCATGATCGTGTCGGCGCCCCAGCGGATCGCCCACACCATCTTGTCGACCTCTTGCGCCACGTCCGACGCGACGGCGGAGTTGCCGATATTGGCGTTGATCTTGACCAGGAAGTTGCGGCCGATCGCCATCGGCTCGGACTCGGGGTGGTTGATGTTGTTGGGGATGATCGCGCGGCCGCGGGCGACCTCGTCCCGGACGAATTCGGGGGTGACATAGTCGGGGATCGACGCGCCCCAGCTTTCGCCGTCGCGGACATATTCGGCGAGCATCTGGCGGCCGAGATTTTCGCGGGTGGCGACATATTCCATTTCGGGCGTGACGATGCCGGCCCTCGCATAGTGCATCTGGCTGACATTCATGCCGGGCTTGGCGCGCAGCACCTTCTTGCGCACGTTCGGGAAGGGCTGGACGCCGCCGCTGCGGTCGGGGCCGAGCTGGCCGTTGTCCTCCGGGCGCACCTCGCGCTGGGTCACCTCTTCCACGTCGCCGCGATCGCGGATCCAGTCGCGGCGCAGTTCCTGGAGGCCCGCCATGATGTCGATGCGGGCTTGCGGGTCGGTATAGGGGCCGCTGGTGTCATAGACGCGGACCGGGGGCTCGCCGCTCGACGGTTCGAGATGGATTTCGCGCATCGCGACCTTGCGCGGGCCGACATGGATCTTGGTCGATCCGCGGATCGCTCCGGTGGTGACGGCAAGTTCGGTCTTTGCGGGGATGTCGGCCATGATGCGCTCCAAAATCGCGGAGAGCGCACGGTTTTCGGGTGAAAGCCGCCCACTCCCTACGCCGGTGTCAACCGGATCAGGTTCAGCGGGTCGGTGGCTGCTGCCACCCTCTCAAGCGCGCGTCAGCGCTCCCCGGGGATGCGGTCTTGTAGCCGGGTCAGAAGGTCAGCGCCAGCCCCGCGCCGCCGGTCCATTGATGGCGCGAGCCGGCGATGGCGACGAGGGGGCTGTCCGCGAAGTCGCCGATCAGCTTCTTGTAGGTGCCGCCCGCGACCAGCGCGAGACCCTTGGTCAGGTTGCCGGTGAGCGAATGGGTGAACATGCCGCCAAAGGTGATGTCCTTCTGTCCGCCTTCCGGCGTGAAGGCGGGCAGGCCGCTGAGCACGCTGCCCGTGGGGGTGACGCCGAAATAGGTGCGGGCGTAGCGGTCTTCGACGATCTCCGCCGTGGCGAAGAGCGATACCAGCGCCTTGGTGCTGAGCGGGGTGGTGTAGGTGACCGAGGGGGTGAAGATGCCGCTGCGGTGGATTTTGGTCACGTCGTGGCGGTAGCTGAGGCTGGCCGAGAGCGTGTCATAGTCGTGGAGGATCCCGGTCTTGGCGATGCCGGCATATCCGCCGACCTCGACTGCGGTGTCGACCTCTCCCAGCGCGCGCACGCGCGGGTCGGCGATCGCGTCGCGGTTGGTGCGGTTGAGATTGATGACCGCGACGGGGCCGAGCTGGAGGTTCCAGTCCTTGTCCGCAACATCTGGAATGACGTCGAGGCTGGCGCGGTTGCCGAGCACGGTGAAGCTCATCCCCGCGACGGTGCCGTTGGCGGCAGGCAGGGGCGTCCAGCGACTGTCGTCCGACCCCTCATAGTCGGGGATCCACGCCGCGCCGCCACCGATGCTGAGCCGCGCGCGCGCCTCATTCGCGACCTCGGCCTGTTCGGCGGGGGGCGCCCCGTCCTGCGCGACGGCGGGAGTGGCGAAGGCTGAAGCGAGGAGCGCGGGGACGAGGAGACGCATACGGGTTGTATCCTGAAACGGTTTCAGGTGCGCAACGCCGCAGCGCACAAATGGATGCGTGCGCCCATTCCGGTTTCAGTCTGGTTAATGGAAAGGGGGCAGGTCGGCGTCCGCCCTAAAGCATATACTTCATCTTCACCTGCTGCTTCGCGCCGTCGAGCGGGAAGCTGGCTGCCTTGAACTTGGGCGGGCCGAAGGTGATGACGGGGTTGCGGCTGAAGCCGAAGCCTTCGCGCGGGATGCCCATCATCGTGTCGAGTTTCTTGTTCGAGTTCGCGTCGTGGATCACCGCGACGGCATAGGTGGCGGTGGCCAGTCCTTCGAAGCGGGTCGCCGGGTGCGCGGCGGAAATGGTGCGCGAGACGGCGCGGGGGTCGTCCTTGCAATCGGGGAAGCTGTCCGGGCGCGCGGTCAGGCAGATCTGCAGCACCCCCTTCGCATCGCGCAGCCCGGTGAACTCAACGTCGATGCTGCTGACCGGCGAGGCCGCCGGGAGGAGCAGAAGGGCTGCGGGCAGCAGCGCGCGCATGTGCTTTTTCGAAATCGCCAATCCCCCGGTCGGTGCCGCACAGCCGGTCCCAGAAACGGAAATAGAGACCATAGTTGCACCCATATTGCTCATGGTGCCGCTGATGATGGCTCGCGGTGATCAGCCACGCCCCAAGTGGCCCCCGCCACATCACCCGCGGGAACACCTCCCACCCCATGTGATTGGTCACACCCATAACCGTCATGATTCCAAGCACAAAGCCCAATGCGCCGACATGAACCGGAATCACGAAGACCAGTGACGGAATTACCACGGCCCCGGTCAGCGCCTCTACGGGGTGAAAACTCATTGCCGCCCAGGCGGTTGGCGGACGGCTGTCGTGATGGACGGCGTGCGCGATGCGGAACAGTCGGGGGCGGTGCATCCAGCGATGCGTCCAGTAGAACCAGGTGTCGTGGGCGAAGAGGTAGAGGAAGACCGAGAGCGGAAGGTACCAGAGCGGATAGTCGGCGACATCGGTGTAGATCCGTGTCCAGCCGTGATTCTGCCAGCCCCACGCAACGATGCCGGCCGGGATGCCGTAGATGGCGGCGCTGGCGAGGCTCCAGATCACTTCGCGCCGCATCTGGCCGTCGAGCCCGGCGTACAGGCCGGGATGTCGCACCCGCGTCGCCCAGGCGAAGGCGCCCGAGACGATCAGGTAGCGGACCCCGACGATCAGGGTCATCGCGAGCGCCGACAAGAGGATGGCGAGGAACATGGTGCGGCTCTACATGGAAAAGGTGCCGTCCGACAGCCAGACCATCGTCACCCGCTTTGCGCCGAGTCCGACGGGCCGGCTGCACATGGGCCATGCCGTTTCCGCGATTGCCGCGCATGATTTCGCGCGCGAACGCGACGGCCGGTTTTTGCTGCGGATCGAGGATATCGACGGGACGCGCAGCCGGGCGGAGCATGTCGCGACGATATTGGACGATCTGCGCTGGCTGGGGCTGGACTGGGATGGGGAGGTGTTGTTCCAGTCGTCACGGCTGGATGCGTATCAGGCGGCGCTGGACGATCTGCGGGCGCGGGGCCTGATCTATCCGTGTTTCTGCACCCGCGCCGATATCGCGGCGAGCGCGAGTGCGCCGCATGGGCCGGAGGGGCTGGTGTATCCGGGGACATGTCGCGGGCTTGAGGCACCGGATTTGAGTGCGCCGCATTGCTGGCGGCTGAATATGGCGGCGGCGCTCGGGGGAGCGTCCAGGCTCTGACCTTCACCGACTCGCGCTTCGGCCCGGTCATCGCCGACCCCGCAGCGCATGGCGATGTCGTCCTTGCACGCAAGGATGCGCCGGCGTCCTACCATCTTGCCGTCACCATCGACGATGCGGCGCAGGGCGCCACCGATGTCGTGCGCGGCGAGGATTTGTTGCCCGCGACGCATGTCCACCGGCTGTTGCAGGAACTGCTAGGACTTCCGGTGCCGCGCTACCACCACCATGGGTTGCTGACCGGGCCGGATGGCGAGCGGCTGGCCAAGCGGCATGGCGCGCCGACGCTGGCGGCGCTGCGCGAAACCGGTGCTGATGGGCGGGCACTGGCGGATGCACTGCGGCGGGGCGAAATTTTCACCCTGACGTCACCCCGGGCTTGACCCGGGGCCCAGCTTCTTCGGGCGCTCAAGGCAGCTGGGCCCCGGGCCAAGCCCGGGGTGACGATTGTTTGTTCGGATGGTCAGCGCCGATTGAGATCGGTGCGGGGCTTTCATCGCGTGCCAACAACCCCTAGATTACGCCCATGCAACTCTTCCTCGTCCTGCTCCTCGTCGCCGCGATGCTTGCGACCGTCTTCGCCCTCATCAAGGGAATCGTCGCATTCCTGCGCACGACCGAGGCGGAGCTGAAATCGGGCGAGGGGCCGAGCGCGTCGGCGCTGAAGTCGAACAAGGCGATGCAGCAGCGCATCCTGTTCCAGGGCATCGCGATTGCCATCGTCGCGCTGTTGCTGTTGCTCGCCAGCAACGGCTGAGGCGCTGCCTGAGCGGTGGTCAAGCTCAATAAGATTTATACGCGCACCGGCGATGACGGCACCACCGGTCTGGTCGACGGGTCGCGGGTGGCGAAGCATGACGCTCGCATGGCCGCGATCGGCGATGTCGATGAGGCGAACAGCGCGATCGGGGTCGCGATTGCGGCAATCGGCGAGGACTATCCGGCGCGGTTGCTGACCACGATCCAGAACGACTTGTTCGACCTGGGTGCGGACCTGGCCACACCGAGCGAGGATTTCGAGCCGGGCGAGATGAGCTTGCGCATCGTCCCCGCGCAGGTCGCGCGGCTGGAGGTCGCGATCGACGCAGCGAATGAATCGCTGTCCCCGCTGACCAGCTTCATCCTGCCCGGCGGATCGGCGGGCGCGGCTGCGGTGCATCTCGCACGCGCGATCGTGCGGCGGGCGGAGCGCAGCGCGACCGCGGCAGCAGCACAGGTTGCGATCAATCCGCAGGCGATCGCGTACCTCAACCGGTTGTCGGACCTGCTTTTTGTGCTGGCGCGCGAAATGAACCAATCGGCGTCGGGCGACGTTTTGTGGACTCCAGGGGCGCATCGCTGATTTCCGGCATTTGACCCGCGCCCCGGTTTCGGGTTACAGGAACAAAATGCGAACGAGTGCGAGTCCCGTCGCGTGCAGTTCAACGCTTGAAACGCGGTTCCGCAAGGTTCGCGCGCTGACCGCCAATCTCGCCGCCTCGCTGTCCGACGCCGATGCGTGCGTCCAGTCGATGGACGACGCCTCCCCCGCCAAATGGCATCTGGCGCATACGACCTGGTTCTTCGAGACGTTCGTATTGCGCGATCATGTGCCAGACTATCGGCTGCACGACGACCGCTTCCCGTTCCTGTTCAACAGCTATTACGAGGCCGAGGGACAGCGCCATGCGCGGGCGCGGCGGGGGATGGTGACGCGGCCGACGCTGGACGAGGTGCTGGCGTACCGCGCGGCGGTGGAAGCGGCGGTGATCGACGCGCTGCCGGATTTGCCCGAGGCGGTGTTGGCGCTGGTCGAGCTTGGCTGTCACCATGAGGAGCAGCATCAGGAGTTGCTGCTGACCGACTTGCTTCATCTGTTTTCATGCAATCCGGTCGAGCCGGCGGTGTGGCCGGGCGATCCGAAGGTGCCGGTGGCGATGCCGGGGCCGATGGGCTGGATCGAAGGTGCCGAGGGTGTCGCCGAGATCGGCGCGACCGGCGATGGCTTTGCGTTCGATTGCGAAGGACCGCGCCATCGCGTGCTGCTGCATCCGCATGCGATTGCCGACCGGACGGTGACCAACGGCGAATGGGCGGCGTTCATCGCCGATGGCGGTTATCGCGATCCGCGCCACTGGCTGTCCGATGGTTGGGCATGGGTGCAGGCGCAGCGGATCGAGGCACCGCTTTATTGGGAGATGCGCGACGGCGGTTGGACGCGGTTCGGGCTGGACGGGCGGCGGCCGATCGACCCCGCCGCGCCCGTGACGCATGTGAGTTTCTTTGAGGCCGACGCCTATGCCAGCTGGGCAGGCGCGCGATTGCCGACCGAGGCGGAGTGGGAGGTCGCGGCGACGGGACATGACCCGGTGGGCGGCAACCAGCTCGACCGCGCCGGGCCGGTCGAGCCGCGCCCCTCCCCCACCGGCCCTGCCTTCTTCGGCGATGTGTGGGAATGGACCGGGAGCGCCTATCGCCCCTATCCCGGCTTTGCCGCCGCCGAGGGCGCGGTCGGCGAGTATAATGGTAAATTCATGAGCGGGCAGTTCGCCCTGCGCGGCGGAAGCTGCGCAACGCCGCGCGGCCATGCGCGCGCCAGCTATCGCAACTTCTTTTATCCGCACCAGCGCTGGCAGTTCACCGGGGTGCGGCTGGCGAAGGATCTGTAATGCTGAAGCGGGAAATCGAGGATGGTCAGGCGGGTCTGGCCGATCCGGCGTTTCGCGCGGATGTGCTGAACGGGCTGGCAGCGCGGCCACGCGCGATTCCGGCGCGCTGGTTTTACGACCGGCGCGGGTCGGAGCTGTTTGAGGCGATCACGCGGTTGCCGGAATATTATCCGACGCGGACCGAAACGGCGCTGCTCGAGCGTGTGTGCCCGGAGGTAGCACGCGAAGTGGGCCTGGGCGGTGCGGTGGTCGAGTTTGGGTCGGGTTCGTCGGCCAAGACGCCGATCCTGCTGCGCGCGGTGCGCCCGGCCGCCTATGTCCCGATCGACATTTCGGGCGAATTCCTGCGCGCGTCCGCGCGGGAAATCGCGGCACAGTTTCCGGTGATGGCGGTCGAGCCGGTGGAGGGGGATTTCCTGAAGCCGCTCAAGCTGCCCGCAGGAATTGGCGGATTGGCGCGGCTGGGCTTTTTTCCCGGATCGACGATCGGCAACATGACGCCTGTCGCCGCAGTCGACCTGCTGCGCGCGATGCGGGCGTCGCTGGGCGAAGGGTCGGCGCTGTTGATCGGGATCGACCGGATCAAGGATCCCGCAGTGCTGGTTCCCGCCTATGACGATGCGGCTGGCGTGACGGCGGCGTTCAACCTCAACCTGATCGAGCGGATCAATGCCGAGCTGTCGGGCACGATCCCGGTCGATGCGTTTGCGCATGTGGCGAAGTGGAACGATGACCTTGCGCGGATCGAGATGCATCTGGAGGCGAAACGCGCGGTGGCGTTCGAAGTGGATGGACGCGGCTTTGCAATCGCGGCGGGCGAGACGATCCATACCGAGAACAGCCACAAATATGGGGATCGCGACGCACGGCTGCTGCTCGCGGCAGGCGGGTGGAGCGTGACGCGCGCATGGACCGATGATGCCGGGCTGTTCGCGCTGTATCTGGCGCAGGCGCGGGCGGCGGAGGTTGCGCCGTAGCGATGCGCTCCTGCGACCGGAGCGCTGAGGCTATCCATTCGGCTCCACAGCCCCGCTCGCGCGCCAGCGGCGGCGCAGCAGCCGCGCCGCGACGCCAGGCAGTCCCGGCCGCACAAACAGCCAGTCGCGAATCGCAGGACCGGTGTCCGCGCCGATGACACGCTTGTAACCGCTGTCCCCTGCACCCCAGTCGACATCGGTAATGCCGTCCTCGAGCGCACGGACGAGGTTGCGGTAATAGAGCAATTTCCCCGGCGAATGCTTGGCAACGCGCGGGTCATAGCTGTTGGCGATCGCGTATTTGAGCGTCCCGGCGTTGAGATCGAAGGAGAAGGCGGTGGGTTCGCCATCGATGCGCAGCACTGCGGCCCACAGCATCTGCGCAACCACCGGGTCCTGCGCCGCCGCGCGCCAGAATGCGCCGTGGCCGGTGTCGGTGAACTTCGCATCGCGCCCGTCGGTGCGGTCGGCGATCCAGCTCTTGCGTTCGATTTCCGCCAGGGCGTCGAACGCCTGCGCGGTCCAGTCCCCGCCGCTGACGAAGCTCCAGTCGGGTTCGCCATGTTCGGCGAGATGCTTTTCGTGGAAGCGGTTCTTGCGCAGGGTCGAATTGCGGGGCCAGGTGCCTTCGGCCTGCAATGCGGCCATGTCGAGCAGGAAGCTTTCGGCGACGAAGCGGTCGAGCGCGACCCAGCCGCGCGTCGCGGCGGCGGCGCGCAGCCCCTCCAGCGCCGGGTCGCCGTCATAAACGGGGCCGATGCGCAGCGCGTTGGCGTGCCGCGCGAGCAGGTCGAGCGCGACCTCGAACGCCTCGGTCCCCGCCTCCTGCGCAACCGGGAAACTTCGAAACGGCCAGTAGCAGCCGGGGACTTGCGCGAGACGCAGTGGCGCGGGGCCAGTGGGGATCAGCGGCAGCGCGAGCACCGGCACGCCTTCGCGCAATATGGTCAGCGTGCGCGCTTCACCGCCATAGACGTGGAGCGCGGCGGCAAACCATCCATAGCGCAGAAAGCGGTGGGTTGGCGCGGCGGATGCGGCAACGCTGTCGATCGCGCTCGCCAACCCGTCCCCGATGCTGGCGGTCAGCACGGGCGGCAGGCGCGTGAAGTCGGCAAGCGGCATCGGCTTCGTCATAGCTCCGCTCTACCGGCAAGTCGTTACGAATGGGTGGAAGTGCTTGCACTCGCGCGCGGCGCTCCTAGTGTTTGCTTCGCTGCGCTCAGCAACGGCACCGGCCCGCTCCCCCACCCGGCCACCCAACGACAGTGTATTCTATGGGTGGCCGGGTGGGGGAGCGGGCCGGTGCCGCCACGGGTTCAGCTTGTCTGAACCCAAGCAAAGGCTTTCGATGCAGGCCCCGATGATCTCCACCGTCGCCGCGACGATCCAGATATCGATCGCCCCCGTGTTCCTGCTGGCGGGCATCGCCGGCATCCTCAACGTGCTTGTCGGGCGGATGGCGCGGGTGGTGGATCGCGCGCGCAAGCTGGAGCAACTCCACCCGGTGTCGACCGGCGCGGAGCATGAGCGGCAGGTGTGGGAGCTGCGGCTGATCGACCGGCGACTGTCGATCATCAACACGTCGATCTGGCTGTGCGTGGCGAGCGCGATCGCGATCTGCCTGGTGGTCGCGTTGCTGTTCGGGGCGGAGATCGTCCATCTCGACATCGGCGTGGTGGTCGCGGTGGCGTTCATCGCGTCGATGCTGTTGCTGACGGCGGGACTGGTCGCGTTTCTGGTCGAGGTACGACTGTCGGTGCAGGCGGTGCACGTCCGAGAGGAATTGCTGGAGCGGGATCGGGTCGGCTAGCGCCGCTCGCGCGCCTGTGCGACGGCGCGCTTGAGCGTGGGGAGATCGACCAGACCGGGGACGAGATAGGGGCCGACCATCATGCCGGGGGTGCCGGTCAAGCCGAGCAACCGGGCATAGTCGTTGGTCCGCGCGAGCAAGGCGTCGATCTCACCCTTGCGTTTGACCAGGTCGCTGTCGAGCCGCTTCCAGTCGACGCCGGAGGCATCGGCCGCGGCGCGGATCTTTGCCGCGTCGATCCGGCCCGATTGCGCGATCAGCGCGCGGTGGAACGCGAGATGCTTCTTCTGGAAGCTGGCGGCAATCGCGGCGCGCGCAGCGGGGCCGGAGCCGCCGCCAAGGATCGGCCAGTCGCGATAGACGACGCGAACCTTTCGGTCCTCCGCCATCAACGCGTCGAGCGTCGGGCTGAACCGACGGCAATAGCCGCATTGATAGTCGGAGAAGACGACGAGTGTGACGTCATAACCGCGCGGCGCGATCGTCGGGGCGAGCACGTCGTTGCGGATCTTTTCGCGGATCGCCTCGGCGGCCGCACGGCGGCGGGTGTCGCCGGATTCGGACACGCCCTCGTCCTGCGCTGCGGTGGAGAGCGGGATCGCGAGCGCGAGCGCGGCAAACAGGAACTGGCGAAGCATCTGCGCGCCTTAGCGCAGACGCGCGGTCATCAGGAAGCGTTCGCGGCTTTCGGCGGCCTTGCGGCGCAATTCGCTGATCTCGCGCTCTTCGGTCGCGTCCAGCATCGCTTCGAGCAGGCGGTTGAAATGCTGGCGCATCGCGATGCGCGCGCCACCCGAATCCCCCGGCGCGCAGCGCATCGACGATCGCGGCGTGCTCGCGCTGGCGGGTGCGTCCGTCATGCTGACACACGCTGGCATAGGTGGTCCGCACTTCGGGCATTTCGGTGCGCATCCGCCACAATTGCTTGATGACGTGGATCACAGCCTGATTGCCCGATGCCGAAGCGATCAGCAGGTGGAATTCCTGATCCGCCTCGGTCGACGCAGCGTCGTCGCTGTCGTCGCGACCCATGATTTCGAGCAGCTCGTCGAGCCGGGCGAGCATTTCCGGAGTGACGGTGGACGCAGCAAGCGCCGCCGCCTCGCTTTCGAACAGCGAGCGCGCCTCGGTCAGTTCGAACGCGCTGACCGAAGGGGGCGTGTCGGTCGGCGCGGACTTGCCGTCGGTGACATAGACGCCCGATCCCGTCTTGATGACGATCCGACCGATCGCCTGGAGCGCGATCTCCGCCTCCCGGATCGTCACGCGGCTGACCCCGAACCGTTCGGCCAGCTCTCGCTCGCCGGGCAAACGGGTGCCGGGGGGAACACCCCCTGATCGATCAGCGCGGTGATCTGGTCGGCGATCCCCTGGTATAGCCGGTCAGCCATTGCGCTCCTCACCAATTCGCATGGCCCGATCCTTATTGCCTTCGCACCAAAGCGCAAGCGAAGAGGGTTCCGAGCATCGCTTTGCCATGCGTGCGGTGCCGATCGGCTCCCCCAAGCCCCTAAATCCGGAACCGCGCGCCGATGAAGTAGCGCGGGCCGTAATAATGGTACTGCCGGATGCTGCCGACGACCGGCATATCGGTAACCTTGGGCGAATCGAAGATGTTGGTCGCTTCGGCGCGCAGCGAGATGTTGCGGTTGACGTTGAACGAGGCGCGCAGGTCGAATGTCTCGTTGCCGCGCACATAGCGCAGCTGCGTGTTGCCGCCGACAAAGTCCTGATAATAGCTCGACCGATAGTTGTAGATGCCCTGGAGCGAGAAACCGCCAATCTCGTAATAGAGCTGCGCCGAGACGACGTGCTTGGAGAAGCCGCTGAGGCCAGCCGGCGGGATGATCCCCTCGCTGACATTGCCGGTCAGCGGATCGAGAATGTCGCCGAGGCTGACATCCTCATTCTCGAAATCGGTGTCGGCATAGTTGTAGCTGAGCTTGCCGCCAAACCCGTCGAGCGGCTTGGGCAGCCAGGAGAAGCGGTTGGCGAGCGTGACCTCGACGCCCCAGAGCTGGCTCTTGCGGTCGCTGTTCGCGGTCTGGATCACCGGGACGCTTACATTCTGGCCGCCGATCACAAAGTCTTCGTTGGTGACGAACGGGATGAAGCCGCCGCTGAATTCCTTGAAATAGAGCGTCGCGGAGAAGAGCGAGTCGCGGTTCGGATAGTATTCGAGCGCGATGTCACCGTTCCACGACATCAGCGGCTTCAACGCCGGGCTGCCATTGGCGCGGATTTCATTGATCGCGTCGGCGACGCTGGTGCCGCTCGCGTCGAGGACGAAGGTGCGGCCGGCACCGAGCGCGCTGGGTGCGGGGCGCGAAAGGGCACGATATGCAGCGGCGCGGAGCAGCAGCCGGTTGGGCTGAAGCTCGAAGATCGCATTGACGCTCGGCAGGACCCGGGTGGTCTGCGCTTCCAGCGTCACCGTGTCGAACGTCCCCGGCGTCGGGGTCAGCGTGACCGTGCCGTCGGGATTGTTGACCACCGTGAACGCGCTGCGCAGCCCGACCGAGGTCAGCTGCGTGTTGACCACGCGCACGCCGACATTGCCGCGCACCGGCATGTCGCCAAGGTCGCCCGCATAATCGGCCATCACATAGCCGGCGAGCGTGGTTTCGGTGACGTCGCGATTGGCGGGCGAGCGCAGGTCCGCCGGGCGCCCGGGGTCTTCCGACCCGGTATATTCGCGCATCAGGCACAGCGGGTCGAAGGTCGCCCAGCTGGTGATGCTGTTGCCCTCCGCACGCTCGAGGAAGCCAGTCTGCGGGAAGGCGGTGCGGCACAGCGTGTTGATGCGCGCATCCTCACGCCCCGCAGCGGGCGGACCCAACGGGTTGAGCGTGACTTCGTTCCGGACATCGTAATCGGTGAAGGTCTGCTGCGCCCAGCGACCGCCGACGGCGATGTTGGTGATGAAGCCGTCGAGCCGGTAGTCGAGGTCGAGGCGCGCGCCCCAGATCTCGTTATGGCGGCGGCTTTCGTCGCGGCGGGCGCGGGCGTCGTCCCAGAACAATGCGTGGTTGTTGGGGTCGAAGCGCGGATCGAAGGTCACCGTCGGCGCGAAGTTCCCCGGCAGCACTTCATAGGTGTAGGGGACGCGCATGCTGTTGGTGGCAAATGGCGCGGTCGCGAAGAAATTGCGGGTGCCGTTCATGTCGAACGGGTCGGTGCGCAGGCGGACCTGACGCTCGATTTCGGTGCGGATGGTTCGCGAATAGGCGCCGTCGAGTGCGACAGTGAGACGGTCGCCGCTCCAGCGCAGGTTAGCACCTGCGCCCAGATATTCCTCGGCGCGCGACAGGTTGGAGGCGGTGGATTCGACCGCGCTGAGGCCGTTCATCCGCTGAATCACGCCATTTTCGTCATAGACGACGTTGGTGAGGCCGTAGCGCATTTCCGAAATGTTGAGGTCGCGGCGGTTCTCGACGAACGTCCGGTCCGACCATTGTGCGTCGAGGTTGAGTTCGACCCGGTCCGAAAATTGCCATTGCAGCGCGCCGAACACCGCGTCGCGCGTGTCGACTTCGCTGATCTGCCGCCATGCCATCGCGTTGGGCGCAAGGTAGAAGGGCGTGCCGGCCGCTGCCTGGGGGCGGGTGACCGGGGTGCAATTGTTGTTGGCGACGACGATGGTCGCGTTGCATGCGGTCCAGGTCGAGCTGCCCGCGACGGTTTCCTCGGGGTTGTTGGTCGAATTGCGCTGGACGCCGATCGCGATGCCGACCTCGCCGAGGCCGCCCAGCTGATACTGGTCGACATAGGACAGGGTACCGCGCCAGCCCCAGGCCGACGAACCGGTGACCTTGTCCTGATAGGGGCTGTAGTTTGCCTTGATCTCGCCCTGCACGCGCATCTTGCCGAAGTCGAGCGGGCGCAGCGTGCCGATGTCGATCGTGCCGGCGACGCCGCCTTCGACCAGGTCGGCCTGCTGGGACTTGTAGATCTTGATGTTGTTGACCAGTTCCGACGGGAACTGGTTGAAGTTGACGGCGCGGTCGCCCGACCCGTTGGTGGCGTCGCGGCCGTTGAAGGTCGTGTTGCTGAGGAATGGGCCAAGGCCGCGCAGCGCGATTTCCGATGCACCGCCCTTTTCGCGGTGCGTGGTCGCGCCGGTGATCGTCTGGATCGCCTCACCGACCGACAGCGCGGGAAGGTCGCCGATTTCCTCGGTCGACAGCGCATCGACGATCGCGGTCTCGCGCTTCTTGACGTCGATCGAGGTGCGCAGCGTTTCGCGGATGCCGGTAACGACGACCTCGTCCTCCGCCGCGGCATCGGCGTCCTGCGCCAAAGCGGGTGCAGCGGCGAACAGCGGGAGCGCGGCTCCGGCCAGCAGAATGTTACGAAGTGCGCGCGGCGTGCGTGCGGCCTGATCGAGCATGGCCATCGGCCCTCTCCCCAAAGTTCATGTTATGCCAGCTTGGTCGCCGGTCAGGGCGATTCTGTCAACCTGTTATTTAGTCCTATTATCGCAATTGGTCCTACCAATTTGTCAGGGCACCAATTGCGATGCGAGCGCCGGGACCGCGCGGGCGAGGTCGTCGGCGACCAGGCGCGCGAATACGCCCGCCCCGGTTTCCCCGAGATGGGTGTAGTCGAACTTGCGCGTGTGCTGGCCGCGCGCGCCGCCGGGCCGGGTCGGCAGATCGGGCTCGCGCGCTTCCTCGGTCGAGCGCTGCCTGAGCGTCGTGCCGGCCTTGGCGGCGGCGCGTTCCTCGGCCGTCGGTTCGGCCTGGGCGAGCGCCATCGAGTCTTCCGCGCCCAGCTTCTGCACCACTGCGGCGCTCCGGCGATTGAGGTCGACCAGTGGGGTCTTGGTCGCGGTCGCGACCTTGCGCACCTCTTCCGACCATTCGTCGAGATTGTTGTCGAGCTTGCCGCTCTTGAACACGCGGCGGGTCAATGGGGTGACGAGGACGGGAATTCCCCCAGCGGCGCGGACCTCCTCGACCATCTTCGTCAAATTCGCGGGGAATTCGGTGGTGCGGTCGGTCCAGCGCTCGGGGACACTCGACTGGTCGTTATGGCCGAACTGGATCAGCACATAGGTGGCGCGATAACCCGGCACCTTCGCCTCGGCCAGCGCGATGTCCCAGC
The DNA here is from genome assembly GCF_024666595.1 of Sphingomonas sp. J315. Taxonomy (NCBI): domain Bacteria; kingdom Pseudomonadati; phylum Pseudomonadota; class Alphaproteobacteria; order Sphingomonadales; family Sphingomonadaceae; genus Sphingomonas; species Sphingomonas sp. J315. Next base: position 2,126,001 of record NZ_CP088296.1, on the reverse strand, counting down.
CGCCTTCCTGCCGATAGCTGCGCGTCGAACGCCCGCCGCGCCCCGCATTGAGGCAGGCGACCGAGGACTTGACGTGACGGGCACAGAACATCGACCCCCAGCCGCTCGCCACCGCCATCGTCAGATCGCCGACCAGCACGATCTTGTACGGCTGAAGCGGCGGTGCGTCGGTGCGCTCCTTCGTCTGCGCCCTGGCAATGGCGGGAGCCAGCGCGAGGGCGACGGCGGCGAGCGCGGCGGTGGCGAGGATGCGGGTCATGAGAAGGCGAGCCCCCCGTTGATGTCCATGTTGAGTCCGGTGAGGAAGGAGGCATCGTCGGAGGCGAGGAATGCCACTGCGGCAGCGACCTCGTCGGGATGGCCTTCGCGGCGCAGCGGGGTGTTGCCGGCGACCGCGGCGCGTCCCTCGGGCTTGGAGAAGATGTCGTGGAAGCTAGTGCCGATCAGGCCCGGGCACAGCGCGTTGACGCGGATGCCCTGCGGACCCAGCTCCTTCGCCCAGCCGCGCGTCAGCGTGGTCAGCGCGCCCTTCGACGCGGCATAGATGCTCGCGCCCGGCCCGCCGCCGTCGCGCGCGGCGAGCGAGGACAGGTTGACGATCGCCGACCCCCTGGCGAGGTGCGGGAGCGCCGCCTTGGTAACGAGGAAGGCGGACTTGAAGTTCAGGTCCATGACGGTGTCGAAGAACGCTTCGTCCATCTCGGACAGCGTCTTGCGCGCGACCATGCCGCCCGCGCAGTTGACGAGCACGTCGATCGCGCCGCCGCCGAACTGTGCCGCCGCAGCGATCAGCTCGGCGACCTCGTCGGACTTCGTCACATCGGCGCGGTGGAGCAACGCGGTGCCGCCTGCTGCCTCGACCGTAGCCAGTGTGTCCTGTGCCGCTGCCTCGTCGCTGCGATAGTTGATGACGACCTTCGCGCCCTCTGCCGCGAGTCGCAGCGAGATCGAACGGCCGATGTCGCGACCGCCACCGGTGACGATGGCGAGCTTGTCCTTGAAACGCATTTATGCCCCTTGGTCTTGAGTGTTCGATTGGACGGGCTCGATGCGCCCGCCGATGAAGATGCAGATCAGCGACAGCGGCACGAGCGCCGCGCCGAGGATGAAGATCGGTGCGAAGCTGGTCGCGGTCATCGACGGGACCAGCCAGGTGGTGATCAGCGTGCCCGCGACCGCCGCCGTGCCGCTGATCCCGGCGAGCGAGCCGACTGCGCCACCGCCGAACCAGTCGGACGGCAGCGTCTGGATATTGTTGATCGCGACCTGAAAGCCGAACAGGATCGCGGCGATCAGCAGCACGGCATAGAGCGGCGTCGCGGCGGTCGCGGTGAGCAGCAGTGCGGGCAGCATGATGATGCAGCCGAGCGCAATCACGCTCTTTCGCGCCCGGTCGGTACTCCAGCCGCGCTGGATGAGCTTGCCCGACAGCCAGCCGCCCGACAGCGATCCGGCCATCGCGCCGACGAACGGCACCCAGGCGAACATGCCGATCTGCTTGACGTCGAAGCCGAAGCTTTCGTTGAGGTAGATCGGCAGCCACGAGACGAACAGCCACCAGATCGGATCGAGGAAGAAGCGGCCCGACATGACCGCCCATGCCTGACGATGGCGCAGCAGTTGGCCCATCGAGGGGGCGTAGCCGGCGCTCTTTACGCCGCCCTCCGCCTCGTTCGCGCCGAGGATGTGTTCGCGCTCGGCCTTGCTGAGCCAGGGGTGGGCGTCGGGGTCGGATTTGTAGACCCAGATCCACGGCAGCAGCCACAGGAAGCCGAACACGCCGATGATGACGAAGGTCGTCCGCCAGCCGACAAAGCCGAACAGGATCGCGATCAGCGGCGCGGACACGATCGCGCCCATCGACGCGCCGGCGTTGAAAATCCCCTGCGCAAAGGCGCGTTCGGAGCGCGGGAACCAGGTGGCGTTGGCCTTGGCCGCGCCGGGCCAGTTGCCCGCCTCGCTGACGCCGAGCGCAGCGCGGAGCACGCCCAGGACGAGCATCGAGCGGACCAGACTGTGCGCGGCGATCGACAGCGACCAGACGACGATCGAGATGGCGAAGCCCATGCGGGTGCCGACCACGTCGAAAATCTTGCCGAAGATCGACTGGCCGAGCGCGTAGAAAACCATGAAGATGGTCACCAGCAGCGCATAATCTTCCTTGGTCGCGCCGATGTCCTTGGCGACTTCAGGCCACATCACCGCAAGCGCATTGCGGTCGATGTAATTGATGACCGTCGCGATCGCGATCAGGCCGATGATCCACCAGCGGAACCCGGATTTCATTTGCTCTCTCCATCGAACCGGCCGACCGGGCCGCTCCAGTCGAGCTTGCGCCCGTTCACGGTGACGCTGTGCGCCTTGCCCGCAGTGGTGTCGGTGGCGATGGCGATCAGGATGCTGCGCCCGCCGGTGAGGGTGATCGTCGCGACGCGCGCGCCGCCCGTTTCGGTCATGGTCAGGCCGGTCACCGCGCTGCGGCTGCCGGTCGTGGTCTCGGTCGCGGCGTCGTAGCGGCCATGCGGTTCGAGCAGGCTGAGGAACGCGGCGTCCCCTGCCCCGCTCAGCCGCTGGATCAGCACCGGTTCACGGCGCAGGTTGAAGCGCGGATCGTTCGCGCCGCTTTCGGCGACGATCAGCTGCGCGCCGGGCGTCGCCATGCGGTAACTGTAGAAGCGCCCCTGATTGATCCAGGTAACGCGCCCCTGCCCGTTCGCAAGCGGCCCCGTCGCATCGACCCAGAGATGCTGATAGCCGTTCGCCTTGCCCAGCACCGGGCGGGTGGTGACGTTCGATGCCAGTTTCACGTCGGTATCGATGATGTGCCCGGCGAAGTGGAGCGGCAGGTCATAGGTTGCCTTGCCTGCGTTCTTTACGGTCATCAGATCGAGGACGAGCGGGGCGTTCTTGCCCATGTCGATCTGGACCAGCGCGCGGCGGAAGACGATGCCGGGATAGGCACCCGCCATCTCGCCGATCGAATAGCGGGCCGGTCCTTCGCCCTGGAACGCCAACTGGACCGGCGCCACCTTTTCAGCCGGCGCGAGCTTCGCGTCGAAATGGCTGGTTTCGTTCACGACCAGCGTGTTGTGCGCGACGCTCTGCTGCGCCCAGCTGTCGTTTTCGGGAAGGTAACGACCGCCGTCCTTCGCCTCGATATTGAGGAAGCGGGCGGCGCCGTAATCTGTCACCACCGCCTGGCCATTGTCGTAGAGCAGCCAGTTGAGCTTGTCGAAATGGCCGTGGCCCATGCCCTGCGCCGTATTCTTGGCGACGACCACCTGCGCGGTGTCGTGCGGACCGGAGCGCAGGATGGCGAGCGCGCCGTCGCGGCCCTGTGGCCCGTCGCGGAGCAGGGTGGAGGCGAAGGCAAAGGGTTTGGCCTTTCTCGCCGCAATGTCGCGCGCGACCGCGAAGCCCTCGGGCGAGAGGGCGACCTTGTCCTGCCATTTGGCGATGCCGAGCAGGCCGGGATCGCGGGTCGCGGCATAGCCGATGGCTACACCCTGATAGAGTTCCTCGGTCTTGAGGCTCTTGTCGGGCATCGCGTCGTTGATCGGGAAGAAATAGCCGCCGTAGCTGGTCTGGATCGCGGTACGGATCGCCTTGAGCACGATCCCGTCGCGGTAGGTGAAGATCTTTCGCTGCGGCTCGTTCGCCTCGATCGCCTGCGCGAACACGACGAAGGGCTGGAGCGCGTAGCGCTGATAGTACGGCCCCTCGGCATAGTAGCCGTCGGGGGAGAAGAGTTCATCGAGCTGACGCAGGAAGCCAACCTTGCCCGAGCGGTCGCTGCCCTTGAGTGCCTGCTCGACCAATACGGGATCGCGCAGGACGTAACCGGTCATGCCGACCCCGGCATTGGCCCAGGTCGAATGATTGTGAATGCGGTCGAACGTCTTGGGCTCGCTGGTCAGCCACGCGGCAATGCGACGGAACACCTGCTCGTCGATCGTCTTGCGCTCGGCAGCGGTCAGGTCGGCGCGGACCGCGTCGTAACCCTGGATCGCATGGACCAGCCAGACGCTGTCGTTAAGGCTCTGCCAGAACAGCCGGCCCGGCACCTGATTCGACGCGGCAGGGTGGTTCGCAAGCGTCGGATACAGCTTCGCATAGGCGAGCAGCAAGTCGCGGACATAGTCGGCGTAGCGGCGCTCGCCGGTCACCCGGTAGAGCGTCCCCGCCTGCTGGATCAGCTTGTAGTTCGCCTTGTGCCGCTCATGCGTCGGCCCGCCGCCGCGATCTTTTGGGATCGGCACGTCGATCCCCGCACGGATGGCGGCATCGACCGATTTGCGTGCGGCGGCGAGCTCGCGCGCAAACAGCGGGGCGGACTCGGCGCCGGCGGTCATCGCGCGATAGGCTTCGAGGCTGGTGAGGACGGGCGCGGTCGCAGCGTCCTGCGCGAAGGCGGGCGCGGCGCTGGCGAGCAGCAATGCGGCGAGCGTGATGCGGATCATTGCAGCGCCTCGACGCGGTTGTCGGCGACCAGAATGTCGGGCGCTCCCTGTGGGTAGAGACGGGTGATTGCCGGTTCGGGCGTCGCGGCGAAGACATTGGCGGTGATCCGCACCACCGGCGCGCCGACGCTGTTGGCGATGGCGATGCCCCCTGCCCGCTCAAACCGGTTGCCGCTGATCGTGACATTCTGAACCCCCGAGAGGCGCACCGCACCGCCGCCGGCAACGCGGTTGCCGGTCATCGCGAACCACGGACCGAAGGTGCTTTCATCAGTTCCGAGCCGCGCGACATCGGCGATGGTCGCCACATCGGTGAAGTCGCTGTCGGCGACGGTGATCCGCTCGGCACTGTACAGGCCCTTGCTGCCGGTCTCGGCGGCGGCTGCGACCACCGCACCGGAGACGTTGGCGAAGCTCGAGCGGCGGATTTCGATATCCTCGGCGAAGGTGCCTGCAGTCGTCGCGATGACATCGCCCGCGCCGCGCACGGCGACATCGGTCAGCGACACGCGATAGTTCAAAATGCTCACCGACTGCGGCGCGCGAATGAGGGCGGCGCGCGCCGCAGCCGGTGAGGCAGCGACGCCGGAGAGGGTGACGCCGCTGAAGTGAAGACTTCCGCCGGGGAGCAGCTGGAACAGGGTCGGCGACGCGCTTTCGAGGATCGCGGCGCGCGGGCCGGTGAGCGTCAGGCTGTGGCCGACCGGGATCGGCGCTGTGACGCGATGCGTGCCGGGGGCGACGCGGATCGTGTCGCCGGGGCCGGATGCTGCCACCGCCTGCGCCAGCGCGCCGGGGGCCGCGTCGAGCGTGCGACCGCTCGCGGCGGCGGCGTCCTTGGGATACCAGGCCGGGCCGGCATCCTCGCGCTTGAGCATGACGAGGTCGCGGGGCGCGCCGACGTTCGCGAGCGCGGGGTCGGCGGGATAGAGCAGGCCATTGGCCGCGCGAACCAGCTTGATGTCGGCCCGCGCGAAACCGGTCAGCCCCTTGGGTGCCGGGCCGGACTGGACGTTGCCGGCCATGGCGATGCCCGACGCATCGCCCTCGACCCGGACGATATCCTTGCCCGATGCGGTGTAGATCAGGTTGCGCTCGAACCTGCTCGACACCGGCGGCGCGCTGCGTTCGGCATCCGCCCCCGCGCCGAAGGTGATGCGCGCGGCGTCCACGATCGTATTGCGTTCGATCACCGCATTGGCGACCTGGTGATAGCGATTGATCGTCGAATTGGGCACGCCGTGCATCACGGCGATGGCGCTGAGGAACGAGGTGCCGGTGACGCCTTCCAGATAATTGTGCCGTACGATCTGGTCACGGTTGATCACGCGGATACCCCCGGTCGACGGCTTGCCGCGCCCCAGGAAGATGTTGCGCTCGACCAGATTGCCGTTGCCGTGGCGCAGCACGATCGCGCCCTGCGATTCGACGACCATGTTGCCGCGGATGATGTTGCCACCGGCCTTGACCGAGACGATCTCGACCTCGCCATCGCAGCGTTCGAACCAGTTATTCTCGACGATCGACTTCGAATCGCTGAGCGATTCGTCGCTGGTGCCGATGCGGATCGTCTCGCCACCGTTGGAGCCGAGCGGGGGCGCGGGCCGAAGAAATTATGGTCGATGCGTGCGCGGTTCTCCTGCCCCTGTCCCTTGGGCCGGATCACCGCGAGGGTGACGCCGCCATTGCCCTTGCCCGCGAACCAGCTGTGGTCGACGCGGTTGTCGGTGCCATAGAGCGCAACCCAGATATCCTCCGCGCGACGATCGGGATTGGTGAAGCGATCGACCACGATGCCGGTCAGGCGCGTGTGCGATGCGGGCGTCTTCAGATCGCGGCGGAGCGCGATCAGTTCCTTGGTCGGCGAAAAGCCGTTGCGGAAGACGAGGTTGGAGACGACGAGATGTTCGCCGCCGATGCGCAGGTTGGACTGACCGGAAATGATGACCCTGCCCGGGGTCTGTGCGGTCAGCGTGATCGGATTGTCGGCGGTGCCGCGCCCGGTAAAGACGATCTGGAAGTCGCGCCACACCCCGTCGCGCAGGATGATGCGATCGCCGGGCTTCGCTTTCTTGACCGCAGCGGCATAGGCGGCGGGGTCGGCGACGAGATAGTCTGCGGCGAACGCGGGCATCGGCGCGGCGATCACCGCAACTGCAATGAGTGCCCCAATCCGCATCCCGATCCCCTCAATCTGTTCTCTATACCCATTGGACTAACCAATTGGTCGTAACACTTCAAGGGGTCTTCATACCATTTCGTCGCGACGACGTTGGCCCTACCCGCGCTCGACGATGCCAAGCGTGAGTTTCTCGCCCGCCGCGACGCGTTCATAACGTTCGGCCATGGCCCGGTGCGCGGCGCGGACTGCGGGATCGATGGCGGCTTCCGCACGCGCCCGCTCTTCCGCCGCCCGCGCACGGTAATAGTCGAGATCAGCTTCCATGGCGCGTCCTCCTGTTCACGGAGGCGTAGCGCGTCGGGCGAGGCGGACCGGCTAACCCGTGTTAGAGCGGGTCCGCATCGAGATAGAGATAGGCGGGATCGAACTCGGCAATCGCACGCAGCGCGACCGCATCGGTGATCTCGACCCGCCCGGCGCGGAAGGTGAGTACCCCCATTTCGCGCAACCGGCGGAGCGAGCGGTTGACGTGGATCGAGGTGAGCCCGTGGCACTCGGCTAGATCGGTCTGGCTGAGCGCGAGCGCATAGCAATCGGGATCGGCCAGCCCGACGATGCCGAGCCGTAGGTGCAGTTCGCAGAACAGATGCGCGATCCGGGCGAGCGCATCGCGGATACCCATCGACAGCACCCATTCGCGGTGGATCGATGCGTCGAGATTGGTCGAGAACCAGTAGAGCCGCCCGATGCGGGGGTATCGGGTGATCAGTTCCTCGATCCGCGCATGGGGCACCGCGGCGATGCGGCACGGGGTCAGTGCGATCAGCGAATGATCGAGACGCTTCAATGTGAAGCTGTGCAGATCGGCGAAGTCGCCGGGAACGTGGAGTTCGGTGATCTGGCGCTGACCGTCGCTCAAGTCCTTGTAGCGCGCTGCGATGCCGTCGAGGATCAGGATGCTGTGGTCGAGCCGGGTCCCCGCCTCGATAAAGGTGCGCTGCGCCGGGACGGTCAGGGGAGCGCCGATGATCTCTCGAATCGCCCGCTCCTCCTCCGTGTCGAGGCTGTGGCGCGCGCGGATGCGGGCGAAATGGCGGTCGATCATTTCGGTCACGCCCCGCCAACGCGTGGGCCGCGATTGGGGTCCGTAAAGCAGAAGGGCCCGGGCATCGTGCGATGCCCGGGCCGCCCCGTTCGCCCAAGGGGTCGGGCTTAGAAGTTCAGGCGCGCACCAAAGGTGAAATAGGTGCCGATCGCGTCGTAGAAGACCGGACCGACCGGGCTGAGCGGCGGCTTCTGGTCGAGCACGTTGTTGATGTTGAGCGACAAAGTGACGCGGTCCATCACCTTCGCCCGCGCGCCCATATCGAGATAGGTGTAGGCACCGATATCGTTGTTCACCAGATAGCCGGTCGGGTTTACCGACTGGTCGAGCTGGCTGTTGAACTTGCCCGCGCCGACATAGCGGACGCGCGCATCGAGCCCGAGTACCTCGTTCTGGTAGGCGAAACTGAGGACGCCGCGCCAGCTGGGGATCGCGTTGCCGGTGCCCGCACCGACATCGCCCGCCGTGTCGACGCGCGACACGCCGGTGTCGATCACGAATTCGCGAACATGGGTTGCCAGCGCGCGAATGCGCATCGTGCCGGGGATGTTCGCGATCGCCGACATCGGGAAGACATAGGATGCCTCGATATCGACACCGCCGGTTTCGAAGATCGCCAGATTCTGGGAGTTCGATCGGACTTCGGTGACCGTGCCCGTCGCATCTCGGGTGATCCGCGCACAGGCGGCGGCGTTGCCGTTCTTGCACGCCAGCGTCAGGTTGGAGCCCGACAGGGTGCTGATCGCGCCGTCGATCTTGATGTCGTAATAGTCGACCGACAATTTGAAGCCCGGGATGAACTTCGGCGTGAACGATACGCCCAGCGCGGTGGTGTGGCTGATTTCCGGCATGAGGTCCGGGTTGCCGCCGCTGTAGGTGGTTACCGTCGCCGGGGTCGGGTTGTAGGCAGCGTTGGCAGCAGCCCGCCCGTCGGTGTCGCGATCGACCAGCGGACCGACATTGATCGCGCGGGTCGAGAACAGCTCGCCGATGGTCGGCGCGCGAATGTCGCGCGAGCGTGTGCCGCGGAACATCACCGTGTCGAACAGGGTGACGTTGGCGCCGCCCTTCCACGACCAGATCCCGCCGCTGCGGCTATAATCCGAATAGCGCGCCGCGCCGGTGGTATCGATCTTGGCCGTGCCCTCGATATCGAGCAGCGGGAGCGCGATTTCGGCAAAGCCCTCCTGCACGTCGAACCCGCCGCTGACCGGCGAACCGTAAAGGTTGAGCGGGCCGAACGCACCGGCCAGGTCGAGCGCGCCGCTGACCGACTTCTGCTCCTCCCACCGGCTTTCCGCACCGAACGCGACCGTCACCGGCCCCGCCCAGAGCGAGAACAGGTCGCCCTGGATCTGCACCGCCGCCGAATCGAGCTTGCTGACCGTGTCGTTCTGCTGCGTGCCGCGGATATAGGCGAGCGCCTCGGGCGAGGCCGCATTCAGGCCGAACAGGTTGAGCGGGCGGCACGCCGCGTCGTCATTGGTGGTGCTGGCGTCGGCATTGATCCCGCACACGATCTGGCCGCCGCTCGACACCGCGTTGATCGCGGCGTTGAAGCGCGAAACGATGCGCGCGTTGCGGATGCGCTGCGCCTGATCGACTTCGCCATGGCTGAAATGCGCATTGGCCTTCCATCCGCCGCCAAGATCGGCCTCGATCCCGATCGCGCCCTCCTTCTGCTCGCGCGTGCCGTCATAGATCAGGCTGTAGGGACCGGTGAAAAAGCGGCCGAGGGTGAAGCTGGTTTCGCCGGCATTGGCGAGCGTGGTGCGGATCGTCTGCGACAGGAACGGGTTGGTCGCCGAAATCGTCAGCGCCGGCGAAATGCCGATGTCGGGCAGGAAGGCATAGGTCGATTGCGACCGGCCATAGCTGACATCCGCCCATAGCTTCACCGCGCCGAAATCATAGGTGGCCCGGCCATAGGCGCTGATACGCTCCAGCGGCGTGGTCACGGCGACGACGTCGTACAGCCCGACCGCATCGGCACCGCCCAGTACCTGTGATGGAAAGCGGATCGCCGGGTTGGCGTTGAGCGAGGTGCCCGCGCCATAGGTACGCAGCGTGCCGTCGCTGTTGAACATCTGTCCGGCCAGCACGCCAGTGGTGATCAGGCCGCCGGGGGTCTGGTTGCCGTAATTGACGTCGGGGACGAGGATCTGGCGCAGGTCGGTGGTCGAGGTCGGGTTGAGCCGGACGATACCCGCACTGCCCAGCCGGTCGCGCGAATTGCGATCGGGGATCGATTCGTCCTTCACATATTCGGCGGTGACCATGATCTGGCCCCGGCCATCGGCGAAGGAGGTGCCCGCGGTGATGTCGCCACCGTAACGCGCGCCGTCGCCGCGCGTCGAAATGCCGCCAACGCCACCAACGGTCACGCCCTTGAAGCTGTCCTTGAGGATGATGTTGACCACGCCCGCGACGGCGTCCGAGCCCCACGCCGCAGAGGCACCGCCGGTGACCACCTCGACCCGTTCGACCAGGCTCATCGGGACATAGTTGAGATTGTTGTTGCCGACGAAGCGCCGTCCCTCCAGCAGCGTCAGGGTGCGGTTGGTGCCCAGGCCGCGCAGGTCGACCGGCGCGCTGCCGCTCGACGTATTGCCGACCGACACCTGCGGCGTGACGCTAGGGCGGAAGGCAGGCGAATCGTTGAGCACCTGAGCCAGATTCGGGCGCTGCCCCTGGCGCAGTTCGGCCTCGCCGATCACCGTGGTCGGGGTCGGCTGGTCGAACCCGTCGCGCACGATGCGCGACCCGGTGACCACGACGGTATCGTCCTCGGCGACAGCCTCCGCGGGCGCGGCAGGCGCGGTTTGTGCGAATGACGGCGTTGCAGACAGCAATGCGACGACCAGCGCGGCGGCGCTGCTCCCGCGAGCGATGCCGAGTTTCCGATTCGATACGAGCTTGCGCATGTCTTCTCCCCTTGTTGGCCTGCCTCCCGGGCGGCCATCCTCTCCCAGGGAAAGAAAAGTGACACATTGTCCCGATCAGGACAATATATTTCCTATGGTGCAAGATGTGGGCAATTATCCCCCTGATTCTCCACTATTTTGAGTCGATTGGACGCACAACAGGTCGCCGCGCACCCAAAGCAGGCCGCGACAAGTCGCGCGGGACCGGTTGACCTTCTCCATTCGGGACTATAGCGTCCTCATCAGAAAATTCGGGGAGATGGGGCAATGCGGGTTTCTCGTCGTCAGGCCATCGGCGGGCTGGGGGTCGTCGCGATTGCCGCGCCGCACATCGCGCGCGCCAGCTTCCAGGTCGATCCGGTCACCGGGCGCAGCTATTCGAAGCGCGCGATCGAGCTGGTCCGCCAGTCGGTGGTCGTCGACATGCTCGCCCCGATCAAGATCGACTTCAGCCCCGAATTCTATGCCGCACCGATGAGCGACCAGATGGTCGCGGACTTTCGCGCGAGCGGCATTACCGCGATTCACCACGCGGTCGGGCTGGGCGGCCCCAACGCCAAGGAAGCGGCGTTCAATTTCTTCGCGATCTGGGGCAATTATGTCGCGCGCAACAGCCATGTCCTGACCGGGATGAGCAAGTTCGCCGACATCCTGCGCGCGAAGAAGGACGGCAAGGTCGCGGTGATCATGGGGCTGCAAAATGCCGACCATTTCCTGCGCCCGGCCGACGTCAAGACCTTCTACGACCTGGGCCAGCGCTGCGCGCAGCTGACCTACAATTCGCAGAACCGGATCGGGTCGGGATCGACCGACCGGGTCGATGGCGGGGTGAGCGATTTCGGCGCCGAGATCATCAAGGCGATGAACGATGTCGGGATGCTGATCGATGTGTCGCATTGCGGCGACCGCACCACGCTCGACGCCATCGCCATCTCGACCAAGCCGCTGTCGATCACCCACAGCAATTGCCGCGCGCTGGTCGACCATCCGCGCGTCAAGACCGACGAGGCGATCAAGGCGATGGCGGCCAAGGGCGGGGTGATGGGCATCACCGGGGTGCGCAACTTCATCAGCAAGACCGACCCGACCACCATCCGCCATTATGCCGACCATATCGATCATGTCGTGAAGCTGACCGGGATCGAGCATGTCGGGATCGGCACCGATTCCGACCTGTACGGCTATGACGACACCTCGCCGGAGATGAACAAGATGCTGCGCGGCGCCTACAAGGACAGTTACGCCTTTCGCGAAAAGATCGATGTCGACGGGTTCGACCACCCGCTCAAGATGTACGCGCTGGCCGACGAGCTGATCCGGCGGAACTATTCCGATGCGAATATCAAGGCGGTGCTGGGCGGCAATTTCCAGCGGCTGCTGACCGCGACCTGGGGCGGCTGATCATGGGCAATTTTACCACCCTCACCGTCCCGAGCGACGGACCCGATCTGGATGCTCTGGCGCTGCCCCAGCCCTATCTGCTGTTCCTCGGCGACACGCGCGAGCCGGGCTTTGCCAAGACCGCGTTCGGCCTGCGCGACTGGGCACCCGAGCGCTGCGTCGGCGAATATGCGCTGGCCGAGGCGGAGGTCACCACCGGGCTGACCGCAATGACCCCGGCCGAGGCACAGGCGCGCGGCGCGCGGGCGATGGTGATTGGTGTGGCCAATCCGGGCGGGGTGATTCCCGACAGCTGGCGCGCGGCACTGCTCGACGCACTTGAGGCAGGGCTGGATCTGGTCAGCGGGATGCACGCGCGGCTGTCCGACATTCCGGGGCTTGCTCATGTTGCTGAGACACTGGGCCGCCGGTTGATCGACGTGCGCGTGCCGCCAGCGAACATCCCGGTGGCGAGCGGACGCAAGCGGACCGGCAAGCGGCTGCTGACCGTCGGCACCGATTGCGCGCTGGGCAAGAAATACACCGCGCTCGCATTGTGGCGCGCGTTCGAGGCGCGCGGGATCGACAGCGATTTCCGCGCGACCGGCCAGACCGGGATCATGATCGCGGGCGGTGGCGTGCCGATGGACGCGGTCGTCTCCGATTTCGAGGCCGGTGCCGCCGAAATCCTCTCCCCCGACGCCGCGCCCGATCACTGGGACGTGATCGAGGGTCAGGGCGCGCTGACGCATCCGTCCTTTGCCGCGGTGTCGCTGGGACTGCTCCATGGCAGCCAGCCCGATGTGTTCGTGGTGTGCCACGAGCCGGGGCGACGCGAGATGCTGGGGACGGCGGGCTATGCGCTGACATCGATCGACGAGATCGTCGATCTGACGATCCGCCTCGGCAGTCGTACCAATGCAGCGATCCGCTGTGGCGGGTTCGCGTTCAACACATCGGCGTTCAGCGCCGAAGAAGCGGCCGAACTGATGGCGCGTGAGAGCGAGCGGCTGGGATTGCCGGTCGCCGACCCGATCCGCGGCGGCCCCGCGTTCGACGCACTCGTCGCGAGCTGCCTCGCATGATCGGCGCGCGGCGCACCGGGAAGCATCCGGGCGCCGCGCCGCCGCTGAACTTCGTTCAAGGGGAGAGTAAGATGCCGCGTCCATCGTCCTGGCTGCGCGGCACCGCCGCGCTTGCGCTGATCGGGTCGGCGCTGCCCGCCGCCGCCGGCGGTCGCGAGCCCGCGCCCGTCGCGACCTATTCCACTCCCCCTGCCCGCATCGCCGGTCTCGCCGATTTTGTCGACGGAGTGATGGCGCAGCAGATTGCGACGCGCGAGGTAGCGGGCGCGGTGGTCACCGTGGTCTATCAGGGCAAGATCCTGTTCTCGCGCGGCTACGGCTTTGCCGATATCGACAAGGGCGTACCGGTTGACGGGATGCGCACGCTGTTCCGCCCCGGGTCGACGGGGAAGATGTTCACCTGGTCCGCGCTGTTGCAGCAGGTCGAGGCGGGGAAGGTCGATCTCGACGCGGACGTGAACACCTATCTCGACTTCAAGATTCCGCCGTTCGAGGGCAAGCCGATCCGGGTGCGCGACCTGTTGTCGCACGCGCTGGGCATGAGCGATGTCGGCAATCTGACCGCGCCGTCGGTCGACAAGCTGATCCCGTACCAGACCTGGCTCAAGCAGCGCGTGCCCGAACGGCTGTGGCCGGCGGATGGCGAGATTTCCTATTCCAACTATGGATCGGCGATCGCGGGCTACATCGTCGAGCGGGTGTCGGGCGTGCCTTTCCCCGACTATGTCGAGCGCAACATCTTCGCGCCGCTCGGCATGACCTCAACCACCTTCCGCGAGCCGCTGCCGCCCGCGCTCGCGCCGCGCATGGCCAATGGCTATGTGGTCAAGGACGGGAAATTGGTCGCCGAGCCGTTCGAGCTGTTCAGCCCGGTGATGCCGGCCGGTTCGGCGAGCAGCAGCGGCGCGGACATGAGCCGGTTCATGCTGGCGATGCTGAACGGCGGCGCGCTCGACGGCAAGCGCATCCTGAAGGCAGAATCGGTCGCATTGCTGATGCGCGATTCGCGCGCCAACGCGCCCGGCCTGCAGGGCATGGCACATGGCTTCATGGTGGTGCGAAAGGCCGGGCCGCGTCTCGTCGGCCATGGCGGCAATACCGGCGACTTTCATTCGAACATGATCCTCGCACCCGAGGCGGGGTTGGGTTTCTTCGTGTCCGAGACCGGGGGGGCAGGGCAGCTATGGCGGGCGCACCGAACTGGTCGAGGCGCTGATCGGGCGGCTGTTCCCGGTCAATGCCGCGCCAAAGGTCGCGACCCCGGCGGGCGAGAGGGTGCCGGTCGGCGCCTATCGCATGAACCGCCGCGACTATGCGCGCCCGGCCAACCCCGACCGCGACTGGAAGGTCGAGGCGGCCGGGCCGGACGCGATCACCCTGGTCGTCGAGGGTGCCAAGACGCATTGGGAGCGGATCGGGCCGCAGTTGTACGAACGCCGCACCGGCGCGCGCGCGGGCGGGCCGTTCGAGCGGCTGCAATTCTATGGCGGCGAGGGGAAATGGCGGCTGGGGTTCAGTTCGCTTCCGCATGTCGCATTCCACCAGGTAAAGCCGTGATCGTGCCAAGGAGACGTCGCATGAAGTTCCTGACCGCCATCGCCCTGATGACCCTGCCCGCCGCCGCGCTCGCGCAGAGCGTGGCCGCCGACACGCCGGGCAAGACCCAGAGCGGCGTCCAGTTCGTCCAGCCCAAGGACTGGACCGCCGCGCGCAGCGGGCAGGCGGTGACCTTCACCGCGCCCGAGGGCGATCTGCGCATCTCCGTGATCGACATCGGCGCGGCGAGCGACGGCAAGGATGCTGCGGCCAAGGCATGGGTCGCCGTGCGCGGCGCCGCCGGACCGGAGCCGCGCCTGACCACCCCGGTGCCAGCGGGCGATGGCTGGGATGAACGGTTGAGTCTTGCCTATGAAGTCGCACCGACCGAGCGCGCGGTGCGTTCGGCGCTGGCGCTGCGCAAGGGGACGGCGTGGACGGTGCTGATCGTCGATGGCGGCGCGGGAACGGCCGCCAAGCGCTCCGCCGCGATGTCGGTGGTGCAGGCGGGGCTGAAGCCCGCCGGGTTTCAGGCCGAGAGCTTCGCGGGCAAGACCGCGCACGAGCTGACCCCCGAACGGATCAAGCTGCTCACCGATTTCGTCGAAAAGGCGCGGCAGACGCTGGAGGTGCCGGGCATCGGCTTCGCGCTGATCGATGACGGCAAGGTCCTGTGGCAGGGCGGGTTCGGCGTCCGCGCGCTGGGATCGCCGGAGAAGGTCGACCAGAACACCAAGTTCATGGTCGCGTCGAACACCAAGGGGATGACGACGCTGCTGCTCTCGGTCCTCGCCGACGAGGGCAAGCTCGACTGGAACCAGAAGGTCGTCGACCTCTATCCGCAGTTCCGCCTCGGCAATGACGAGGTGACCCAGTCGGTGCTGGTCAAGCATCTGGTCTGCGCCTGCACCGGCCTGCCGCGCAAGGATTACGCCTTCATCCTCGCCGACAAGGGCCAGCCCGCATCGGACACCTTCGCGCAGCTCGCCGCGACGATGCCGACCAGCAAGTTCGGCGACCTCTTCCAGTACAACAACCAGCTGGCATCGGCGGCAGGCTATGTCGCGGGCTATGTCCTGCATCCCAAGATGGAATTCGGCGCGGGCTATGACCGCGCGATGGAAGAGAAGATCTTCAAGCCGCTCGGCATGAAGGACGCGACCTTCGACTATGCCGAGGGGATGGCGGGCAACTGGGCGGCACCGCATGGTCTCGATATCGATGGCAAGGTCACGTTGATGTCGAACGACTTCAACTGGTCGCCCTACCCCTATCGCCCCGCAGGTGCGGCGTTCGCGACGACAGCCGACATGATCCGCTATGTCCAGCTCGAGCTGGGCAAGGGCGTGCTCGACGGCAAGCGCGTGGTGAGCGAGGCGAACCTGACAGAGCGGCGCAAGAAGGGCGTCCAGGTCGGCCCCGACAGCTGGTACGGCATGGGCCTGTTCCAGACCAATGCGAAGGGCGTCAACGTCGTCACCCATGGCGGCACGTTGCTCGGCTATCACAGCAACTGGTACGCGCTGCCCGAGAGCGGGGTCGGCATGGTGATCCTGACCAACAGCGATCCGGGCGCGGCACTGCTCGCCCCGACGCTGCGCCGCCTGCTCGAAATCCTGTATGACGGCCAGCCTGAGGCGGAGCGCGATGTCGCGGCAGCGGCGGCGCGGATCAAGGCGGGCGCGGCGGCGCGGCGCGGGCGGCTGACCTATCCGGGCGATCCGGCGGTGCTCGGCAACCTTGCAGGCCATTATTCCGACCCGGCGGTGGGCCAGATAGCGATCAGCGAGAAGAATGGCGCGAAGTGGATCAAGGCCGGGTTCGTCGAGGGACCGATCGCGACACGCAAGAATGCCGATGGCACCATCTCGATCATCTCGGTCGGGCCGGGCAATATCGGCGTCGACGCGCTGGTCGGGGTCAAGGACGGCAAGCGCACGCTGACCATCAATGACGGGCAGCAGAACCAATATGTCTATGTCGAGGATTGAGGGGACTCCATGAAGCTTACCGTCGCGCGCGAGAGCCTGCCGCTCAACGCCCCGTTCCGCATTTCGGGCCATGTGTTCGAGACGTCGGACATCGTCGTCGTCACGCTGGAGGATGACGGCGCGCGGGGTCGCGGCGAGGCGGCGGGGGTCTATTATCTGGGCGATGACGTCGATCACATGCTCGCGGCGATCGAGACCGCGCGGCCGGGGATCGAGGCCGGGATCAACCGGCTGGCGCTGCGCGAGCTGATGCCGGCGGGCGGTGCGCGCAACGCGGTCGACGCGGCATTGTGGGAGCTGGAGGCCGACCGCGCGGGCGTGCCGGTGTGGCAAGTCGCCGGGATCGACGCACCGCATCCGGTGGTCACCACCTTCACGCTTGGCGCGGATGACCCCGAAGCCATGGCAGCGGCAGCGCGCGGCTGGGCCGATGCGCGCGCGATCAAGGTCAAGCTGACCGGCGACGACGATCTCGACGCCGCCCGCGTGCGCGCGATCCGCGCGGCGCGGCCCGATGTGTGGCTCGGCGTCGACGCCAATCAGGGCTATACGATCGACCGGCTCGACGCATTGGTCGCGGTGCTGGTGGAGGCGAATGTCGACCTGCTCGAACAGCCGCTCAAGCGCGGGCGTGAGGCGGACCTGGACGGCTATACCTCCCCGATCCCGCTCGCGGGCGACGAGAGCATCCTGACGCTCGCCGATGTCGCGAGCGCGCGCGGCAGGTTTGACGTGATCAACATCAAGCTCGACAAATGCGGCGGGCTGACCGAGGCGCTGAGGATCGCCGATCTGGCCGAGGAGCTGGGGCTGGGCGTGATGGTCGGCAACATGGTCGGCACCAGCCTGTCGATGGCCCCGGCCTTCATTCTCGCGCAGCGCTGCAACATCGTCGATCTCGACGGCCCGACGTTCCTGAAGCAGGATCGCACCCCGTCGATCGTCTATCGCGACGGCAAAGTCAGTTGTGACGACAGTGTCTGGGGACCCAAAACATGATCCGATCGCTCGCCCTGCTCGCCGTGCCTTTGCTGATCGGGGCCACCGCCCCGGCCGATCCAATGTTCGACATCGTGATCCGGGGCGGGCGCGTGCTCGACGGGGCGGGCAATCCCTGGGTCAGCGGGGACGTGGCGATCAAGGACGGCAAGATCGTCGCGATCGGCACCGTCACCGGCACCGGCAAGCAGGAGGTCGATGCGCGCGGCCGCTATGTCGCGCCCGGGTTCATCGACATGCTCGACCACAGCCAGCGCGCGCTGCTCAACGACGGGTCGGCGGTCAACAAATTGCGCATGGGCGTGACCACGCTGATCGCGGGCGAGGGCGGCACCGCGGTCCCGGCAGGCGAACTGACCAGCTATTTCGACCAGCTGGAGCGCCAGGGCATCGCGGTCAATTTCGGCACCTATTACGGCGCGGTGCAGGCGCGGGTGAAGGTGATGGGCGACGCCGCCGGCACCCCGACCGAGGACCAGCTGAAAGCGATGGAGGCCGAAGTCCGCACTGCGATGCGTGCGGGCGTGTTCGGCATCTCGACGGCGCTGATCTATCACCCCGCATCCTTCCAGTCGGAAAGCGACCTCGCCCGGCTGGCGGCGATCCCGGGCAAATGCGGCGGATTTTACGCCACCCATATGCGCGACGAGAGCGACAAGCTGCTGACCGCGATCGACGAGGCGGTGAGCATCGGCGAGCGCAGCGGAGCGAAGGTCGAGATATTCCACATCAAGGCCGCCTATGCACCACTGTGGGGCAAATTGATGCCGCAGGCGATCGCGCGGATCGAGGCTGCGCGCAGCCGCGGGGTCGATGTCGGCGCGAACATCTATCCCTATCGCGCGGGCGGCACGGGACTCGACGTCACCGTCCCCACCCATGTCTTCGCCAAGGGGCGCGAGGCGGCGCACGCCGCGCTGCGCGACCCGGCAGTGCGCTCGAAGATCAAGAAGGAGCTGGCGGCGGGGTCGCAGCCCGACTGGTCGAACCTGGTCCATGCCTCGGGCGGGTGGACGAACGTCGTCCTCGCCAATGCGCAGAACGAGAAGTACGCCCGGTTCCACGGCAAGAGTTTCGCGGAGATCGGCAAGGCGCTGGGCAAGGATCCCGCCGACGCCGCGTGGGACATCTGGCTCGACGCACTGCCCGCACGCGCCACCGCGCTCTATTTCATGATGGACGAGGCCGACATCGCGCTGGCGATGAAGCAGCCCTGGGTCAGCGTCGGCACCGATGCCGGCGCGACGGATTCGACCGTCGATCCCGAGAAACAGGGACGCCCGCATCCGCGCGCCAACGGCACTTTCCCACGCATCATCGCCGAATATGTGAAGGCGCGGAAGGTGCTGACCCTGCCCGACGCGGTGCGCAAGATGAGCGGATGGCCCGCGCATCGGCTGGGCCTGTCCGACCGCGGACTGCTGCGTCCGGGCATGCGCGCAGATGTGGTGGTGTTCGACCTCGACACGATCAAGGACGGTGCGACGTTCGACGCGCCGACCACCCCGCCCACGGGGATCGACACGGTGATCGTCAACGGCGCGCTGGCGCTCGACAAGGGTCAGCCGACCGGCGCGCGCGCAGGGCGCGTGCTGCGCCATCCGTGCCCGGGGATTTAGGTCCGCAACGGGATTGTCTGGCGGCAAGACGCTGCTATCACCAAAGGGTGCCGATCGGGACGGACTGTCCTGATCGGAAACTTTGAGGTGATCGCGCTCTATGTCTGATGCCCCCACTCTTGGCAGTTTCCTGCGCCGCCTGCGCGGTCAGGAGGGCTGGACGCTCAAGCAGATGAGCGAGCGGACCGGGATTCCCGTATCGACCCTGTCGAAGATCGAGCACAACCGCCTGACGCTGAGCTATGACAAATTGCTGCAGCTCGCGCAGAAGCTGGGGCTGCGCATGTCGGAGCTGTTCGCCGAAAGCAGCGAGCCCGCCGATCCGCAGCAGCAGCCGGTGACCGCGCGCCGCAGCGTCGGCAAGCTCGACCGCGCGGTGCGGGTCGAGACCGCGAATTACGACTATTTCTACATGAATACCGAACTCCGTCGGAAGCGGATGATCCCGATCGTCACCAGGATCCGCGCGCGCACCGTCGAGGAGTTCGGCGAGCTGGTCCGCCATTCGGGCGAGGAATTCATCTACGTCCTGCAGGGCGCGGTCGAGGTGCATACCGAATTCTACGACCCCGTGGTGCTGCACGAGGGGGAGTCGATCTACATCGATTCGAACATGGGCCACGCCTATATCGCCGCCGAGGGCTGTGCCGAGGCGACCGTGCTGGGCGTGTGTTCGAGCGCCGAGGAGCGGCTGATGGAATCGCTGATGACCCTGCAGGGGCAGGAAGTGGTCGAAGCGGGGGGGCAGCGGCGGTCGAAGTCGGCGTTGTAGGGCCGCACACCGCGACGGTGCCGTTCGGATGACGGCTAGTGAGTGGGAAACTGCCATCAAGCGACAAGTATGTCGTCCAGTTCGATTGAAGTTTCGCCATCCACATTCATCACTGTCAGGCGAAGCTCCAAATCAGACCGCCCACCCTCACTTTGGCTCCACAGCGGCGCTCGGACTGACCATTCCTGCCCGACCTCATTGCCGACCGCTATGACGTCCCAATCAGCAAACGGGGGCGCTGAAAGCGCTCGTCCATGCTCGGAAATTGCGCGTGAAAGGTCTTCTGCCGAACAGCGCGATCGACTGACTTCCGCCAAGGCGCTTCGATAGTCGCCCGTCGAAACTGCAACGATGATCCGGCGGATTGTAGTTTCGACATCAGCGGACAGCATGGTCCAGGGAATGCAGTTTTGCGCCCCCTGCCGTCAGCGCCCGCAATGGGGTCGGAAGCCAACCGGCAGCTGATTGACCCTCAACCCTCCCTCGTCACCCCGGCCTTGTGCCGGGGTCCACCGAGAGGCGAGGCGCGACGCAAGAAGCTTGAGCGCGGGAAGTGCGGCGCAGTGGACCCCGGCACAAGGCCGGGGTGACCAACGGAGTTTGCCCCTCAGCCCTCCGCCTTCGCCTGTGCCTCCGCGACGATGCGCAGGATATTCCCGCCCCACATCTTCGCCAGATCCTCGTCCGAATAGCCCGCCGCCTTGAGCCGCGCGGTGACCAAAGGCAGCGCCGAGATATCCTCGAACCCCTTGACCCCGCCGCCGCCGTCCCAGTCGCCGCTGAAGCAGACATGGTCGGGTCCGGCGACTTTCACGACGTACAGCACCATCGCCATGTACTTCTCGAAATCGGCGTCCCACAGCGGCTGGGTCTTGTCGAGTTCGCGCCACTTGCGCACCAGCTCCGCCTGTTCCGCGGGTGTGAGGGTCGCGATCTTTTCATATTGCGCGAACAATGCGCCGCGCTCACCGGCCAGGTTGATCTCCGACAGGAAGATCGTGCTGATGCAGATCGCCCCGCCCTTTGCCGCCAGCGCGCGGAGGCGGGTGTCGTCGAGGTTGCGGGGGTGGTCATAGGCGGCCCGCCCGCTCGAATGCGACAGGATGATCGGCGCGCGCGAGGCCGCGAGCATCTGGTCGAATGCCGCATCGGAGGAATGGCTGGCGTCGATCACCATGCCCAGCCGGTTCATCTCCGCCACCCATTGGCGACCGAGTGGGCTCAACCCGTTCCAGCGCGGCTTGTCGCCCGAGCTGTCGGCGAACTGGTTGTTCTTGCCGTGCACCGGTCCGGCCATGCGCACGCCGCGCTTGTGGAACTCGGCCAGCAGCGTCAGGTCCTCGCCCAGCGCATAGCTGTTTTCCATGCTCTTGAACGCGATCAGCTTGCCCGCAGCGTTGTAGCGGCGCGCTTCTTCGGCGGTGGTCGCAGGCAGGATGCGGTCACGGAACTGCGCGAGGGTGGTGTCGATCGCGTCGGATCGCCCGCGCGCAAAGGCGAGCGCATCGGCATAGCCCTTGGCCGTCAGCGGCCCCTGATCGGTGTAGATGACGAAGAAGCCGCCATCGAGCGCGCCTTCTTCCATCCGCCCCATATCGACCTGCGCAATGTCTGTCGCGGGGTCGTGCCTGTCGCCAAAACTCCACCCGGGACGTCCGAAATGAAGCGGCGTGTCGAGATGGGTGTCGAGAACCAGCAGGCGCTTGTGCAGCGCCGCAGTGTCTTCGGCGGGTTTCTCGGGCGTCGCGGCGGTGCAGGCGCCGAGCAGTAGCAGGGCGAGCGTCGAGAAACGCTTCACTTGCCCGCTCCCACCGGACGCAGGTCCAGATCCTGGTAATTGTAGCTGAAGTCGGCGATCGGGCTTTCGGCCTTCATCGACACGCGCGCGACCTTGCCATCGGCGTCGAGCGCGAAGGTGACATAGGCGGGCTCGAGCGACTTGTCGTCGAAGCGGGTGACGAAGCTGTCATACTGCCAGTGAACCAGCTTCCCCTTCATCGCCGGGGTAGTCGTGAAGTCGATGGTCAGCCCGCCATCCGCGCCCTTGCCCACCACGACATCGCCATACCAGGCGTCGCGATAGGTGCCGACATAGCGGTCCAGCGCCAGCGACGGCCCGACCTTGGCGGGTGCAGCGCGGGTGGTCGACAGCGCCGCCTTCGCCCCGGTGATGCGTTGTTCGATGAAGCTGTTGAAGCGCGTCGGCCAATCCTGATCTGGCACGCCCAGATAATGGTCGACCAATGTATGGATCACCCCGCGCAGCAGCGCCGTCTCCTCGGCATTGACCACCCCGGCGATGCCGACCTCCTGATCCGGGAGCAGGATGACATAGGCGATCGCGCCGAATACCGCGCCACCATGCGCGATCACGCGGACACCGCGATAGTCGGTGACGCTCCAACCGAGCGCGTAAGAGCTGAAATTGGGGGTCAGCGGCGCGAGCTGGCCGGGCATCGGTGAGATCGGCTGGAGCGTCACCCCCTTCCACATCTCCGCCGACTGCGCCGCGCTGAACAGGCGCCCGCCACCGGGCAGCGCGCCCTTGGCCAACTGGATCTGGAGCCAGCGCGCGAGATCCTTGGCACTGAGCGCGAGGCCGCCCGCCGGGAGCGCCGCGCGGCCAAGCTCCGCCGCACGCTCGTCGAGCATCGACACGGGGCCATCGCCGCGCACTGCGCCGCCGATCCGAGCGTGCGGATGCGCGCGATTGGGGTTGGCGAGGCGGCTTTCGTAATTCGCCGTCGCGCTGGTCATCCCGCCCGCGGCGAACACGTCCTGCGCCATGAAGTCTTCCCAGCTCTTGCCGCTGACTTCCTCGATCAGCTGCCCGGCGACCGAATAGAGGATATTGTCATAGGCATAGCCCGATCGGAAGCTGCGCGCGGGCTGGATATAGGCGAGGCGCTTCACCGTCTCCTTGCGCGACAGCTTGCCGCGCGGGACGTAGAGCAGGTCGCCCGCACCGAGCCCCAGCCCGCTGCGATGGACCAGCAGGTCGCGGATCGTGATCTCGCGCGTGACCCACGGATCGGCCATGCGGAACCAGGGCATGTGGTCGATCACGCGGTCGTCCCATTTGATCTTGCCGCGATCGACGAGGATGGCGAGCGCGGCGGCGGTCATTGCCTTGCCGGTCGATCCGGTCTGGAAAATCGTGTCGGCATCGACCTTTTGCGTGCCGCCGAGCTTGGTCGTGCCCCAGCCCTGCGCCAGTTCGACCTTGCCCTTGTGCACCACCGCGATGGCGATGCCGGGCGCGCCGCTTTTCGCGCGGAGCGTCTCGACCTTCTCGGCGAACCCCTTGGGCAGGTCGGCGGCGGCGGGGAGCGCGGTGGCGAGCAGCAGCGCGGGAAGCGCGATCAGGGCGCGGATCATGCAACAGTCTCCACTTCGGGCCGCGCGCGCAGGATGCGCACGACGCCCAGGGTCATCACGGGAAGGACGAAGACGGCGAGCATCGCGAAGGCGAGCATGCGATAGCCACTGCCGATCAGGTCGATCAGGCCGATCGCGGTGGCGACGAACACGCAGCCAAGCAGCAAGGCGAGCGCGATGCCGGCGCGCGGCCCGCTGCCGAGCGGCACGCCACGCCTTGTCTGCCAGACGCCGGACACGCGCTCATTGACCGCGTGGATGATGCCGACCCCGGTTTCGAGCAAGGCGGCGAAGATCATCGCCTGGAACGCGATCGTGAACACCGGAATATTCATCTGTCCCAGCAGAAAAGCGGACGGAAGGGTTTCGTCGCCGATCGCAGGGTAGAAGGCGATCATGCACAGGAAAAAACCAAACGCCGGCAGCATCGCCAGCGGCCCGGCGATCGATCCGGCGATCACGGCATCGCGGCGGCTGGTGAAATGCGCGGTGAGCGGCAGCACTGCGGCGGCGGCGATCAGGTTATAGCCGGCATAGGCGATGCCCCCCATCACCCAGCCCGTCGTCGGGGTCGGCGTGGCGAGGTTCGCACCGATGCGGTCGCCGAACAGCCACAGGCCGAGGATCAGGAACAGCGCATAGACGATGTAGAGCAGGGTCGAAGCATATTTGAACAGACGCTCGACCGATGCGGTGCCCATGCCGGTCACCACAGCGATTGTCACGGTGAGGAGCAACGTGCCGAGGATCGCGGGTGCGCCAAAGCTCGCCCCGATCTCCCCCGCCGCCGCCCCGACCACCGCGAGGATCAGCACCAGGAGCAGGACATAGACGATCTCGAACGCGATCCAGCCGGGGCCGAGCAGTTTCTGGAAGAAGCTGCGATAGTCATAGCTGCGCGTCAGATGCGCGAAAGCGAAGGTCGCGGCGCACACCGCGCTCCAGATCAGCATCGCGAGGATCATCGCCATCAACCCGCCTTGCGGCCCACTGGGGATGAAGAATTCAGCCAGCTCGCGCCCGGTGGCATAGCCGCCCCCGATCACCACCCCCTTGAAGGCGAGGCCGGGGAGCAGGAAGCGCTGGAACAGCGTCGGTTGGGTCATCGTCATGCGCCCTTCAGGCAATTGTCGACCAGCGCGTCGAATGCGGCACCGCCGCGGATTGGATCGGCGACGGGCAGGCCCAGCCGCGCGCTTTCGGCGGCCATCAGCGCCTCGGCCTCGTCGGCGTCAAGCGCAGCGGTGTTGTACGAATATCCGCCGCAACGGATAGCGGGATTGGTGCGGCGCCCGAGCGCGATGGCGAGGCTCGCTATCTCCTCGACGCTGACCACGCCATAGCCTGCCGTGCCAAGCATCGCAGTGCGCCCCGGCTCATGGCACACCACGAACACATCGGGCTGGCTGCCATGGAGCAGACCGAGCGACACGGCGGCATAGGCGGGGTGCGCCAGCGACCCCTGCCCCTCGATCACGTCCCAATGATCGGGCGCGGCGTCGGGCGACAGGATCTCAGCCGCACCCGCCTCGAAATCCGAGACGACCGCGTCCATCGGGATGCCGCTGCCCGCGATCATGATCCCGGTCTGCCCCGTCGCGCGGAAATCGGTCGGCACGCCGCGTGTCGCAAAGGCGCGGGCGAGCGCCAGTGCGGTGTATTTCTTGCCCAAGGCGCAATCGGTGCCGACGGTCAGCAGGCGCTTGCCGCTACGCTTCCGCCCGGTCGCGACCGGGATGTCGGCGGGCGGCACGCGCACATCGTGCAGCGTCCGCCCCAGCCGCTGCGCCGTGGCCGCGATCTCGGGCAGATCGGCAAGGCGCATATGCATCCCCGCGATCAGATCGAGTCCCGCCTCCAGCGCCTCGACCAATGACGCGCGCCAGGCGAGCGGGATGATCCCGCCCTGATTGGCGACCCCGATCACCATCGCCCGCGCGCCCTGTGCCCGCGCCTGAGCCGGCGTCATTTGCGGGAGCCCGGTCGACACGGTCGCGTCGGTCAGCCGCAGCTCCCCCACGCATTTGTCCGCCGCCCAGTCGCGCAACCCCAGCGCGGTCTTGGCAAAGCCGCGCTCGACCGTATCCCCCAGAAAGAGCAGATAGGGCTGAGGCAGCGTCGCGTCCGACGACGGCGCGTTGAACGGAGCGTTCATGCCCGGCGCGATCAGAAGGACAGGTCGATGGCCAGGCCCAACGTGCGGGGTTGCAGCGGCACGGTCGACAGGAAGCCGGGATTGGTGGTTGCGACGTTGCTGGTGATCCGCCCCTCGGAATCGGTGAGGTTGCGGGCATAGGCACGCAATGTCCATTTGTCGTTGAAGGTGACGGCTGCGTTGAGGTCGAGCGCAGCATAGCCGTCGATCGGCACCGCCAGCGCCGAACTCTCGACCGCAGAGATACGATCCCCGACGATGCGCACCGAACCGCCCAGCCGGGCCTCAGCCGAACTGCCGACCGCAAAGCTATAGTCCGCAGTCATCGCCGCCGCGATCTTCGGCACGCTCGGCAACTGGTCGCCATCGGTACAGGCAGCCGTCGTCTCGGTGCATTTGGCGTCGGTATAGGCAAAGTTCGCGCCGACATTCAGGCCCGTGATCGGCGTGATGGACAGCGATGCCTCGACGCCCTGACTGCGCGCGGTGCCGGCGTTGACCAATCCATTGATGCCGGCGGCAAAGGCGGCTGCGGTCTGCAGGTCGGTCCAGTCGAGCATGAACACGGCCGCATCGAGGCTGACTGCACGGTCGAGGAAGCTGGCCTTCACGCCGACTTCATAGCTCGTCACTTTCTCGGCATCGACGGTGGCGGGGAAGCCCGGCAGCGCGACGTTCGGCCCGCCCGGCTTATAGCCGCTGGCGACGCGGGCATAGATCATCGAGTTGCGGCTCAGATTGATCTGGGGGCTGACGCTGTAGGTGACGATCTCTTCCGACGATTCGCCGTCGCCGCTGGCGTTGAGGCCGAGCAGCGGGATTGCGGTCGACTGGGTGAAGGTCTGGTCGTTGCGCGCCCAGCGCAGTCCGCCGGTCAAATGGAACTTCTCGCTGATCTTCCAGGTCGCGTTCCCGAAGACGGCATATTCCTTGTACGTGTTGGGCAGGCCGACGATCGCGAACGGATCGAAGCCGGGGATCGGCGTGCCGCTGGCGTCGAGCGCGCGGACCACCTGGCTGTGGGTGTTGTCCTCATCGGTGTAGAAGAAGCCGACCATCCATTCGAGGCTGGTGCTCGGCGCTGAGGTCAGGCGCAGCTCCTCGGTCCATTTCTTCTGTTCCAGCGTCGCCGGATAGGGCGCGAAGCCGCCGAAGATACCGCCGAACACGCGGCTCGCGTCGGTCACCTCGAGAATCTCGAGCTTGCTGTAGGAGGTGGTCGAGCTCAGCTCGGCAAAGCCCAGATCATAGCCGATCGTGGCCGAGTAGAATTGAAAGTCGCTGGTGAAGGGTTCGGCCAGCTGGGTGTTGGTGCTGAAGAACGACCTGCCCGGCGCGATCGGCGTATTGCCCATGCCTTCGTAGACGATGCTGACATTGTCGGAGTCGACCGACTGCCACACGCCGCTCAGCTTGATGGTGAGCGCGGGATCCGGCCGCCACAGCAACGCCACCCGGCCGCCCTGCTGGACCGCGTCGTTGACGTCCTCCTCACCGGTCTGGATGTTGTCGACATAACCCGGCGTCTCGCGGCGCGCATAGCTGGCGCTGACCGCGAGCTGATCGGGCACGAGCGGCACATTGACCATGGCGTTCCCCGCCCAGCCAACTCCGTCACCATGCGCCACGGTAAAGACTTCAGCGCCGCCACGGACAGTGAGATTGTTCAGATCCGGCTGGACGGTCACATATTTGAGCAGCCCGCCGATCGAGCTGGCGCCGTACAGTGTCCCCTGCGGCCCGCGCAGCACCTCCAGCCGCTCGATATCATAGGGCATCAGGTCGAGCGTGAAGACCTGTGAGCGGTTGTAGATGCCGCTCGATCCGATCGGGGCATCGTCCAGGTACATACCGACCGTGGCGCTGGGGCCGATCGGTGCGACGCCGCGCAGCGACAGGGTGGAGCGGCCGGGGGAGCCGGCATTGTCGACCTGAAGCCCGGGGATCGACGCGGCATAGTCGGAGAGCTGCGACGCGCCACTCTGCTGCATCGCCGCGCCACTGACCACGGTGATCGAGATCGGAACGTCCTGGACGCGCTCGCTGCGCTTTTGCGCGGTCACGACGACCTCGTCGCGATCGACGGTGACGCCGGTGCCGTCATCCTGTGCGAGCGCCGATGCCGGGAGCATCAGCGCGGCGGCAGCCGTCGAGAGGGACAGGACGATACGGGTCGAGTTGATATGCCGTGTCATGTGAGTCTCCCTGAGCCCGCCTGTCGCACGGGTCCAATCCGGCGCGCGGTATTTCTGATTGGGATAGTGTTGTCTCAAATGGACAATTGTCAATCGTGATTTGGCGCGATCCGGGCGCGGCGGCGTGCCGCGCCCGGATCGCCGGAGCCGATCAGTAGCCGGTGCCGAAACTCACCAGCTTGAACACCAACGCCACCCACAGAAGGACGAAGGCGCCGAGCACCAGCAGTACCGACCAGAGCTTGGAGAACCAGCCGCGACGCCCCTTGAACGCAAGCCAGGCGTTCCACACCGAGGCAGCGAGCAGGCCCAGATAGGCGAGCGTGCCCACCGCCTGCAGCGTCAGGATCAGCCAGTCATTCTTGCCATGGCCTTCGAAATTCTCGATTCCGGTGACCACGACCAGCCAGCCGACCAGCACCAGCACGACCAGCCAGGCAAGCCCGCGCACGGCACGGAAGGCCGTGCGCGACGGGCCGGTCAGTGCAAGCTGCGCCCCGTACCGCTTGCGCGCGATCCAGCCGATCGGCCAGCCGAGTGCGGTAATCAGGATGACGGCGAGCGCGAACAGCAGGGCCGGGATCAGCCACGCGCCCGTCGCATACCAGGGAGTACGATCCCACACCATGAAGGGCGAGACCATGCCGAAGGTCCAGCGGACGATCTTTCCGTCGCGGACTTCGGCGACGAGGCGCTCCTTGCCATAGGCATCCTGCCACACGAACGGTTCGACCTCGATCCACTTGCGCGGCGCGCCGCCGAGCGAGGGGATGCCGGAAACCAGCGGGCGACCATCCTCGTCGAGCCCGATCTTTTGCTCACCGAGCAGATAGACGAAGGATGCGAAGCTCGATGCGACACGACGGCTGTTGGTCCAGCTGCCGACGAGCATCTTGGCATGTTCCTTCGCGGTCGCCAGCTCGACCGGCGGCTTTGCGTCGGCGGCAGGGAGGTAGCGATCGGCAAAGCCGTCGACCAAAGCGCCGCGCACCGCGCCGGGCGCGCCGCCCTTGCCCTGGCTGTTGACCGAGACATAGATGCCGACCTTCTCCGCCGGGAAAATCTTCAGGTCGGTGTGGAAATAGACGGTGTCGCCGCCATGGCCGAGCGCACGGCGACCATTGATCCAGTTTTCGTAGAAGCCGAGCGCCATCTGGTTGCCGCCCTTGACGCTCAGATTCTGCGCGGTGAGCATCTCTGCGGTGGTCGCGGGCTTGAGCAGCGGGCCGCCGTCGTTGAGGAACGCCAGCATGAACTTGCCCATGTCCGCACCGCTCGCCGACATCGCGCCGGCGGGCGCCATGCCGATCAGTTCGAACCGCTGCGCCTTGCCCGCACCCGATTCATAACCCTGCGACATGAACGGCTTGAGCCGGGCGGGGAGCGGCTGACGGAAGCTGGCATATTGCATGCCGAGGCGTCCGAAGATGTTGCGCTCGACATAATCGTCGAACGTCTGACCCGACACGCGCTCGACGACGTAGCCGGCCAGCGCCGTCGCATAGTTGGAGTAGGCCGGCGTGGTGCCGGGGGCGTAGATGCGCTCGGGAATCCGCTCCTTCAGGATGTCGCCCAGGGGTTTCAGCTGGATATCGAACGCCAGCAGACCCTTGATGATCTCCTCGAACCCCGCCGTATGCGTCATCACCTGGCGCATCGTGATCGGCTTGCCGTCATAGGCGGGAATCGTGAAATCGAGGTACTTGTTGATGTCCGCGTCAAGGTCGATCTTGCCCGCCTCGACCTGCTGCATCACCGCGGTCCAGGTGAACAGCTTCGAGGTCGAACCGGGGCGGAACAGCGTCTTGTCGGGATCGACCGGCGCGCGCTTGGCGACATCGGAATAGCCAAAGCCGCGCTGCGTCAGCACCGCGCCGTCCTTGACCACCACGACCACCGCGCCGGCGATATCGCCGCGCGCGAGCGCATAGGGCATATATCCGTCGAGCCAGGTGTCGACATCGGTCTTGGTCAGCCGGTCCAGCCCGACCGGGGTGGTGGGCGATGCGGTCTCACCGACCGGAACCTCGGTCGGTTTAGGCACCAATGGCGCCTGCTGGGTTGAAGCCGGTATCGCGACGGTCAGCGCGAGTACCGCCGCTACCGCCAGTTTGACCTTATGCGTCCATACGCGCATCGCGTTTCCCTTCCCCGTAACGTCGCGACCCTTCCCGTGCAGCCAATGGCGCGACGCGGGTGAATCGTCCTGATCTGGCGATGATGATCCTATTTAGAGAATTGTCAAATCGGATCGCGAGATATCGGAGTCAGCCGAACCGAAGCCGCACGGTGCGCACGCTGACGATTGCGCGCATCTTGTGTCCGATGATCTCGGCGCGGTGCGCGTCGATCCCGGCAATGGTGATCGCGGCGCGATAGCCGCGCGGGCGTGCCTCGACCGATAGAGCGTCGACCATCCGGTCCTGTTGCGCGAACAGCCCGAGCAGGCGGCACAGCAATTGCGGGCAGCGCGCAGCGGTCACGACAAAGGTCGCGGTGCCCATCGACTCGCTGAAGGACATGTCAGGCGGCGAGCCCCGGCTGGCGAGGCGCGCGGGCGATGGCCGCGCGGGCGAGGCGATCGGCGGCAGCATGCGGCGCGATCCGTTCGGCGGCTGCATGGTCGAGCACCGCAGCCAGCCGCTCGCCAGTCGCCTCGACCCGCGCGCGGGCTTCATCGACGCCCCAGCCGAGATGTTCGGCGGCGACGTTGATGATCCCGCCCGCGTTGACGACATAATCGGGCGCATACAGGATGCCGCGCGCGAGCAGCGCATCGCCCTGTGCCGGGCTTGCCAGCTGGTTGTTCGCCGCGCCGCATACCACTGCGGCCTGAATCCGCTCCACTGCGACCGCGTCGAGCACGCCGCCGAGCGCGCAGGGGGCGAACACCTCGGCCTTTGCGGAGACCAGTTCCTCCGACGCCACCACGCTCGCGCCAAAGCGCCGCGCGGCCTCCGCCGCCACTTCGGCACGCGGTTCGGCGACGACCAGCCGTGCGCCCGCGTCGTGGAGTTGTTCGCACAGCGCGAAGCCGACATGGCCCAGCCCCTGCACCGCGACGGTCACGTCCGACAGCGACGCACCCAGATGGCGCTGCACTGCAACCTCCATCGACCGCAGCACGCCGAGCGCGGTCCAGGGCGACGGATCGCCCCCCGCCGCTCCGACGCGCGCTGGAAGGCCCGCGACATGGCGCGTGCTATCGGCGACGCACTGCATATCCGAGACGCTCGTCCCGACATCCTCGGCGGTCACATAGCGCCCGCCCAGCGATGCGACCGCACGCCCGAATGCGCGGAACAATGCGGTGCGATCGAACGGCCCGTCGGGCATCCGCACCACCGCCTTGCCCCCGCCCAGCGGCAGCCCGGCCAGCGCATTCTTGTAGCTCATCCCCTCCGCCAACCGCAGCGCGTCGGTCACTGCGTCGGCATCGCTGGCGTAGCGGTGGAACCGGCACCCGCCCGCCGCCGGGCCGAGCGCGGTCGAATGGATCACGATCACCCCCGACAGGCCCGATTGCGGGTCGTCGAGGCGCAGCACCTCTTCGGGCGGAACGGGGGCGGAGAATTCGGGCATAGCGGGTCACCTTGATCGCGAAGCCCCGATCGTAACGGCTGACACCGGAATTTTCTGACCTATTTGTTCGCGTTTTGGCGAGAATTGGCTAAACTCTGACCGCATATCGCCGCAATCTAGGTCAATTCATGCCCGAACCACTCGACTCGCACGATCGCCGCATTCTCCGCGTGCTCCAGGAGGATGCCTCGCTCTCGACTGCGGCGGTGGCCGAAGCGGTCGGCCTGTCGCCCTCCCCCTGCTGGCGGCGGATCGACCGGTTGGAGCGCGAGGGCTATATCAAGCGGCGCGTCGCCCTGCTCGACCGGCGCAAGATCGGGCTGCGCGCGCAGGTCTTCGCTCTGGTGAAACTCAACGCGCATGGCCGCGCCAATCTCGACGAATTCGCCGCGTCGATTCACGAGCTGCCCGAAGTGCTCGAATGCTATGTGTTGATGGGGACGGTCGATTTCATGCTGCGCGTGGTCGCGGCGGATATCGAGGCCTATGAGCAATTCTTCTTCGAAAAACTCTCGCGCCTGCCCGGGGTGCAGGAAATCAACTCGACGGTCGCGCTGTCGGAGATCAAGTCGACCACGGCGCTGCCGGTATAGCTTTCACCGCTGCTTCTTGGCGATGGTCGCGGTGAAATCGGGATCCTTGTTGGCAACCCAATCGACGAACTTGCGGACATTCGGATTGTCGAGCAGCCCCGCGACTTCCATCCCGTGGCGCTGCAGTTCGGAATTGGTGAAGTTGGCGATCACCGTCTGCTGACAGATCGAATGCATCGGCACGACGTCGCGGCCGCCACGGCTCTTGGGTACGGGATGGTGCCAGACGATTGTCTTGCCGGTCGGGCGGCCGCACAGCCAGCAGAGCACCGGCGCAGGTGGCGCCTCGTCCTCCGGTGGAAGGTGATCATAGGGATCGTGTTTTGAACGCCTGCGGGCCATAGCGCGATGCCGCTATCATGAAGTTGCCGCGAAACGAACTGGAACCTGCCATGACGACCCCATCCAAGCCCTGGGACGCGGCGCTGGTCCGCACCTGGCTCGAACGCCGCCTCGTGGCATCGCGGCTGGATCAGGCGGCGGCGGATCGGCGCGGCTATGACTATCGCGACGACTATGATCAGGCCGCTGCAGAGGAATATGCGTGCCGCGCGCTGGCCGACGCCCCGGTCGACGATCAGGTGGCGTTCGCCAAACGCATCAAGGATCTGATCGCTCAGGACGAGTATCGCGCGACCGGCCTGTACGACGACGCCCGGTTCGAGCGGCATGTACGCGCCTGGTTCAGGAAGGTGGCGAAAATGACCAAGGCGAATGAGGGGTTCGACAAGACGCTGCGCCGCCAGTGAGGCGGTGCCGCACGTGTTTCACGCCTGGCTGAAACATACACTCGACAATGTCTGGAAAGTGGTGCCCGGAGACGGATTCGAACCGCCGACACTGCGATTTTCAGTCGCATGCTCTACCAACTGAGCTATCCGGGCACGGATGAAGGCGCGCTCTTAGTCGCGGGGTTGGCCGCTGTCCAGCCCGCTTTGCAATTCTTCCGGATCGGCGGCGCGGCCGGGGATGCGATAGCCTTCGCCCAGCCATTGCAGCAGGTCGCGATCCTTGCAGCCGCGGCTGCAGAACGGCTTGAACTCGGGCGTCGGCTTGGCGCCGCAGATCGGGCAATCGGTCTTCATGTTGCTTCCACAAAACGCGTATGTCCGCCGGTGCGGCGGTGGAGTTGCGCGGTCCAGTCGGGCTCACGCTCGATCCGGCGCAGCAGCGCTGCGGGCAGGATATGGGTATCCGGCGCGGGCGGGGGAAGGCGTTCGAGGCGGCGCAATTCGGCCCGCAGCGCTGCGCCGACCGGGTCGGCGGCGATCAGCTCGGGCAGCGACATGCGCGTCTTGCGCCGGACGATCTGAAGGAAGCCGAAACCGTTCATCGCAGTCCGCTCGAACGGCTGGGGCAAGGCGGCGTCGATTGCCTCGCCGACCGCGTTGCGCTCATTCTTGTTGGCGAGCGTCGGGAAATCGACCCCGACCGACCCGGCAATGTCGAGCCGCTCCATCGCTGCGGCAACCGCATGCGCGGCGTCGATCGACAGCGGTCCCAACGGCGGGCCGCCATCGACATCGAACAGGTTCATCGCCGGGGTGAGCGAGAGCAGCAGCGCGCCGCTGGCGAAGCGAATCTCGCCGGCGCGCGCTTCCTCCAGCACTTCGGACCAGCCCGCTTCCTCCAGCGCATCCGCTTCATGCGGCCGGCAATGGCGGACGGGAATGCCACTCGCGGTGATGCGCGCGAGCAAATCGGGGCCGGGCGCAGGCGTGGCATCGGGCGCGGGTACCGCCTTGGGCAGCTTGATCCGTCCGCGCTCGGCGACGGCTTCGCGGACGATGCGCACCGGGAAGGACACGCCCTGCGTCACCCCCTTGGGCAGCGGGTCGCACAGCGCCTCACCGCGATCTGCCAGCATCACCTTGCCGGTGCCGCGGTCGATCAGCTTGGCGATGGCGACCGTGTCGGCGCGGAGGCCCGGCAGCTCGATCCGCGCCTTGCGGATGGTGCCGCGTGCGACGAGCGCAGCGCGGTTCTCGCCGATCCCTGCTTCGTAGAGCCACTCAGCCAAGATCGTATCCGGCAGTCTCCAGCAAGGCGCGGGTGTCGTAGAGCGGCAGCCCGACCACGCCCGAATGGGTGCCGGAGATAAAGCGCACGAACGCTTCTGCGCGACCCTGAATGGCGTAGCCCCCCGCCTTGCCCAGCCCCTCGCCGCACGCGATGTAACGATCGATCTCGGCTTCGCTCAGCCGCTTGAACGCGACGACCGTGTCGGACAGGCGCACGCGGGCACGCCCGTCACGGCCGATCAGGCACACCGCCGACAGGCAATGATGGCGGCGTCCGGAGAGCTTGGCCAACAGGTCGCGCTGCACATCCTCGGTCTCGGCAGGCGGCAGGATGCGGCGACCGAGCGCGATGGTGGTGTCGCCCGCCAGGACAATCTCATCGTCAGCCCGGTCCACCGCGCGCGCCTTGGCCTCCGCCAGCCGCAGCGCATAGGTACGCGGCAACTCGGCCTTCAACGGGTTCTCGTCGATATCGGGAGCCGCCACGCGATCCGGCACGACGCCGATCCGCGCCAGCAGATCGCGGCGGCGCGGGGAGGTGGAGGCAAGCACGAGCCGCATGACGCGGCCCTTATTTGAAGCGATAGGTGATGCGGCCCTTGGTCAGGTCATAGGGCGTCAGTTCGACGAGCACCTCGTCACCGACCAGCACGCGGATGCGGTTCTTGCGCATCTTGCCGGCGGTATGGCCGAGAATCTCGTGATCATTCTCAAGCTTCACACGGAACATCGCGTTGGGGAGAAGCTCCACAACACGGCCGCGCATTTCAAGCAGTTCTTCCTTGGCCAAACAAACCTCTTGGTACGGATCAGAAAAAGTCGCGGTGCCTTACTCCGACTGCACGCAAAAGGGAAGCGCGCCGATCATGCGCCGATGGCGCGGCAACAAATGGTTTCCCGCTGTTCGCTTGATGCGGCGCGCGTTCGTCGCCAAATGGGGGCCATGCTGATCGAAACCGAATTGACGCCCAACCCGGCGACGCTCAAATTCCTGCCCGGCCGCTCCGTGATGGACAGCGGCACGCGCGACTTTGCCACGCCCGAGGAAGCAGAGGTGTCGCCGCTGGCCGATGCGCTGTTCCGATTGGGTGATGTCACCGGCGTATTCTTCGGCCGCGACTTCATCTCGGTAACCGCCGCGCCGGGGGTCGACTGGTCCGGCCTGAAGCCCGATGTGCTCGGCATATTGCTCGACCATTTCAGCGCCGACATGCCATTGTTCCGCCAGGGCAGCGCCGGCTTCAGCGTCCCCCCCGCCCGAAGCCGACTTCACCGACGATCCCGAGGATGCCGACATCGTCGCGCAGATCAAGGATCTGATCGAGACGCGCGTGCGCCCCGCCGTCGCCAATGATGGCGGCGATATCGTCTATCGCGGCTTCGACAAGGGCAAGGTCTATCTGCAGATGCAGGGTGCCTGCGCCGGATGCCCCTCATCGAGTGCGACACTCAAGAACGGGATCGAACAATTGCTCAAATATTATGTACCCGAAGTCACCGAAGTGCGGGCCGTCTGATGGGAACGCCGCTCGACGACGCCGCGCTCGACACGCTGTTCCGCACCGCGCGCACCTATAATGGCTATCTGCCGGGTGAAGTGACCCAGGCGGATATCGAGGCGATCTACGATCTGGTGAAGATGGGGCCGACCTCGGCCAACCAGCAGCCGGCGCGCTTCGTCTGGTGCCTGTCGCAGGCATCGAAGGACAAGCTGGCCGAATGCGCGACCGGGACCAACCCCGACAAGATCCGCAAGGCACCCGCTGCGGTGGTGATCGGCATGGATCTCGACTTCCATGAGGAACTGCCCTGGCTGTTCCCGCATACCGACGCCAAGAGCTGGTTCGTCGGGCCGCAGGAAAAGCGCCGCGACAGCGCGTTCCGCAACGGGTCGCTGCAGGGCGCCTATTTCATCATGGCGGCGCGCGCACTGGGCTGGGACACCGGGCCGATGTCGGGGTTCGACGCGGCAAAGGTCGAGGCGGCATTCCTCGCCGACCAGCCGTCGGTGCGCGTCAATTTCATCTCGACCTTCGGCAAGGGCGATCCCGCGACCATCTTCGGCCGCTCGCCGCGCCCCGAATTCGGGAAGTTCAACAAGATTGCCTAGGCTTCTCGTCATCGAGACGGCGACCGCCGCCTGTTCGGTCGCCCTGATTGACGGCGACACGCTGGTCGCCGAAAATCACGCGGAAGTCGGACGCGGCCATGCCGAGCGGCTGGTGCCGATGATCGCCGAGTTGCCCGATGGCGGCCGCGCCGGAGCGATCCTGGTCGATTGCGGGCCGGGCAGCTTTACCGGAATCCGCGTCGGCATCGCCGCTGCGCGCGGGCTGTCATTTGGTTGGGGCATCACGGCGCAGGGCTTTTCCTCGCTGCCGCTGGTTGCCGCCGGCGCGTTTGCTGCCGATCCGGGTATCGCGGAGGTGGCGGTCGTGCTCGAAGGCGGGCATGGTGAGGTGTTCATGGCCGCCTATGACCGCCAGCTCGCGCAGATCGCGCCCTTTGCGTCGCTGAAGCCCGAAGCCGCGCGCGCGCAATTGGCCGGGCGGGTCGCGGTCGGCAACGGCGTGCGCCACCTCGCCGTGCTCGACCCCGCACTCGATCTGCGCGAGGCATTGCCCCGCGCCGCCGACGCCCGACTGCTCCCCGCCGCCCTCTGCGCATTGCCGCCGCGCCCGATCTATGGTCGCGCGCCGGACGCCAAACCGATCGCGGCATGAGCACCGCGCCCTGGCCGATCGAGATCGTTCGCGGCGACGCCGCCGATTTGCGCGCGGTGAACGCGATCATGGGCGAGGCGTTCGAACCTCGCTATGGCGAGGCATGGACGCCCAGCCAGTGCCTGGGGATGCTGGCGCTGCCCGGCGCGTGGCTGACATTGGCCCGTGTCGACGAGCGGGTCGCGGGATTCGCGCTCGCCCGCGCGGTGCTCGACGAATCCGAACTGCTGTTGCTGGCGACCTGCCCCACATTGCGCCGTCGCGGGATCGGCGGGGTTCTGCTGCGGTCGGTGATCGCCGATGCACGGATTCGCGGCGCGACGATGATGCATCTGGAAGTCCGCGCGAACAACGACGCGGTTGCGCTCTATCAGGGCGAAGGATTCCGGAAGATAGGTGAACGTCGCGATTACTATCGCGGAAATGACGGCAAGCTGTTCGACGCGCACACATTTTCCAAAATGCTCGACTGATCCCACCCGAAATCGGACAGAATGACTTGCAAAGGTCGCGTCATGGCGTGATAGCTCAATTGACGGCCCGTAAATCTTATCGCCGCCGCGTTATGTGAAAGGACGAAAATGGACACGCAGAATGACATGCAGGAAACGCTGATCACGCTGACCGCGGATATTGTTGCGGCGCATGTCAGCAATAATAGCGTGGCAGTTTCCGATCTTCCGCTGCTCATTTCCAACGTTCACGGCGCACTCGCCAATCTGGGTAGTGCGAAGCCTGAACCCGAAGTGAAGAAGCAGGAGCCTGCCGTTTCGATTCGCTCTTCGATCAAGCCGGACTTCATTGTTTGCCTTGAGGACGGAAAGAAGCTGAAGATGCTGAAGCGCCATCTGATGACTCATTATCAGATGACCCCGGATGACTATCGCGCCAAGTGGAACCTGCCCGCCGACTATCCGATGGTCGCGCCGAACTATGCCGAACAGCGCCGCACCCTGGCGAAGAAGATCGGCCTGGGCACCAAGCGCCGCAAGCGCTGAAGTTTCCATATCGGATTTGCAGACGCCGGAGCGGATCACCCCCGCCCCGGCGTTTTTGCGTTGCGGATTGGTGGCACCGGCCCGGGACCGAACGCGCCGACCGGCACAGCAAACGCGCTCCGCCCCTTTTCCCCCGCCGCGGTTGCCGCTACACCGTCCCAATGAGCCGCAAGATCGATCTCGAAGCGCTGTGCCACGAAAAGGGCCTGCGCATTACCGAACAGCGCAAGGTGATCGCGCGCGTCCTGTCCGAAGCGGATGACCATCCCGACGTCGAGAAGGTCTATGCCCGCGCATCGGCGATCGATCCGGGCATCTCGATCGCGACCGTCTATCGCACGGTGCGGCTGTTCGAGGAGGCGGGCATTCTCGACCGCCACGATTTCGGTGACGGCCGTGCGCGTTACGAACCCGCGCCCGAGGCGCATCACGATCACCTGATCGATGTCGAAACGGGCAAGGTGATCGAGTTCGTCGATCCCGAGCTGGAATTGCTGCAAAAGCAGATCGCCGAGCGGCTCGGCTTCCGACTGGTCGATCACCGAATGGAACTGTACGGCGTCGCGCTCGAGCGCAAGACCTGAGGCAATGGCCGATGGCGTCGATCCGCGGCGCCACGACGCCGCCCTTGGGCTGCCGACCCCGCTGACCGCAACAGAATTGTTTCGATTCTGGCGGCGGGTCGGGCTGTTGCTGCTCGCGGTGCTGACCCATGTGCCGATGCATTACCTTTGGCGGCTGCTGCGCCTCCCCTCCCCGTGGCCGCGCTGGTTTCTGGGACGCGCCGGGCGGATCGCCGGGGCGCGGGTCGAGATCGTCGGCACGCCGTTGCGGCGCGACGTCTTTTACGTCTCCAACCATCTGTCGTGGATCGACATCCTCGCGCTGGGCGGGGCGAGCGGGACTGCCTTCGTCGCCAAGGCGGAGATCGGCGCATCGCCGGTTGTCGGATGGCTCGCGGGGCTCAACCGCACCGTCTATGTGAAGCGCGAGAACCGGATGGGGGTCGCCGAACAGATCAACGCGCTGCGCGACGCGCTCGCGGAAAACTGGGCGATCACCGTATTTCCGGAGGGGACGACCACCGACGGCAAGTCATTGCTGCCGTTCAAGACGCCGATGTTGCGCGTGCTCGAACCCCCGCCGCCGGGCGTGATGGTCCAGCCGGTTCTGCTCGATTATGGCGCGGCGGGTGAAGAGATCGGTTGGGTCGGCGATGAGGGCGGGATCAACAATGCGCGGCGCATTCTGTCGCGCAAGGGCAGCTTTCCGCTGCGCATCACCTATCTCGACCCGTTCGACCCGCATGACTTTCCCGGTCGCAAGGCGATCGCGGCGGAGAGTCGGCGGCGGATCGAGGACGCGCTGGTCGCCGCACTCGGCGGGCCGTTGCGACCGTTCGCCTGGTCGGTCGAACCGGTGAACTACAAGCCCACCGACAGTTAGTTGACCCGGCTAACGCCGGGTGCGGCACCGGCCCGCTCCCCACCCGGCCACCCATCTAGGATATTCTGCTTGGGCGGCCGGGTGGGGGAACGGGCCAGTGCCGCATTTCAGCGAAGCTGAAACAAGCCTAGCGCTTCCGCCGCGTCTTCTGCACCACCGGTTCCATGGGCGCGAAGACGACACCTTCAGGTGAGACCGACTGGCCGCCTGAAGCGGGGATGATCACATCGTTGCTCGACGTCACCACGTCATAATCGCCGGTGCGGAAAGCGGCATAGTCGGCGCGCAGAAAGGGCGGATCGGCGCGCTTCGCCATTTGCGTCGGCGGAAGGCGCGGCGCGCCGCGGCGGACGCGGGGATCGACGATCTCGTAATCCACGACCGAGACTGCGGTGCCGAGTGCGGTGATCCCGAACAGGCGTCTCGCAAACTCCATCGGGAAACGGATGCAGCCATGCGATGCGGGATAGCCGGGCAGCTTCCCCGCATGCAGCGCGATCCCGTCCCAGGTCAGCCGCTGCATGAACGGCATCGGCGCGTTGCTGTAGAGATTGGAGCGGTGATGCACCCGCTTTTGCAGGATGGTGAACTCACCCGCGGGCGTGCGCTTGCCCGGCTTTCCGGTCGAGATCGTCGAGGCCGCGATCAGCACGCCGTCGCGATAAACATAGGCGACCTGGGCGGGAATGCTGATCAGGATGGTGACGCCCGACGCGCCGCCCGCAGGCTGAAAAGCCGCGTCCTCGATCCAGGTCCACTGGCCGTTGCGGAGCAGGATTTCGGCCGAGCTATCCGCCGCTACCTCCTGCGCACCGGCCGGAACCGCCACGCACAGCATTAGGCCGAATGCCACTGCCCGCACTGTCCGCGCCATCGCAGACGCCATTCGCAAGACTCCATCGTTACGCGGGCGAATGCCCCACATATCATGGTTAACGCCGTTCAGGGCAAGGTGGTGCCGTAGCCCTTTCCCCCCGCACATCACGGAAATTTCCTAAGTACAGTGGGCTCGCCCCACCTGATTGGCGTTGCATCTGAAGCCCGCTGGGACATTATGGAGTGAAATCGGGGGGATAAGATGCGCCGTTTCGTTGCTCCGCTGCTGGTCGCAGCGCTGGTTGGGCCACTGCCTGCACTCGCTCAGGCGGATGGTGTCGGGCGCGGCCCGGTTCCGAATTGGGTGTCACCGTCCACGCCGCTCGCGGTTCCGGATAATCCCGGCGGACTGGTTTTCGTGCGGCGGCAGGACGTGCTGGTGCGGTTGGATGCCAAAGGACTGAACCAGCATCTTGGCTATCATTTCCGCATTCTTCACCCCAACGCCCTGCAGGCGGGCAATATTTCGATCGCATGGAATCCCGCACACGGGGCGCCGATTGTCCACATGGTCAGGGTGCATCGCGACGGACAGATCATCGATGTGCTCAAGACCACCAAGTTCGAGGTACTGCGTCGAGAGGATCAGCTCGAGGCGATGATGCTCAACGGCGTGCTTACGGCGGTGCTGAAGGTCGCTGACCTGCGCGTGGGAGATGAGCTGGAAGTTGCCTTTACCACGCGGGTAAGTGATCCCACGCTCGCCGGGCAGGATTCAGGTTTCCTGATGCTTGGGCCGAACCCCGCCCCAGGGCGCTACCGGCTCGGACTGAGCTGGGACAAGGGTCAGAAGCCCGCAATCAAGCTGACACCCGATCTGACCGGAGCCGCACAGCTGAGCGAGGACGGACTTGAACTCAAGTTCGACAACCCCGCCCTGCTTGTACCCCCAAAGGACGCACCGTCGCGGTACCAATGGCAACGGATCGTCGAATATAGCGACTTCGCGGACTGGAAGTCGATCTCACGCCATTTCGCGCCACTCTATGTCAGGGCGGCGAAGCTGGCCGATGGATCGGCACTCGCCCGCGAAGCCGACCGCATCGCTGCGGCGCATGCCGATCCGATGGAACGGGCGCGGGCGGCGCTGAAGCTGGTCCAGCAGGATGTCCGCTACATCTATGTCGGCCTGGACAGCGGCAATCTGACCCCCGCGACCGCCGAGGAAACATGGCAACGGCGCTATGGCGATTGCAAGGGCAAGACGGCCATGCTGCTCGCCCTGCTCGCCCGTCTCGGATCACGGCGGAGGCGGTGCTCGCCAACAACAACGGCAGCGACGACGGTCTCGACGCCCGTCTGCCCAGCCCGCGCATGTTTGACCATGTCCTGGTCCGGGCACGGATCGGCGATGGCATTTACTGGATGGACGGAACCTTGCCGTCGGCCGCCCCGCCGTCCACCGCGCCGATACTGCCCTATCGTTGGGTGCTTCCGCTCAGCGCGGAAGGCAGCGGGATCGAGGCGCGGCCGTGGTCGCCGGCACAGAAGCCGGATGAGACCCAGCTGGTCGATCTTGACGCGAGTGCTGGATTCGATGCGCCTCCCCGTGTCACCACGACGTCGATCATGCGCGGCATCAAGGGCCTGCAGCAGCAGGTCCAGCTGTCCGGGCTGACCCCGGGCCAGCTTACCGAGAGCTTTCGGCAGGAGATCGTCGGCGACACGTGGCAAAGCGTCGAGGATGTCAAATGGCGCTACGACACAAAGGCCGGGGCCAGCATACTCACGGTCACCGGGACATGGGCTCCAGATTGGGACGATGACGGCGGCGAGCGATCGATGGCGCTGCCTGGCGGCGGCTTCAGTCCGCCAGAGCGGCGGGTGCGCGCAGCGCAACAGGATCAACAGATCCCGTTCTACAAGGAGCCGAGTTTTACCTGCCATGTGACAACGGTGCGCGTTCCTGCATCCGCGCGGACAGGCGCCTGGACGACGCGAGCCGGCTTCGACACGCGCATGTTCGGGATCAACTATTACCGCGCCTTCGACGTCCGCCCGGAGTCGATCCGCATGGTGCGCGCCTCCAGGGTCGAGCAGCCGGAGATTGACGCAGATGCTGCGCGCAAGGACAATCAGCGAATCGCCGGGTTCGACAACAGCATGGGCTGGATCACCTATACGCCCGGTGCGGCCAAGACCGCGCCACCCGCAAAGGTCAAGGTCCCTGCGACAGATGAAGTGGATTGGGTCGCAGATTCGAACGCGTGCCTGGCACCCGCCACGAAGCCGTAAGCCGCGTTGATCGCCACGCTCGATTTGGCACAAGCTTCGACAAGGCGCTCCGACTCTGCGGCGAACCGACGCACAACCGTGGAGTCCCTTAGGACAGATCGGCCGCGACCTTTGCTATAGTTCACATCCGATAGGCGAAGTTTGTGGGGGCACAGAGGTCGCATGGACAAGATGATTGACGTTGCGGCATCCCGCCGCGCTTTCCTGAGGACCGCCGGCATGGTTGCGGGCACCGGCCTGCTCGCCGGATGCGCCGCGCGCAGCGTGACCACTGCGGTTCTCCCCGCCACGCCGGTTCCCGTGCCGCCACCGCCGGTCGCCACGCCAGTTCCCGCCGCGCCGCGCGCGGTCGCCAGTGCGCCGCGCGGCATTCGCCCCGAATTGTTCGAGCGCGCGGTCGCGGCGATGCAGCGCCATTCGACCCGCATCCGCCAGCAGGACCGGATCGCGATCGCCGATTTTTCGCTGCCCAGCTCGCGACTGCGCTTCCACTTCGTGGACATGATCAACGGCGCCACGCGCTCGATGCTGGTCAGCCACGGCATCGGGTCCGACCCTGAGCATACCGGCATGCTCCAGCGCTTCTCGAACGAGGTGAATTCGGAAGCGACCTGCGAAGGCGCGTTCCTCGCCGCCAACTATTATGTCGGCAAGCATCAGCTGTCACAGCGGCTGATCGGGCTCGACCCGACCAATTACAACGCGCTCGACCGCGCGATCGTGGTCCATGCCGCCTGGTATTCGAACCCCGAGATGATCGCCAAGCATGGCAAGCTCGGCCGCAGCCAGGGCTGTTTCGCGGTGGGTGAGCGCGACCTCGACACGCTGTTCGCGCTGCTCGGCGAAGGCCGGATGATCTACGCGACCAAGGTCTGAGGCGGAGCAACCGGCCCGCCCCACGCGTTGATCCCCCCACCATCGGGAGGATCGCATGACCGAAACGCTTCATCCGGCGCTGCCCGACGACGTTGATCGCGCCGCGCGCGACGTACTTCAGGCCGCCTGCGACGCGAAGCTGAGTCTCTCCACGGCCGAAAGCTGCACGGGCGGGATGCTCGCATCGCTGCTCACCGATGTCGAAGGTGTCAGCTCCGCGTTCGAGCGCGGCTTCGTGGTCTATTCGAAGGATGCCAAGTGCGAGTTGCTGCACATTGCGCGCGACACGGTCGAGCGTTGCAATGCGGTCAGCCGCGAGGTCGCGGTGGCGATGGCGGAGGGGGCGCTGGCGGCGAGTCACGCGGATATCGCGCTCGCCATCACCGGCTTTGCCGGACCCGGCGGACCTGATGACGAACCCGGCCTTGTCCACTTCGCCTGCGCCCGAAATGGCCGCCCGACCGCGCATCGCGAAGAACATTTTGGCGATATTGGTCGCGGACCGACCCGAATTGCCTGTATGCGCGTCGCACTGGAGATGATCGGCGAGGCGATAGGTTAGTGGCAAAGCACCGGTTCCACTCGATCCACGCGCATGGAATGGTGCGCGTCGGCGCGTGCACACCCAGCGCGAGCGCGGGCGATATCGCCGCGAACACCGCGTCGCACATCGCGCTGGCGAAACAGGGCGATGCGGCGGGTGCCGACCTGCTGCTGTTCCCCGAGCTTGGCATCACCGGATACGCGATCGACGATCTGCACCTGCAGGATGCGGTGCTGCGCGCCACGACGCAGGGCCTGGACGAGCTGATCGCGGCGAGCGCGAAGCTGAAACCCGTGCTGCTGGTCGGCGCGGCGCTGGAACGCAACGGGCGGCTGTATAATTGCGCG
This sequence comes from Sphingomonas sp. J315, assembly GCF_024666595.1. Classification (NCBI taxonomy): domain Bacteria; kingdom Pseudomonadati; phylum Pseudomonadota; class Alphaproteobacteria; order Sphingomonadales; family Sphingomonadaceae; genus Sphingomonas; species Sphingomonas sp. J315. The sequence continues at coordinate 2,082,039 of NZ_CP088296.1, read as the reverse complement.
GTGATCATCGCACGCGGGCGGGTGCTGGGCGTGGTGCCCAAAAGCTATTTCCCCAATTACCGCGAATATTATGAGAAGCGCTGGTTTGCTTCGGGCATCGGCCTGTCGGGCACGGTCGAACTTGCTGGCCAGACCGCACCATTCGGCACCGACCTGATCTTTGCCGCCGCCGACCTGCCCGATTTCGTCTTCCATGCCGAGATTTGTGAGGATTTCTGGGGGCCGCTGCCCCCTTCCACCTTCGGCGCGATGGCGGGCGCGACAATCCTGTGCAACCTATCGGCCAGCAACATCGTCATCGGGAAGGCGCGCGAGCGGGCATTGCTGTGCGCGGCGCAATCCAGCCGCACCGCATCGGCCTATCTCTTCTCCGCATCGGGGCCGGGTGAGAGCACCACCGACCTCGCCTGGGACGGGCAGAGCCTGATCTATGAGCTGGGCGAACTGCTCGCCGCATCGGGCCGGTTCGACCTCGAGGACGAGCTGATCACCGCCGATATCGATGTCGCGCGGCTGCGGCAGGAGCGGATGCGCTTCGGCACGTTCAACGACAATGCCGCCGCCGCCGGTCATCCCGAGCAGCGCTTTCGCCGCATCGCGTTCGAGCATCAGCCGGGGTTCGACGATATCGGCCTCCACCGCGCGATCCGCCGCTTTCCGTTCGTCCCCAACGCGCCCGAAAAGCTCGACGAGGATTGCTACGAAGCCTTCAACATCCAGGTCGAGGGGCTGCGCAAGCGCATGGTCGCGACCGGCAATGGCAAGATCATCATCGGCATTTCGGGCGGGCTCGATTCGACCCATGCGCTGATCGTCGCGGCCAAGGCGATGGACCGGCTGGGCCGACCGCGCAGCGACATTCTCGGCTTCACCATGCCCGGCTTTGCCACCGGCGAGAGGAGCAAGGGCAATGCCTGGGCGCTGATGAAGGCGCTGGGCATCACCGCCGAAGAGGTCGATATCCGCCCGGCTGCGCGGCAAATGCTGACCGACATGGGCCATCCCTATGCGGACGGCGAGCCGGTCTACGACATCACCTTCGAGAATGTTCAGGCCGGGCTGCGCACCGATTATCTCTTCCGCCTCGCCAATCAGCGCGGCGGGTTCGTGCTGGGTACTGGCGACCTGTCGGAGCTGGCGCTGGGCTGGTGCACCTATGGCGTCGGCGACCATATGTCGCACTACGCCGTCAATGCCGGCGTCCCCAAGACGCTGATCCAGTTCCTGATCCGCTGGTGCGTCGCGACCAACCAGTTCGACGCGGAGACCGATGCGGTGCTCGACGCGATCCTGGCGCAGGAAATCTCGCCCGAACTCGTCCCCGCCGACGCCAGCGGCGCGATGCAGAGCACCGAGGCGAAGATCGGTCCGTACGCGCTCAACGATTTCTTCGTCCATTATGTCGTGCGCCACGGCCTCGCGCCGTCGAAGATCGCGTTTCTGGCATGGCAGGCGTGGAAGGATGCCGATGCGGGCGAATGGCCGCTGGGCGTGCCGCCGCACCAGCGCGTCGCCTATGACCTGCCCACGATCCGCCACTGGCTGGAGAGATTCCTGATCCGCTTCTTCGCGCAGAGCCAGTTCAAGCGCAGCGCGATCCCGAATGGGCCAAAGGTGTCGGCCGGCGGCGCGCTCTCCCCCCGCGGCGACTGGCGCGCGCCGTCGGACGGCGTGGCGAGGCCGTGGCTCGACGAGCTGGAGGCGAACGTGCCTACGTAGCCAGCCGCTCCAGCCCCGCGATCGTATCCGCCTCATGCGCGGGTTTGTCGGTGCGGATGCGGCTGATCCGCGGGAAGCGCATCGCGAGGCCCGATTTGTGCCGCTTGGATGCGTGGATCGAATCGAACGCGACCTCCAGCACCAACGACTTCTCCACCTCACGCACAGGGCCGAAGCGCGCAACGGTGTGGTTGCGCACGAAGCGGTCGAGCCATTTCAGCTCTTCGTCGGTGAACCCGAAATAGGCCTTGCCGACCGGCAACAGCTCGCCGCCATCGGTCCATGCGCCGAAGGTATAGTCGGAATAGAAGGATGAGCGCTTGCCGCTGCCGCGCTGGGCATACATCAGCACGCAATCGGCGGTGAGCGGGTCGCGTTTCCATTTGTACCACAGCCCGACGCGCCGCCCGGCGACATAGGGGGAGATCGCGCCGCTTGAGCATCACCCCCTCGATCGCCGCGTCGCGCGCACCGGCGCGCAATTCTTCGAGCGCGGCGAAATCCTCCGCTTCGATCAGCGCGGAGACATCGAACCGCTGTGGGTCGAGCGGCGCGGCGAATGCCTCCAGCCTGGCGCGCCGCGCATGCCACGGCAACTCGCGCAGATCCTCTAGGCCATCGAACAACAGGTCGTACAGCCGCACGAACGCCGGAAACTCCGCCAGCGTCTTCGCCGACACGACCTTCCGTCCCAAGCGCTGCTGCAACGCATTAAAGCTCCCTGCCTCACCCCCCCTGCGCCTCGCCGCGCACCAGCAACTCGCCGTCGAGCACGCCCGGCGTCGCGAACGCGCTCGCCACATCGGGGAAGCTGGCGGTGATGTCGTCGCCCGCACGGCTGTAGAGCCGCGTCTCGCCCGCGACGTGGACGATCTGGACGCGGATGCCGTCCCATTTCCATTCGGCTGCATAGTCGGCAAGGTCGACCTGCGTCTCCTCCAGCGGGTGGGCGAGCATGAATGGGCGGAACACCGGGACGTCGGTCGTGGTCGGCTGTGGCCCGCGCCCCTCGCCCCAGTCGAACAGCGGGGCATAGGGCGGGGTGAGGCCGTGCCACACCTCCTCCACCGCCTCGACATCGACCCCGAACGCCTCGGCGAACGCGGTTTTGGCAAGCCGCGCCGACACCCCGACCCGCAAGCCGCCGGTGGCGAGCTTGAGCAGGGCATAGCGCTCGTCCGCCGCCAGCCGGTCGAGCATCGCGCCGAGCGCGGCGGGCGCGTCCGAACGCGACAGGCTGGCAAGGCGGTCAACCACCGCTCCGAGCGTCAGCGGTTCGGACTCGGGCGGTGGTGTCAGCGGTTCGGGCCAGATCAGCGCAACTGTCTCCGCCGTGTCGCCGACGAAATCGCGGCTGAGCCGAAACAGCACCGGATCGACCCGCTCGCCCACCAGCGCGCGGATCACGGCGGGTTTCACCGCCGGCAGGTCCAGCGTGCCGGTCAGCGCGGCCAGCCCCCAGCCGCGATCGGGGTCGGGCGTTTCGCGCAGCCACGCGCCGATCAGCCGCAGCTTCGCATTGCGCGATCGCGTGTAGATCAACCGGTCGAGCAGGTCGGCAAAGGCGCGCATGGGCGCTCAACATGGCGCGATGCGACCGGTTCCGCCAGCGCCGCGCCAATCCCACTCGCGAAGCTCCCGGCTTCACGCTAGCGTCAACCCACCGGAAAGGTCGGTGCGCGATTCTGCGCGCGCCGTGGGAGGGATTACCAGATGAAGACCCTGTTGCTTGCCGTTGCGCTGTCGGCCCTGCCGCTCGCCCCCGCTTCGTTCGCGCAGGACGCCGCCGCGCCCGCCGCGACCGCAGCGACCGCCGCCAAGTTCAACCTCGACACCCCGATCCAGGACATCGTCGCCAATCCGGCAGCAAAGGCCGCGTTCGACGCCGCGCTGCCCGGCGTTTCGACGCATGAAAGCTATGAAATGTTCAAGGGCATGAGCCTCAACCAGCTCAAGGCCTATGCCGCCGACAAGCTGACGCCGGAAGTGCTCGCGAAGGTCGAGAAGGATCTCGCTGCGGTGGAGTGATGGCTTGGCCCCGGGCGCGCGACGTCCGGGGCTAATCCTCGCGGGTCAGGTTGAGCGATCGGGTTACCCGATAATCGAGCACGCCGACCACGAAATAGACCGCCGCCTGCATGATCCGCGTCCACCAGCCGGTGCGCGCGCGATGCAGTTCCCGCGTTACCTCCAGCGAGCGGGCGACCTCCGCATCGACATAGGCGCGGACGTGATGCGCGAACCCCGGATCCTCGATCCGCAGCATCACCTCGAGGTTCAGAAACAGGCTGCGCATGTCGAAATTGGCCGATCCGATCTGCACCTTGTCGTCGATCACGAACAATTTGGTGTGCAACTTGGTCGGCAGATATTCGAACACCCGAACGCCGCGCCGCAACAGCCCGCGATAGGTGAAGCGCGCGGCGTGCAGCGTCAGATGATTGTCGGTGATCGACGGCACCACGACCCGCACCTCCCCGCCCCGCCGCGCCGCGCGACCGAGGCGCAGCAACATTGCGGGACTCGGGAAGAAATAGGCGGCGAGGATGTCGATCGTGCGCGCGCCCTTCATGTCGCGGCGCACCGCGCGTGCCCAAGGCGACAGGCGCCGCGTCGGTCCGCCGAGCAGCCAGCGCAATTGTCCCTCCGGCTCGCTCCACTGCTTGAGCGCACGGCGCAGCACCCGCATCGGCGCGCGCGGTCGCACTGTCCAGCGCCATAGCGCGTCGAAATAGCCGGTCAGCCGCGCCGCGGCCGGCCCCTCGACCAGCAGCCCCAGGTCGCGCCATCCGTCGCTGCCCGGCGCGCCGAAATAATCGTCCTGGATGTTGAACCCGCCGATGATGATTCGCGCGGTATCGCCGCTCTCGCCATCGGCCAGCGCGATCTTCTGGTGGTTGCGCAACAGATAGCGCCGCCCCAGCCGCGGTACGAAGAAGCACACCCGCCCGCCCGCATCGCGGAGCGGTGCGAAGAAGTCGGTGTCATAGGCCGGATCGCTGCCCAACCCGTCGACGATCAGCGTCACCTCGACCCCGCGCGCGACGGCCGCGACCAGCGCGTCGCGCATCTGCTCCCCCACCGTATCGTCGGTGTAGATGTAATAGAGCAGACGCAGCGAATGCCGCGCGCCCGCGATCAGCCCGAGCAGCGCGTCGAGTCGGCGCGGCCCGGTGTCGAGCAGTTGCAGCCGACTGCCCGCGATCGCAAAGACCGGCTGGGGCGGCGGTTCGGGCGGCAGGCCGGTGGCAATGGCGGGCGAGGGATCGGGGGCCGGCTCCATCCTCATGGGATTGCACCCTTTGTCCCGACTGCGCCAGCCCCGCCGGGCATCGGGCGATTTCCTTGACTCGGCGGAGGACACCAACTAGATGGCCCCCCTTTCCTGTATCTCTGCCCAAAGGAAGCGTTCCATGGCGCGCGTCACTGTCGAGGATTGCGTCGACAAGGTCTCCAACCGTTTCGATCTCGTGCTGCTCGCGGCCCAGCGTGCGCGCCAGATTTCGGGCGGCGCGGAGCTGACCATCGATCGCGATCGCGACAAGAACCCGGTCGTCGCACTGCGCGAGATCGCCGAAGAGACCGTGCGTCCCGACAATCTCGAGGAATCGCTGGTCGGAAGCCTGCAGCGCGTGCAGATCGACGACGAGGAAGCGCCCGATGACGTCGGCAGCCTCGCCGCATCGGCAGAAGCGCTGCGCCTCACCGCCGCTGCGCCGCCGCGCAACCAGAATCTGGGTGCCGATTACGACGGCTGATCCCGCCGCTATCGCTGCCTGACGAAAGGCCGCTGCCCCATCGGGCGGCGGCCTTTTCGTTGTTGGGGGGCGGGCCCCGGCCCGTCCCCCACCCGACCACCCATCGAAGATACCTTGTGGGTGGTCGGGTGGGGGAGCGGGCCGGTGCCGTAACCCATCCGCACAGCCGGTTAGAACTATTCCCTTGATCCCCGCCGATCCAGAATCGGAGAGTGTCGCGTCCGAATCGGGGGAGTCGGGTTGGAAGCGAGCGCGGCGATCCTGTTCGTTATCGACACCATCGCGCGCGAGGCGATGCTGTTCGCGGCGATCGGCTTCCTGATCGGCGGGATCGACGATCTGCTGGTCGACTTGGCCTATGGCGTGGCGCGGCTGCGCGATCTGATGCGGCGCGCGAGGCCGCGACGACTTCCCCTAACCCCACCGCCGATGGCGCTGTTCGTTCCTGCATGGGATGAGGCGACAGTCATCGGACCGATGCTGCGCGCGACGCTCTCGCGTTACGGCGAGGGCAATTATCGCATCTATGTCGGCACCTACCCCAATGACCTGAAAACCATCGTGCGGGTTGCAGATGTCGCGCTGACCGATCGGCGGGTGAAGCTGGTTGTCGGCCCCGCGCGCGGTCCGTCGACCAAGGCGGACTGTCTCAACGCCATGTGGCGCGCGCTGCTGCGCGACGAAGCGGCGGGGACCGCTTCGCGGCGGTGGTGCTGCACGACGCCGAGGATCTGGTCCACCCGCTCGAACTGCCGCTGTTCGCCACCTGGCTGCGCGACCATGACGCGGTACAGCTGCCGGTCCGGCCGCTCGCCGATGCGCGCTCGCCGCTCGTCGCCGGCCATTATCTCGACGAGTTTGCCGAGAGCCATGGCAAGAATCTGATTGTGCGCGAGTTGCTGGGCGCGGCGATTCCGTTTGCCGGGGTCGGCTGCGCGATCCGGCGCGAGATGCTGGGCCGCATCGCCGACAGCCGGGGTGGCCAGCCATTCGACGCCGCCAGCCTGACCGAGGATTATGAGCTGGGCCTCGCTGTCGCGGCGCTGGGCGGGCGCACCCGCTTCGTCCGCGCGCGCGACGCGGCGGGCGGGCTGATCGCGGTGCGCGCCTATTTCCCCGCCGAATTGCCCGCAGCGGTGCGGCAAAAGGCGCGCTGGCTGACCGGCATCGCGCTCGCCGGATGGGACCGGGTCGGGTGGCAGCGCGGCGGATCGCTCGGCGAACATTGGATGCGGATGCGCGACCGCCGGGCGACGCTCGCAATTCCGGTGCTCGCCATCGCCTATCTCGCGCTTGTCGCATGGGGCCTGTCGCTGATTGGCCATTGGCTGGCGGGCAGCGCGATTCCTGTGCCGGATGGGCCTGTCGCCTGGCTGCTGGCGATCAACGCGGCGCTGCTCGGCTGGCGCGTGGCGATGCGGGTCGCGTTCACCGGCGCGGCGCATGGCCCCATTCAGGCCGCGCTCGCGGTGCCGCGCGTGCTGGTCGCGAACCTGATCGCGCTGCTCGCCGCACGGCGCGCGGTCGCGATCTATTGGCCGACGCTGCGCGGCGATGCTGCCCGGTGGGACAAGACTGCGCACCACTTTCCCGAACCGGGCGAGGAAGCCGCGTGATTGGGGTCGAGGCTACCGGGAGGGGCCGCCCGCTGCGCTTCGTGGCGATGGTCGCGGTCGGATGGGTTGCGATGCGCGTCATTCTCCTCTGGCCAGAGAACGCGACGCTGCCCGAGGCGATTGAGGCGGCGATGCCGTTGCGTCTCGCACAGGCTGCAGCACCGGAACCGGTGCCAGTCGACGTGACGCCCCAGCCGCGCATCGCGGTGATGCGCCCCATCCTCCGCACGGGTGCCGCACCGGCACGCCATGCCGCGCCGCCCGCCATAGCGGTGCCGCCGCCGATGGCCAGCATGGCGCTGCTCAACCTGGTCGCCTTTGGCGCCGAGCAGGAGCGCGCGCCCGACGCCCGGCCGCTGCCGCGCATCCCGGCCCCACCCGCGATGCTCGCCTCGCGCGCCGTGCCCAACCGCTGGCAGGCGAGCGCGTGGCTGGTCACCCGCCGGGGCGGTCCCGCCGGCGGGGCCATGCTCGGCGGCGATCAGGCCGGGGTGCGGGTTGCGCGCGCGATCGACCGGCGCGGGCGGCTGGCGCTCTACGCCCGTGCCAGCGCGCCGATGGCGGGGACGGGACGCGAACTCGCGCTGGGGATCGAATGGCGGCCGTGGCGGGCGCCGATGCGCTTCCTCGCCGAACAGCGCATCGCGCTGGATCATGGCCGATCCGGCCCGGCGGTCGCTGCGGTCGGGGGGGTAAGCGGCGATCTGCCCTTCGCGTTCGAACTCGAAGCCTATGGCCAGGCCGGCGCAGTCGCGCGCGGACAGATCGAGCCCTTTGCCGACGGCGCGCTGCGGATCACGCGCACCGTCGCGGCGACGGGCCAGGCCCAATTGGCGGTCGGCGCGGGTGCATGGGGCGCGGCACAGCGCGACGCGGCGCGGATCGATATCGGCCCCAGCGCGGTCACCACCCTGCCCATATCGGGCCAGACGCTGCGCATCGCCGTGGACTGGCGCGAGCGGATCGGCGGCGATGCCCGACCGGGATCGGGACCGGCGCTCACGCTTGGGGCGGATTTCTGATCCCCTTCGCCTTCCGCCTGAGCGCACGAACGGCTAGGCAGAAACCCGCATGGACCTCTATCTCCCCATCGCCAACCTCTCGGTCAACGCGCTCGTCATCGTGGTGCTGGGGCTGGGCGTCGGACTGCTGTCGGGGATGTTCGGGGTCGGCGGCGGGTTCCTGACCACGCCGTTGCTGATCGTCTATGGCATCCCGCCCACCGTCGCGGCGGCATCGGCGGCGAGCCAGGTAACCGGAGCGAGCGTATCGGGCGTGTTCGCCCATTTCCGCCGCAACGGCGTCGATCTGCACATGGCCTGGGTGCTGATCGGTGGGGGCGTGCTGGGGTCGGGGGCTGGGGCATTGCTGTTCCGCCTGCTCCAGGCGAGCGGGCAGATCGATACCGTGATCGCGCTGCTCTATGTCGTGATGCTGGGGTCGATCGGCTGGCTGATGCTGTCCGAATCGCTCGGCGCGATCCGCACCGCGCGAACCGGAACAGTGGCACGAGCCAAGCGTCGGCGGCATCATCCGATGGTCGCCGCGTTGCCGTTGCGCTGGCGCTTCTACAGATCGGGCCTGTACATCTCGCCGTTCGCGCCGTTGCTGCTGGGATTCGCGACCGGGATCCTGACGATGCTGCTCGGCGTCGGCGGCGGGTTCATCCTGATTCCGGCGATGCTCTATCTGCTCGGCATGCCCGCGCAGGTCGTGGTCGGCACGTCGCTGTTCCAGATCCTGTTCGTCAGCGCTGCGGCGACAATGGTCCATTCGATGACGACCAAGGCGGTCGATATCGTGCTGGCGGCGCTGCTGCTGCTCGGGTCGGTGATCGGCGCACAACTCGGCGCGCGCTTCGCCGCCCGCGCACGCCCGGAATATCTGCGGCTCGCGCTCGGCGTGATGGTGCTGCTGGTCGCGCTCCAGATGGTGCTCGGCCTCGCCTGGCGTCCTGACGAGATCTATTCGGTGGAATTGGGATGAAGCTCCCACCGCTCCTCCTCATCCTCGCTGCGCCGCTCCTTCTCGGCCAGGCCAAGCCGACGCTCGTCCCCGACGTGTCGCAGCGCGAGATCGAGATCATCTACTCCTTCACCGGGGCCGAGCTGCTGCTGTTCGGCGCGATCGTCCAGCCGGGCAACAGCACGCCACGGCCGGGCGATCCGCCCACCGACATCGTCGTGGTGGTCAAGGGACCGACCGAATCGGTGATCGTCCGCGAGAAACAGCGGGTTGCCGGGATCTGGGTCAATGCCGACCGCACCCGCTACCGCTCCGCCCCGTCCTTTTACGCGATCGCCTCGTCGCGGCCGATCAAGCGCATCGTCGATGCACGCACCCGCGCGATCTACGAGCTCGGGCTCGACAGCCTCCAGCTTTCCCCCGCCTCGGGCGACACGCCGACGGTCCAGTCGCGCTTCGACGCGGGGCTGGTCGACCTCAAGCGCCGCGCCGGCCTCTATTACGAAGCCCCGGGCACGGTCGAGATCACCGACAATGTCCTGTATCGCGGGCGCATCGAGATTCCCGCGCGCGTGCCCGTGGGGCGCTTCACCGCCGAAACCTTCCTGATCCGCGACGGCCGCGTGCTCGCGGCGGCAGTGCGCGAGATCGACATTCGCAAATCGGGCTTCGAACGCTGGGTCGCGCGCGCCGCCGAACGCAACTCGATCCTCTACGGCATTGCCGCCGTGCTGCTGTCGATTGGCCTGGGCTGGGCCGCCGGCGCAATCTGGCGAAGATTCTAATCCTTTTACCAACGAGTTCTTTACCGACGCCCGGTAGAACCACCCCGTCTTGCAGGGGAGCAGCACCGCGTGATGAGCGAAGATCTGGGCGGCCAACGATTCGACCGTATCCGTCCGGCCTCCGAAGCCAGCGACCATAACGCTGGCGCAGCGGCCCATGGCATCGGCGCGGTGTCGGCGATCGGCGGTGCCTCGAGCGAGGTCGTGTTCGACACCGCGGCGCTCGAATCGCTCGCCAACAGCGCCGATCCGGCAGTTGCGGGTGCGGGCACGGTGGGCAGCCAGATCAAGCTGCGCGCCGGCAGCAGCTGGCTGATCGCCAACGTCCGTGCGCTTCGCCTCGACGAGCGCAGCGGGTCGGTGGTGGCACAGGTCGACTTCCTGGGCGAGGGCGATGAGGAAAAGCTGACCGGCAAGCTCTACAGCTTCCGGCGCGGGGTCACCCGCTACCCCGTCCCCGGCACCCCGATCTTTCCGGTCTCGACCGCCGACCTCAAGCAAATCTACGCTGCCGACGACCGCGCGCATATCGAGGTCGGCAACGTCTATCCGACCCGCGACATCCGCGCCGCGCTCTATATCGATTCGATGCTGGGCAAGCATTTCGCGCTGCTCGGTTCGACCGGTACCGGCAAGTCGACTGCTGCCGCCCTGATCCTCCACCGCATTTGCGAGCTGGCGCCGCAGGGTCATATCGTGATGATCGACCCGCACGGCGAATATTCCGCGGCCTTCAAGACCAATGGCGCGCTGTACGACGTGTCGAACCTCGCCATGCCGTACTGGCTGATGAATTTCGAGGAACATTGCGAGGTGTTCCTGACCACTCAGGGGTCGGATCGCCAGGTCGATGCCGACATCCTTGCGCGCTGCATCCTGATGGCCAAGCAGAAGAACCGGCTCGCCGCCGAATTCGGCAAGCTGACCGTCGATGCGCCGATCCCCTATCTCTTGTCGGACCTTACGCAAATCATCCAGCTCGAAATGGGCAAGATGGACAAGGCGACCGACACCGCCCCCTATTTGCGGCTGAGGGGCAAGATCGACGAAATCAAGGCCGACCCGCGCTACACCTTCATGTTCAGCGGTATGCTCGTTTCCGACACGATGGCGAGCTTCATCGGCCGCATTTTCCGCCTGCCCGGTGACGGCAAGCCGATTTCGATCATCGATGTGTCCGGCGTGCCGAGCGAGATCACCAGCGTCGTCGTGGCGGTGCTCAGCCGCATGGTGTTCGACTATGCGATCTGGTCGCGCGGCGAGGCGCAGCGCCCGATCCTGCTGGTCTGCGAAGAGGCGCACCGCTACGTCCCAAATGAGCGCAACGCCGATGGGTCGTCGGTCGGCCGCATCCTCAGCCGCATCGCCAAGGAAGGCCGCAAATACGGCGTGTCGCTGGGCCTGATCACCCAGCGCCCGTCCGACCTGGCGGAAGGCGTGCTGTCGCAGTGCGGCACGATCATCTCGATGCGCCTCAACAACGACCGCGACCAGGCGTTCGTCCGCGCGGCCATGCCCGAAGGCGCGCGCGGCTTCCTCGACGCGATCCCCGCGCTGCGCAACCGCGAGTGCATCATGGTCGGCGAAGGCGTCGCCACCCCGGTCCGCGTCGCATTCGACGCGCTCGAGGAAAACAAGCGTCCCGCATCGGGCGACCCGCTCTTCTCCGAACTGTGGCGGCACATGGGCGGCGAGGACCAGATCCTCGACCGCACGATTCGCCGCTGGCGCGCACAGGGGCGCTGAGTTTCTTGCGCTCCTGCGAAGGCAGGAGCACGGGACCCTCTCAGCGCGGAATCTTCAGCACGTAACGACGCGGCCCCAGCGCCGCCCCCCGCGTAAACGCCGCCGCGCGCACCGCTCCGTTGAACGGGTTCACCGCGTTCATCCGCATCCCCACCGACGCCACCCCCGCTGCTTGCGGCACAAAGGCGAGTTCGGCGCGTGCCTGCTCCACCCCGTTGACGAAGGCCCGATAGACCCGCCCGTCATAGCTTTGCGCGACATGGTGCCAACGCCCGACCGGCCAACGCTTGGTCGCATCGATCAGCGGCGCGCGATAGCCGGGGCCGAGCAGGAAGGTGTCGAGCCACCATTCGCTCCCCTCGGTGCGGATCTCGAACAGCATCCGCTGGCCGTCGCGCGCAGTCGAGTTCGCTCCGTCGCCGCTCTCGAGATGGAACCAGCGCTGTTCGAACGCGCCGCCATCGGGGCGAAACAGCGCCTCGAAGGTGAAGCGCGGCGTGCCCGCAAGCGGATGGCGCGGGATCAACAGCCGGTCGCGCACGCCGTCGAACAAGACCGCCTTGCCCAACGGGCTGTCGATCAGCTTCGGCGCGCCCTCGACCTGCGGGACAAGCCCGCCGATGCGGGAGAGCGAATCAAATTTCCAGATTTCGCCACGCGACTTCGCGAATGCGGGCACGACGCCGGCGAACGCCGCGCCGGCGATCAGCGCGCGGCGACCGATCACTCCGCGTCGGCGGTGTCGGCGGGCTTGCCGCGCGTGCCCCCAACCGGCACCGCGAGCAGCTGCGCCAGCTTCGACTTGAACGCGCGCAGATCGTTGCCGCCCAGCTGCTGGACCACCGAGAAGCTGACCGAGCGCGGGTTGATCGCGACGCCGTTGCGATAGAGTTCGTAATGCAAATGCGGACCGGTCGAGATGCCGGTCGATCCGACATAGCCGATCACCTGGCCCCGGCTGACCCGCTGGCCCCCGCGCACCGCGATCCGGCTCATATGGCCATAGCCGGTGCCCATGCCGCCGCTATGGTTGAGCCGCACGAAATTGCCATAACCGCCATTGCGCCCGGCGAAGGCGACGACACCGTCATTCGCGGCGCGGATCGGCGCGCCATAGCCTGCGGCGATGTCGAGTCCCTTGTGCATCCGGGTGAAGCGCAGCACCGGGTGGCGGCGCAAGCCGAAGCCGGAGCTGATCCGGCCCGCTGCGGGCATCGCCATCTGGCCCTTGCGCTCGCCCTTCCCGGCCCCGTCATACCAGCTGACCTTGCCATCCTCTTCCCAGCGGACGAGCTGAAGCTTGCCCGACCCGCCGCCGCTGAGCCCCGCGAAGAGGAGGTTCCCCATCTGGACTTCGCCGGTTGCGGCGCGAGCCTGTTCGACGATGATGTCGAACTCCGCGTCCGATCCGACCCGGCCGATCGGCATGCGGGTGGCGATCGAACGGATATAGGCTTCGACCGCGCGCGCAGGCGCGCCAGCGGCCCGCGCCGAGCGGTAGAGGCTCTCACCCACCCGGCCACGGATGCGCAGCGGGGTATGATCCACCGCGATCGGAATTTCGTTGAGCGCGAGACCGGTCGGCGTGCGAACCAGCTCAAGGCTGAGGTCGAAGCGCGCGCGGAACGCCAGCTTCTCCAGCGGGCGCGGCGCAGACTTGTCGACGCGGCGGCCGAGCGTCAGGTCGAGCTGCGTGCCCGACTTCAAATCGCCCAGCGCCATCGCGCCAGCGATCAGGTCGGCTGCCTGCGCCGCCTCACCCTTGCCAACGCCCGAGCGGGCGAGCGCCGCCTGCAGCCCGCTGCCCGAACCCAAAGTCACGCTGTGCTGGATGATCGGGCGTTCGGGGGTGTCGGTCAGCGTCGTGACCAGCCGGTTGGCGGCGAGCCGGGTGCCGGTCACGCCGCCCTTGTCCAACGGTGCGATCGACTGAGCACGCATCAGGTCGGCGCTGGCGGCATGGGCAGAGGGGACCCCGCCATAGATCGGGCGCTCGAACCCCGGCGACAGCAGAAATACGAACGCGCACAGCCCGCCGCACGTCGCCGCGCCGCGAAACCATTCGCGGCTGCCGATGCGAGACCCCAGGTCGGGGATCAGCTCGAAATCGGGATAGCGTTCGCGGAACCGCTCGGCGAGGCCGGGCTTGCGGCTGTCGACGCCGCGCCCGAACGACAACGCCGCAGCGCCGCCCGATTGCTCCAACCCATGATCATTGCGCAGAAACAAGGCGCGCTGCCCCCACCCAAATCGATTGAACGAAACGCCGTTCCCCCGGCTTCAGCCCGAACGGTTGTGGATAGTATATGCTAAAGTCAAATTAAGCAGGTCGCGGCGGCCAAGTTCTTGCGGCGAGTCGTTCTGGCGCGGGGACGGGTCGTGTTGTTAACCGAAAACGCTACGGAAACTGCGTATGCGCCGCTTGCGCCGCAATCGAGTCGGGGCAATCTTGGCGCATAATGAGTCTCTTCTCCACCAGCCCGGTCACTGCGGTGCTCGGCCCGACCAATACCGGCAAGACGCATCTGGCGATCGAACGGATGGCCGCGCATTCGAGCGGCATCATCGGCTTTCCGCTGCGGTTGCTTGCGCGCGAGGTCTATGACCGGCTGGTCGCGCTCAAGGGGCCCAAGGAAGTCGCGCTGGTCACGGGCGAGGAACGCATCGTACCGCCCGGCGCGCGCTGGTTCCTGTGCACGGCGGAATCGATGCCGCTCGACCGCGAAGTGAGCTTCGTCGCGCTCGACGAAGGACAGCTGGGCGCGGACCCGGAGCGCGGCCATGTCTTCACCGACCGCATCCTGCGCGCGCGCGGCCGCGACGAAACGATGATCCTGGGATCGGACAGCCTGCGCCCGGTGCTGCGCAGGCTGGTGCCGGATGCCGAGATCGTCACCCGCCCGCGCTTCTCGACGCTCAGCTATGCCGGCGCGAAGAAGCTCTCGCGCCTGCCCAAACGCTCCGCCATCGTCGCGTTCAGCGCCGAGGAGGTGTACGCGGTGGCCGAGGCGCTGCGGCGGCTGCGCGGCGGCGCGGCGGTCGTGATGGGCGCGCTCTCGCCCCGCACCCGCAATGCGCAGGTCGCGATGTTCCAGGCGGGCGAGGTCGATTATCTCGTCGCCACCGATGCGATCGGCATGGGCCTCAACCTCGATGTCCATCATGTCGCCTTCGCCAGCCTCAACAAGTTCGACGGCCGGCGCCAGCGCCGCCTGACCGTCGCCGAAATGGCGCAGATCGCCGGGCGCGCCGGCCGCCACCAGCGCGACGGCAGCTTCGGCGCCTTGGTCGAGGAAGGGCCGGGCGCATTTACCCCCGAGGAGATTGCGGCGATCGAAGGGCATCGCGTCCCCCCGCTCGAACATCTCTACTGGCGCGAGGGCGAGCCCGACCTGTCCAGCATCGATGCGCTGATCGCCAGCCTTGAGGCCAAGCCCGATCACCCGATGCTGCGCGCCGCGCCCGAGGCGGCGGACCTGATGGTGCTCAAGCGCCTCGCCGATGAGGCGTGGGTGCGCGACCGTGTCCGCTCGCCCCGCGCCGTCGCGCGGCTCTGGGCGGCGTGCGGCCTGCCCGATTTCCGCAAGCTCGGGCTCGACCCGCATGCCCGCTTCGTCTCGCGCATCTTCCGCCATCTGAGCGAGGGCAAGGGCCATCTCCCGCACACATGGTTCGCCGACGAGATCGCCCGGCTCGATCGAGTCGATGGCGATGTCGAAAGCATCGCGGGCCGGATCGCCGCCGCACGCAGCTGGGCCTATATCGCGCACCGCGCAGACTGGCTCGACGATCCCGCGCACTGGGCCGACCGCACCCGCGCGCTGGAGGAAAAGCTCTCCGACGCGCTCCACGCCAGCCTCACCCAGCGTTTCGTCGACAAGCGCACCACCGTGCTGCTGCGCCAGATCGGCGCGGACGCATCGCACCTTCCGGTCGTCATCGGCCCCGAAGGCGAGGTGACGGTCGAGGATCATGTCCTTGGCCAGCTCAGCGGCTTCCACTTTGCGGTGTCGCCCGATGCGCGCGCGGCGGATAAAAGGATGCTGCTCGCCGCTGCCGAAAAGGGGCTCGCCCCCGAACTGCGCCGCCGCGCCGCCGCACTGGCCGATGCGCGCGACGATACGCTCAGCCGCGTGGGTGACGAGCTGCACTGGCAGGGGGTGCGCGTCGCGCATCTCGACGCGACCGCCAATCCGATCCGCCCCGCGATCCGGCTGTGCCGAACCCTCGACATCCTCGATGTGCGCGAAAAGGCCGCCGCGCAGGCTCGAGTGGCCAACTGGCTCGACGCCCGCATTGCATCCGACCTGCCCGATCTCGCCACGCTCGACGCGCTCAGCCGCGATGCGGCGGCGGGCAGCCGGGTGCGCGCGCTCGCCGGGCTGCTGGTCCGGTCGGGCGGGCTGATGCCGCGCCGCGCCGCCGGGGCATTGGTCGAGGCGCTCGAACCCGACGACCGCAAGCGGCTGCGCAAGGCGGGGCTGGTGATCGGCACGCTCGACCTGTTCATGCCCGGCCTGCTCAAGCCCCGCACCGCCGCCGCGCGTCGCGCTCTGCTGAACCTTGGCGAAGGTCCGGCGGAGGGCGCGAGCGTGCTCCCACGCGGTGCGCCCGGCGCATCGCTCAATCATGGCTATCGCCCACTGGGGCAACAGGCGGTGCGCGTCGATCTGGCCGAACGCATCGCCCGCGCCGCGCATGATGCGCGCAAGGGCCGGACACCCTTCGCCCCCGACCCCGCGCTCGCCACCTCGATGGGCCTTACCGCAGACACGCTCGCGCGGCTGATGGCGCAGCTCGGCTTTCAGAGCGTCCGCGCCCGCCCCGGCCAGCCGCAACATTGGGTGTGGAAGGGGCTGACCCCGCTCGCCAAGCCCAGGGCCGCGCCGCGCGACAACGCCTTTGCGGCGCTTGCGGACCTGATCGATGGCTGACGCGATGCGCCTCGACCGCTTCCTGTGGTGGTCGCGCATCTCCGCGTCGCGCAACTTTGCCCGCGCGCTCGCGGAGTCCGGCCATTTTCGCATCGACGGGCGCCGGGTCGAGCGCTGCCACCTTCCGGTGCGGCCCGGCAACATCCTCGCCTTTGTCACCCATGGTGGCCAGGTGCGCGTCGTAAGGGTCGAGGCGCTACCACATCGCCGCGGCCCACCTGCCGAGGCACGCGACTGCTACACCGAACTCACCCCCGGCACGGCCCCTCCGCCGGATTGATCCAAAATTGAGAATGTATCGCAGAAAGCGCGTCTTGATTGACCTTGCCGAAAGCCGGGCATAGCAGAAAGGGGATAACACCGCCCGATCGGGCGCATGAGGGGCCGAACCTGCCATGACCTATGTCGTCACCGACGCCTGCATCCGCTGCAAATATATGGACTGCGTCGAGGTCTGCCCGGTCGACTGCTTCTATGAGGGCGAGAATATGCTCGTCATCAACCCGAGCGAGTGCATCGATTGCGGCGTGTGCGAACCCGAATGCCCGGCCGAAGCGATCCTGCCCGATACCGAGAGCGGGCTGGAACAGTGGCTGGAACTCAACAACACCTTCTCCGCGCAATGGCCCAACGTCACGCGCAATGCGGGGCAAACCCCCGAAGACGCCGACGCGCACAAGGGCGAAGAGGGCAAGTACGAGAAGTATTTCTCGCCCGAACCCGGCAAGGGCGACTGAGGTTTTCCAGTCCGGCCGGTTCGGCGACCGGCTGCGGCCCCGATCCTTATTCCACGCGGCATCACGCCGCGCGCTGCCTTCGGGCGCGCGCGATTCCGGGGTGGTAATTTTATTGCATCTGTGTTAAATACGGCGTCGGACGCGAGGAATCGCGTTTCGGTACTGGAGACCGTTGTTGATTTGCCCCGAACCGCCTTCACCCGCCCGGTAACTGCACCGGGCCTGTGAAGCAATCCCTTCAGGGGCTTGAGTTCAAAAGAAAGGCTTCCCGCACATGGCTGCCAAGGCGCTGTCCTTCGATGTCGGCGATTATGTCGTATACCCCAAGCACGGCGTTGGCCGTGTGATTGAGCTCCAGAAACAGGAAATCGCGGGCATGCAGCTCGAGCTGTATGTGCTCCGCTTCGAAAAAGAGAAAATGACCCTGCGCGTTCCGACCAACAAGGCGGAAAGCGTCGGCATGCGCAAGCTGTCGAGCGACAAGACGCTGCGTGAGGCGCTCGACACGCTCAAGGGCAAGCCCAAGGTCAAGCGCACCATGTGGTCGCGCCGCGCCCAGGAATATGAAGCCAAGATCAATTCGGGCGACCTGGTGTCGATCGCCGAAGTGGTCCGCGACCTGTTCCGCGCCGACGACCAGCCCGAGCAGAGCTATTCCGAACGCCAGATCTTCGAAGCCGCCGCCTCGCGCCTCGCGCGCGAACTCGCGGCGATGGAGCAGATCGACGAAAAGGCCGCACTGGAAAAGCTGCTCGAGATCCTGCGCGCCTCGGCCGCGATCTACAACAAGGAGAAGGCGAGCGCCTGATCGCGCCCCGCCGATCCGATGACGAAGGGGGCGGTCCCGCCGGGGCCGCCCTTTTTCGTTGCACCCGCCGCGCACAGCGTGTATTATCTCAACAACACACATTGGAGAGAGCCGATGACCCGCTTCCGCATCGCACTTGTCGCCACCGCCGCGCTGTCGCTGTCCGCCTGCAACTTCGCCAACGGCATGACTGGAGACGTCGTCCAGCCGAGCGGCCAGGGCGGCACGCGCAGCTTCCAGGTCGCCGACTTCACCGGCGTGTCGCTGCGCGGCGCGGACAATGTCGAGGTCCGCACCGGCGCCTTTTCGGTCACCGCCGAGGGCGATACGGCGCTGCTCGACCGGCTGGAAATCCGCAAGGACGGCAACACGCTACGCATCGGCCGCAAGGACGGCGAATGGAACTGGGGCGGCGACAAGGCCGCGAAGGTCATCGTCACCCTCCCCGCGCTCGCCAGCGCCGACATCGCCGGGTCGGGCGACATGACGATCGACCAGGCCAAGGGCGATTTCTCGGGCGCGGTTGCCGGATCGGGCAACATGACCCTCGCCAGCCTCGCCGGAGGCAAGGCCGATTTGTCGATCGCCGGGTCGGGTGACATCAATGTCGGCGGCGGCACCGCGACCGCGCTCGACGTGTCGATCGCTGGCTCCGGCAATGTCGGCGCCGCGGGCCTGAAGGCGGGTAGCGCCGACATCTCAATCGCCGGCTCCGGCAATGTCCGCGCCCAGGTGAGCGGCGACGCCGATATCTCGCTGGTCGGGTCGGGCGATGTCGAGCTGACCGGCGGCGCGAAATGCTCGGTCAGCAAGATGGGCTCGGGCGACGCGCGCTGTAGCTGAGCCCCCTCACTTGCGCGGGGCGGGCAATCAGTGCGATGCTCGCCTGATGCGCATGCTTGCACTGCCCGTCCTGCTTTTCGCCTCCGCTGCGGCTCCTGTGCCCCAGGCGGCGGAGAGCACCACCGTCATGCTCACCGGGTTCGAGCGGCTGCGCGTCGACGGCCCGTTCCTCGTCAAGGTCATCGACGGCCAGCCGCCCAAGGCGATCGTCACCGGCGACCGCCGCGCGGTCGACAGGGTCAGCGTCCGCAACATGGGCGGCCAGCTGGTGATCGGCCCGCGCAACCAGACCTTCGAAGGCTGGAGCGAGCAAAGCGGCGCGGTCACCGTCACGGTCGGCGCACGCGGGCTGCGCGGCATCAACATCAATGGCGGCGGATCGGTCGATGTCGACCGGATGAGCGGACAGCGCGTCGATCTGGGCGTCAACGGCGCGGGATCACTCAACATCGCGCGGCTCGACGCCGACCAGCTCGCGGTCACGCTGACCGGCACCGGTGCGGTACGGCTCAACGGCGGCATGACCCGCGCCGCCCGCTTCGCCACCTATGGCGCGGGATCGATCGACGCGACGGGGATGAGCGTCAACGACCTCACCGTCCAGTCGCAAAGCGCCGGGGACAGCCGCTTCGCCGCGCGCTACACCGCACAGATCGCGACGCTCGGCACCGGCACGGTGCGCGTGACCGGCAACGCCGCCTGCCTGATCAGCGGCCCCGGCCCGGCGAGCTGCACGGGCAAGACCGACCGGCGGAAGTAGGGAGGCCGGCGCCGCGCCCCAGCGAAGCCGAGCAGATCAAGCCGCGATCGGAAACCTGAGCAGCCGATCCTCCAGCGCCACCAGCGCCTCCGCGCCGCGTCCGACCGCACGGACGATCTCGGGGTGATCGACGTCCAGCCCGCCGGTCAGCGCGCCGAATGCGGGCAGGATCAGCTTGGTTCCGGTCGCCACGAAACAGCGCCGCGCCACCTGTCGTCCGCGCGACCGCACGCGCAATTTGGGGTGAAAATGCCCCGACAGTTCGGGGCGCAGCTCGCCCGGCTCGGCCTCATGCCGCAACAACAACCCATCGACCTCGGCCTCGACGACGACGCGCCCGCCACAATGGTCGATCGCCCTCTGGTCGGCCAGCGCCGCGTCATGGTTGCCGGTAATCCAGGTCCAGTCCAGCGCGCCGGTCAGCGCACGCAGCCGCTCGCGCGCCGCTTCGGGAAGCCGGTCACACCCTTCCGAATCGTGGAAGCTGTCGCCCAGGCACCACAGCTCCCGCGCCCCTGTCCGTGCTGCCAGCGCCTCCAAGGCATCGAGCGTCGCCAGGCTGTCATAGGGCGGCAGCATCTGGCCCCAGCGCGCAAACCAGCTCGCCTTCTCGAAATGCAGGTCGGCGACGATCAGCGCACGCCGCGCCGACCAGTAGAGCGCCGCCTCGGGCAGCGCGCACAACTCGTGGCCAGCGAACGAAAAGGGAACCATGCGCCCGCTATCGCGCCGCCGGGGCGCGGCGTCAACTGATCAGCGAACCCGTGCGCGGCACGTCGCGGCGGGTCATCATGAATCGCACCCGGCGTGCGGGAAAATCGATCTCGACCCGCTTGAACGCACGCAGGGCATCCATCCCCAGCATCAGCGCGGGCCGATCCTGCAGCCCGAAATGGGCGAAGGGCGGAACATCGGCAAACGCCACCGGCACGCCGCCCATCACCACGCCGCCGATCCGCACATTGCTGGCGATGTGGTAATTGGCCATCAGCTTCTCGCCGGTCACGCTGGTCAGCTCGATCGGACCTTTCAGCGGGATGCGCCGCAACCGCCGCTGCAGCGCCAGATTCCCCATGCTGATCTGTGACCCGGTATCCAGCACCACGGTCACCCGATGCCCCTCGAACGTGGCTTCGGTGACGATCAGCTGGCCCATCCGGCTGCGCGCGACGATCACGATCTCGTCCGCATCGCCGCGAAAAAGCTTCGGGGCGATCGCCCCGCGCGAGGGGCGTACTGCCATCTCCTTCCGGGTAAAGTCGATCGCGACCATATGCCCGCGCAACTGCTCGACCCCCAGCAGGCCATGCGCGCCCAGATGCGTCGCTTCCAGCGCCGGGGCATTGAACGCACGCTGGTCACGCACCGGGCCGACGGACAGCGACGGCACGACCACGGTCGAAACGCGCGAGATGCCGGTCATCGTCGTCAACCGGACATGCGGCCCCGCCGTCAATCCGAGTTGTCCGGCGAGCTGGCGCGACACCACCGATCGCTCGGCCCCGGTGTCGATGACAAAGGGTCGGGGTGCAGCGCCGTTGATCGACACCGGCACGGTCATCCGCGTCGCGAGCGCGCCCAGCTCGACGAGTTCCTCGCCGGCATCAGCCTGCCCCGCGATCGCGGGCACGTCCTGGGGCACGGCCGGAGCCGCGCCGAATGCCACGACAAGCGGCAGAAGAAGTGCGTACCGCATGGCGACAGACTACACCTCTCCATGCTGCGCAGCAATTGCGGTTGGTCGAAAGGCAGATGCGGTCAGTCGAGCCGCATCGCCTCGACCGCCAGCGCCTCGGCCTCGATCAGCATCGCATCCTCCGCCGCGCCCTGCGCCACAGTCTCGCGCCCGATCATGATCAGCACCGGCACCGCCATCGGACTGACGCGGTCGAGGTCGACATGCACCATCTGCGCTGCCGCAGTATCGAGCAGATGCGCCAGCCTCCCGACATCGGTCATCCGCGCCCGCGCATCGGCCCATGCCGCCTTCAACAGCAGATGATCGGGCTCGTACTTGCGCAGCACGTCGTAGATCAGGTCGGTCGAGAAGGTGACCTGCCGCCCGGTCTTCTTCTTCCCCGGCTGCTGCCGCTCGACCAGCCCGCCGATGATCGCGACCTCGCGAAATGCGCGCTTGAGTAATGCCGATCCCTGCACCCAGTCGACAAACTCATGCTCGAGGATATCGGGCGAAAACAGCGCCGCCGGATCATCGATCTTCTCGAGCCCGTACACCGCCAGCGCATAGTCATTTGCGACGAAGCCGATCGGCTTGAGCCCCAGCGCCTCCATCCGCCGCGTCACCAGCATGCCCAGCGACTGGTGCGCGTTCCACCCCTCGAAACTGTACACCACCATATGGTGCCGCCCTTCATGCGGGAAGGTCTCGACCAGCAACCGCCCCGGCGCGGGCAGCTGCGAGCGGCGCTGCTGCACCTCGAGCCATTCGCGGACATCGTCGGGGAAGCGCGCCCATTCGCGCGGATCGGCGAGAAACCGCCGCACCCGCTCCGCCAGTGTCGAGCTGATCGACAGCCGCAGGCCCATATAGGACACGATCCGCGCCGGCTTTGCGGTCGCGCGCACGATCACATCGGTCAGCTCGATGCGCTCCACCTCGACCGCCAGTCCCGCGAAGAAGAAACTGTCGCCGGGCGAGAGCTGGCTTCCAAAATTCTCCTCGACCTTGCCGAGCCGCCGCCCGTTCCTGAACCGCACGTCGAGCATCGGCGCCTCGACGATGATCCCCGCATTCAGCCGATGCTGCGCAACAAAGGCCGGCTTGGTCACGCGCCACAGCCCGTCGGGCGTGCGCGTCAGCCGCTTGAACTTGTCATAGGCGCGCAGCGCGTAACCGCCATCGGAGATGAAGTTCAGCACGCGGTCGAACGTCTCGGCATCCAGCGCCGAATAGGGCAACGCCCCCTGCACCTCGCGCAGCAAGTTCGCGGCATCGAACGGCGCGGCGCACGCTACTCCCATCACATGCTGCGCCAGCACGTCGAGCGCACCGGGGCGGAAGATGTCAGTGTCCAGCTCGCCCGCTTCGACCGCATCGAGCGCCGCGCGCGCCTCCAGATATTCGAACCGGTTCCCCGGCACGAGCACCGCCTCGCTCGGTTCGTCCAGCCGATGATTGGCGCGCCCGATCCGCTGCAGCAGGCGCGACGATCCCTTGGGTGCACCCATCTGGATCACGCAATCGACATCGCCCCAATCGACGCCCAGATCGAGGCTGGCGGTGGCGACCAAAGCGCGCAGCTTGCCATCGGCCATCGCCTGTTCGGCCTTGCGCCGCGCCTCCAGGCTCAAACTGCCGTGATGCACCCCGATCGGCAGCTGCAGGTCATTGGCCTTCCACAGATTCTGGAACACCAGCTCGCACAGCCCGCGCGTGTTGCAGAACACGATGGTGGTGTTGTGCGTCTCGATCTCCGCCATCACCTGCGGGATCGCATAGACGCCGCTATGCCCCGACCACGGCACGCGTCCTTCAGGCAGCAGGATCGCGATATCGGGGTCCGCCCCCTTCTCCCCCACCACCAGCTCCACGCTGTCGATATCGCCATGCGGGGCGAGCCAGGCGCGATAGCCGTCCGGGTCCGCCACCGTCGCCGACAGCGCCACCCGCCGCATGTCCGGTGCAATCGCCTGCAACCGCGCCAGCGCCAGCGCCAGCAGGTCGCCGCGCTTGCCGGTGGCAAAGGCATGCACCTCGTCCACCACCACCGTCTTCAGCCCCGCGAACATCCGGAAACTGTCCTCATAGGACAGCAACAGGCTGAGCGATTCCGGGGTGGTCAGCAGAATCTGCGGTGGCCGTGCGCGCTGGCGCACCTTCTTCTCATGCGACGTATCGCCGGTCCGCGTCTCGACCCGGATGTTCAGCCCCATTTCGTCGATCGGGGTCAGCAAATTGCGCTGCACGTCCACCGCCAGCGCCTTCAACGGCGAGATATAGAGGGTGTGCAGCCCCTCGCCCGGCGCTTCGATCAGCTCGCTCAGCGTCGGCAGGAATCCCGCCAGCGTCTTGCCCGCCCCGGTCGCCGCGACCAGCAGCGCATGGCTTCCCCGCCGCGCCGCCGCCAGCATCTCCATCTGATGCCGCCGCGGTGCCCAGCCGCGCGCCGCAAACCAGTCTGCCAACGGGGCGGGAAGATCGCTCACACGCGGCGTCTTAGCGCAGGCTCAAGGCTCGCGTCGCGTGTCCTCTTCATTCTGCGCGTCATACATCGCGCGCGTCGCGTCTTCGGTACGCTCTTTCTCGCGCTTGGTCGTGCGGTTGTTGAAAATCGCCCAAAGGATCACCGCCGCCAGGATGATCGGGCCGAGGATCGTCATCACGCCCCACAGACCGCCGCCGCCAGTATCGACCATGTCACCATCTCCTTCACTGCCCCAACGAAAGGCGGGTGCGATTGATCCTCTGGAACCACGCGGCCCGCTCGCGCATATCGCATCCATGGCATTGGGCGACTGGATCACCCCGCATCCCGAAGGCATCCATGTCCCCGGCCCGGACATCTGGATCGATCCGTCACAGCCCAAGGCGCGCGCGTTCGTCACTCACGGCCATGCCGACCACGCGCGCGGCGGGCATGGCGAAGTGTGGGCGACCCCCGAAACGCTGGCGATCATGGAGGCGCGTTACGGCCCCCAGACCGCCCGCCCGGTCGCCTATGGCGAGACCGTGAAGGCCGGGGACGTCGACATCGGCTTCGTCCCCGCCGGCCATGTCCTGGGCTCGGCGCAGATCGTGCTCGATCATCGCGGCGAGCGGATCGTCGTCTCGGGCGACTACAAGCGCCGCCCCGATCCCACCTGCGAACCCTTTCGCCCGGTCAAATGCGATGTGTTCGTGACCGAAGCGACGTTCGGCCTCCCCGTCTTCCGCCACCCCGAAACCACCGACGAGATCGACAAGCTCCTCGCCGCGCTGCGCGCAGAACCCGAACGCTGCGTGCTGGTCGGCGCCTATGCGCTGGGCAAGGCGCAGCGGGTGATCGCCGAACTGCGCGGCATGGGGTTCGACGACCCGATCTACATCCATGGCGCGCTGCAACGGTTGTGCGACCTGTACATCGACCATGGCGTGCCGCTCGGCGAGCTGCGCCCCGCCACCGGCGTCGCGAAGAAGGAATTGCAGGGACGCATCATCCTCGCCCCGCCCGGCGCGCTCAACGACCGCTGGTCGCGCCGCCTGCCCGACCCGGTCACCGCGATGGCCAGTGGCTGGATGACCGTCCGCCAGCGCGCCCGCCAGCGCAATGTCGAACTCCCGCTGATCCTCTCCGACCATGCCGACTGGGACGAGCTGACCACGACGCTGCGCGAAATCGCCCCGAAGGAAGTGTGGGTCACCCACGGCCGCGAAGACGCCCTGGTCCACTGGTGCCGCACCCACCAGATCAAGGCGCGCGCGCTGGAACTAGCGGGCTATGAGGACGAGGATGACTAAGAATCCCTCTCCCATTGGGAGAGGGAGGGAGCCGACGCAGTCGGCGGAAGGGTGAGGGTGACTGCCCCACCCCCCACTCACCCTCACCCCTCCCACGCGCTCCGCGCGCGGGCCCCTTCCCTCTCCCAATGGGAGAGGGAGATGGCTACACCACCCCCATGACGCACCCCCGCAACATCGTCATCCTCACTGGCGCAGGCGTCTCCGCCGAATCCGGCGTCGCCACGTTCCGCGGTCCCGGCGGGCTGTGGGAGGGGCATCGCGTCGAGGATGTGTGCACGCCGCAAGCGCTCGCGCACGACCCCGATCTGGTCCACCGTTTCTACGACGAACGCCGCGCCAACCTGGCGAAGGTCGAACCCAATGCCGCGCACCACGCGCTCGCCCGGCTAGACGCGGAGTGGCCCGGCGAGCTGCTGCTGGTCACCCAGAATGTCGACGACCTGCACGATCGCGCCGGATCGAGGCGCATGCTCCACATGCATGGCGAGCTGAAGTCCGCGCTGTGCGCGCTCTGCGGCGTGCAGAGCGAATGGCCCGACCCGCTCCCGCCCGGCACGTCCTGCCCATCGTGCGACGCGCCCGCGCTGCGCCCCGACATCGTGTTCTTCGGCGAGATGCCCTATCACATGGACGTGATCGACGCCGCGCTGGCCCGCGCCGACCTGTTCGTGTCGATCGGCACCTCGGGCGCGGTCTATCCCGCCGCCGGCTTCGTCCGCACCGCGCGCTACCACGGGGCGGATACGCTCGAACTCAACCTTGACCGCTCGGAAGGCAGCGCGTGGTTCGCGGAATCGCGCCTCGGCCTCGCCGGTACGCTAGTGCCGGAGTGGGTGGAGTCGTTGCTGGGCTGACCCAATCAATCCTCCCCCGCCAGGGGGAGGTGGCGCCGAAGGCGACGGAGGGGGAGGACGGCTATGTGCTCGAGCCTCTGGACCATCGTTTCCGCCCCCTCCGTCAGCTGTGCTGACACCTCCCCCTGGCGGGGGAGGATTGAAGAAGCCTCAATCCACCCAATCCAGCCCGATCTCGCGGTACAGCGACCGATCCTCCTCCCAGCCCGGCCGCACCTTCACGTGCAGAAACAGCTGGACCTTGACCCCCAGCAGGTTCGCCAGCTCGGCCCGCGCGCGCGATCCGATCTCCTTGATCTTGGACCCGCCCTGCCCCAGCACGATCGCGCGCTGCGTCGGCCGTTCGACCAGGATCTGCTGGTAGATCTCGACCGACCCGTCGGGCTTTTCGGTATAGCGTTCGGTCTCGATCGCGGTCGCATAGGGCAGTTCGGCGTGGAGCAGGTGATAGAGCTGCTCGCGCGTGATCTCCGACGCCAGCATGCGGTCGGTCGCGTCCGACACCTGATCCGCCGGGAAATGCCACGGCCCCTCCGGCATGCGCTTCGCCAGCTCCGCCTTCAGCTCCGCCACCCCGTCCCCGGTCGTCGCCGATACAAAGAACGTATCCTCGAACGCCGCCAGCTCGTTGAGGCTCGCAGCATGGCCCAGCAGGCGCGGCTTGTCGGCGATATCGACCTTGTTGAGGATCAGGATCTTCCGCTCGCGCCGATCCTTCAGCCCCGCGACCACGCTGCGCACCTTCGGCCCGATCCCGCCCTTGCCGTCGACGACCAGCGCGATCAGGTCCGCCCCCCTGCGACCCTTCCCACGCCGCCGCGACCATCGCGCGGTCCAGCCGCCGCGCCGGATCGAAGATGCCCGGCGTGTCGACGAGCAACAGCTGGGTCTGATCCTCGATCGCGATTCCCATCAGCCGCGCACGCGTCGTCTGCGCCTTGGGGCTGACGATCGCCACCTTCTGCCCGACCAGCGCGTTCACCAGAGTCGACTTGCCCGCATTGGGCGCGCCGACCACGGCGATCAGGCCGCAGCGTTGTTCATTCTCGCTCATCATCACTCCGTCGCGGCGTTCAGCCGCTCAATTTCGCCAGCAACGCCGCCGCCGCCGCAGTCTCGGCTTCCTGCTTGCTCGACCCCGCGCCTTCGGCCTCGGCCAGCTTGGCGATCTCCGCCTTTACCCGAAAGCGCGGCGCATGGCCCGGTCCCGATCGCTCGACCAGCACATAATCGGGTGCGCGGCGGTTGTTCGCCGCCGCCCATTCCTGCAACGCCGACTTGGGATGCTTGGGTGCCGCCGCCTGCGCGTCGATCCGGCTGTCCCACAATCGCCGCACCAGCGCGCGCGCCGCGTCGAACCCCTGGTCGAGGAAGGTCGCGCCGATCAGCGCCTCCATCACGTCGCCCAGCACATTGTCGCTGTCCGACGCGCCATCGTCACGCGCTTGTTTGCCGAGGCGCAGATGCGTCGACACGCCGATCTCGCGCGCGACCTCGGCGCACATCGCCCCGGTCACCAGCGCGTTGAAGCGGCGCGACAATTTCCCCTCGGGCTCACCGGGAAACCGTTCATACAGCCATTGCGCCAGCGTCAGCCCGAGCACCCGGTCGCCCAGAAATTCCAGCCGCTCGTAATTGTCCGCGCCCTGGCTGCCATGCGTCAGTGCGCGCCGATACACCGCCAGATCGTCCGGCGCATGGCCCAGCACCCCGGCCAGCCAGCCGGGCAGGTCTTCGCTCAAAAGCCTTCCCCGATCCGCTCGAACCGCGCCGCGCTGAACCAGGTCCAGGGCAGTGGCCAGCTCGCGCTGCCATCGGTCGACCAGAAGCTGACCACCGCCTTGCCCTGGATATTCTCCATCGGGACAAAGCGGATACCGCGCTTGTTCTCGCCCCCCACGATCAGCGGCTCGAACCGGCTGTCGCTCGAATTGTCGCGATTGTCCCCCATCAGGAAGACATGGCCGGCAGGCACGGTGAAGATTTCGGTATTGTCGCCTTCGCTCTCCCCGGCGTCGAGCACGTCATAGCTCTTCCCGCCCGGCAGCGTCTCGCGGAAGCGCGGGATTCGGCACACTGCGGTGCCGTCCGCCGCCGCCTCGAGCGTCCCGTCGCACGTGGCATTGGGCGTCATCGGGAGCACGAAATCCGCCACGCGCTGCTTGGGGATCGCCTGTCCGTTGAGGATCAACTGCCCGTCGCGCATCTGCACCGTGTCGCCCGGAACGCCGATCACGCGCTTGATCCAGTCGGTTTTGGCGTCCGGCGGCGCCTTGAACACCACCACGTCGCCGCGCGCCGGATCCTTGGCGAACACGCGCCCGGGGATCAGCGGCATGCTCCACGGCAGCGAATGCTTCGAATAGCCGTAATTCCATTTGGTGATGAACAGATAGTCGCCGACCAGCAGGCGCGGCAGCATCGACCCCGACGGGATGCTGAACGGCGCGAAGACAAAACTGCGCACGATGAACACCAGGATCACCAGCTTCACGAGGAAGCTGATCGTGTCGCGAAGCTCGGAGCGCGGCTTCAGGGTTTCGGTGGCGGCGGCGGGCTGGGCCGGGGCGGTATCGTCCATGGTGCTGCTGTGAATTGGGTGTGTGGCATCGTCAAGGCACCTTTGTTTGGTTTGCGGCACCGGCCCGCTCCCCCCACCCGGCCACCCATCGGCAGGATATTCTGAAATGGGTGGCCGGGTGGAGGAACCGGCCGGTGCCGCGCTTCGGCGCAGCCGAAGCCCCAAAACAAAACTCCCCCGCTTTCACTCCCCCACCCATCACGCTACACGCCCCGCGACCCAAAAGGAGACAGGCACATGGCGACCCCCGACTGGAGCGCGATCGAATCGCTGCCGCGCACCCCGCTCAAGGACCTGTTCGCCGCCGACGCGAACCGCCTCGCATCGCTCAGCACCGATGTCGCGGGCATCCATTTCGACTTTTCCAAGACGCATCTCGACGCCGCCGCCCTCGACGCCTTCGCCGCGCTCGCCAAGGCGACCGACCTTGCCGGCAAGCGTGAGGCGCTGTTCGCGGGCGAAGCGGTCAACACCACCGAAGGCCGCGCCGCCGAGCACACCGCCGAACGCGGCGAGGGCGCTGAGGACAGCGTTGCCCGCGCTGCCGCCTATCATGCCCGCATGCGCGGCCTGATCGACGCGATCGAGGCTGAGGCGCTTGGCCCCGTCCGCCACATCCTGCACATCGGCATCGGCGGCTCTGCGCTGGGGCCGGAGCTGCTGATCGACGCGCTCGGCCGCGACATGGACCGCTACGACGTCGCCATCGTCTCCAATATCGACGGCTGCGCGCTCGAGGAGGCGATCGACGCCTTCGACCCCCACGCCACGCTGATCGCGGTCGCGTCGAAGACCTTCACGACCACCGAAACCCTGCTCAACGCCACCAGCGCGCTCGACTGGATGCGCGAACATGGGGTCGAGGATCCCTATGGCCGCGTCATCGCGCTCACCGCCGCCCCGGACAAGGCGGTCGAATGGGGCGTCGACGAAACCCGCATCCTGCCCTTCGCCGAGAGCGTGGGCGGGCGCTATTCGCTCTGGTCGTCGATCGGCTTCCCCGCCGCGATCGCATTGGGCTGGGACGCGTTCGAGGAACTGCTCGACGGCGCGGCGGAGATGGACCGCCATTTCCGCCTGACCGATCTGCGCAGCAACGCGCCGGTCCTCGCCGCCTTTGCCGACCTTTATTACACCCAGAGATCGCGGCTGCGAGACGCGCGGCGTGTTCGCCTATGACGAGCGGCTGCGCCTGCTCCCCAGCTATCTGCAACAGCTCGAGATGGAATCGAACGGCAAGTCGGTCACCGCCGACGGCCAGCCCGTCGGCCGCGCCACCGCGCCGGTCACCTGGGGCGGCGTCGGCACCGATGCGCAGCACGCGGTGTTCCAGCTGCTGCACCAGGGCACGCACCTCATCCCGCTCGAATTCCTGGCGGTGATCGAGGGCGGCGACACGCTGGCCGAGGATCACCACCGCGCCCTGCTGCTCAACTGCTTCGCACAGGGTGCCGCGCTGATGGCCGGCCGCGCCAATGACGACCCCGCCCGCGCCTATGCCGGCGACCGCCCGTCGATGACGCTCCTGCTCGACGAACTCGACCCGCGCACGCTCGGCGCGCTGATCGCCTTCTACGAACACCGCACCTTCGTCAGCGCGGCGCTGCTCGGCATCAACCCCTTCGACCAGTTCGGCGTCGAGCTGGGCAAGGAAATGGCCAAGGCGGCCGAGCGCGGCGGACAGGAATTCGACCCGTCGACCGACGACCTGATCCGGCGGGCGTTCGGCTGATGTCCGACGAAGACTATGTCTATGACGAGGCCAGCGGCGAATGGGTCCCCGCCTCGCAGGTGACCGCGGCTCCGGCGGAGGACGTGGTCGAAGTCCGCGACTCGGTCGGCAATTTGCTGGCCGATGGCGATCAGGTGACGCTGATCAAGGACCTGACGGTCAAGGGCGCGGGGCAGACCCTCAAGCGCGGCACCCTCATCAAATCGATCCGCCTCACCGGCGACCCGCAGGAGATCGACTGCAAGTTCGACGGGATCAAGGGCCTCGTCCTCCACGCCGAATTCGTCCGCAAACGGTGACCCCCACCCCATCGTCACCCCGGCCTTGTGCCGGGGTCCACCGGGAGGCGGGGCGCGAAGCAAGAGGTTCAAGCGCTGGAAGCGCGGCACCGTTGACCCCGGAATAAGTCCGGGGTGACTAACTATGGTCTAACTTGGACCCAATCAGCGTCGCGTCCGAACCCTCTCGGCGCATCATCCTCTCAAGCTGGCGCTGGAACTCGGTGACCGAGGGATAGTCGGTCTGGAACCTGCTTTGAGCGAAATTGGCCGGCTCGTAATAGTTGGCGAGAAATACATCGGCGATCAAACCGCCCCTCACCCCAGCGGCACTGAGACTGAGTTTCGTGACCGGCGTAAACTTCGCCTCGTCACCAAAGCCCCATTCGCAGGCGGCTGGGTTCGCGGCATCAAACGGGTATCGCGACAACGACGCGGCAAACTCCGTCAGGTCCTGCCACTGTACCCACATCCCGTTGCGCCCGCTGAAATCGGGCGTTTGCAAGCGCGCGAGGAGCCACCCGAAATCGTCGTCGTCGCGGCTGAACTCATACTCAAAGGTCAGGGTGCAGTTCATCGCCAGGGAATGGCACGCCGATGGCACCTCCGCAATTGCACCACTCGCGTTGGCAATCCCACCCCAGCCCCCTATCTCCCGCTCCGACGACCCAACAGGAGCCCCAAATGGCCGATTACGACTACGACCTCTTCGTCATCGGCGCAGGCTCGGGCGGCGTCCGCGCCTCGCGCGTCGCAGCCGCGCACGGCGCGAAGGTCGCGATTGCCGAGGAATATCGCGTCGGCGGCACCTGCGTCATCCGCGGCTGCGTGCCCAAGAAGCTGCTCGTCTATGGCGCGCATTTCGCCGAGGATCTGAAGGACGCGCGCCGCTTTGGCTGGAACGTCCCCGATTGCGATTTCGACTGGGCGGTGCTGCGCGACAATGTCCTGTCGGAGGTCGACCGGCTCAATGGCGCCTATACCAACACGCTCGACAGCCACGGCGTGGAGATCGTCCACGAACGCGCCACCGTCTCCGGCCCGAACGAGGTCACGCTGGCGAGCGGGCGGAAAGTCACCGCCGGCAAGATCCTGATCGCGGTCGGCGCGCGCCCGCTGGTCCCCTCCTGCCCCGGCCACGAACATGGCATCACCTCGAACGAGGTGTTCCACCTCGACGCGCTGCCCAAGCGCGTGCTGATCGCGGGCGCCGGGTACATCGCCAATGAGTTCGCCGGCATCTTCAACGAATTCGGCAGCAAGGTGACGCTGATCAACCGCTCCGACGTCATCCTGCGCGGCTATGACGAGCAGATCCGCGACCGGCTGCTCCAGATTTCGATGACCAAGGGTATCGATTTCCGTTTCCACGCCGAGTTCAAGGGGATCGAGAAGCAGGCTGATGGCTCGCTCAAGGTCAGCATGACCAACCATGAGGATATGGAGGTCGACTGCGTCCTCTTCGCCACCGGCCGCGTCCCCAACACCGATGATCTGGGCCTGGCCGAAGCCGGGGTCGAGCTCGACGCCAAGGGGGCGGTCGTGGTCGATGCGGACAACAAGTCGAGCGTCGAGTCGATCTACGCGGTCGGCGACGTCACCAACCGCGTCCAGCTCACCCCCATCGCGATCCGTGAGGGGCAGGCGTTCGCCGACACCATCTTCGGCAACAAGCCGACGACCGTCGACTACAACTGCATCCCCGCTGCCGTGTTCAGCCACCCGCCAATCGCGGGGGTCGGCATGACCGAGAGCCAGGCGAAGCAGAAATTCGGCGCGGTGAAGGTCTACACCTCGGACTTCCGCGCGATGAAGAACGTCCTCGCCAACCGCAACGAACGCGCGCTGTACAAGATGATCTGCGAGCCGACGTCAGGCAAAGTCCTCGGGCTCCACATGATCGGCCCCGACGCCCCCGAAATCCTTCAGGCGGCGGCAGTGGCAGTGAAGGCGGGCCTCACGAAGGACGATTTCGACCAGACCGTCGCGCTGCATCCGAGCATGGCGGAAGAACTGGTGTTGATGAAGTGATATGGCCTTCCCGCGCAAGCGGGAGCAATTCAGAACCCAGACAGCAGCATGTCGATCGCGTTGCCGATCGTCAGCGCCTCATCCTGTAGCGATGCGACACGCTCACGGCACAGCGACGCCGGGACCGCTGCCATGAACTGTGTCGCCATCACATGAGGCACCCCCGCAATCTCGAACACCGGGTTGAGCCGCGCCGCCGGTCGGGGCGCAGCAGCGAGCGGCAGCAGAGGCACAACCAGCCGCGTGTTCAGTCCCGACAACAGGTCGGTCTGGCAATCAAGCAGATAGGTTCCCGCCTCCGGGCCGACACACACGTCGTAGCGCGCCATCAGAACTGGCGATAACGCGCCAGCGGCAGGCCATGCGTCTCGACATGCCGGTTCGACGCCGCAATCGCCTCCGCATTCTCGGCCAGCCAGCGCTGCGCGCGGGTTTCCGCGATCTGTTCCGTCAGCCCGCGCTCGCACGCCCGCGATACGTTAATATCCAACGCGCGCGCGACTTCGAGCAGATCGGTGTCGAGTGAGATGTTGGTCGCCCTACGGCGGACAGCCTGTCGAGTCATATGCGCATCATATATGCGCATAAACCATTTGAGCAAGCCTTACCCCCCTCGCGCAGCAACGCATCCGCCTCGCTGTCGGCCTCGCCCTCGCCCGCAATCGCCCGCGTCGCGCCCACGTCCATCGCGACATTGCCCAACGTGCGGAAGATGTCCGGAATCGTCTCGACCGCGACCAGCAGCCCCAGGGGCGCGATCGGCACGCCCATCGCGATGGCGATCGGCGCGATCGACGAGACGAAGCTGATCGTCCCGGGCAGCCCCACCGCGCCCATCGTGGTGATCGCCGCCGCCGCCCAGCCCGCGGCGATCTGTCCCGCGGTCAGCTCCATCCCGAACCAGTGCGCGACATAGATGGCGACGGCAAAGTTCATCGCCGGCCCGGTCCAGCGGAACAGCGCCACCGCCAGCGGCAGCACCACGCCCGCCCGCGCCACCGGCACGCCGAGCGATTCGGTCGAGCGCAGCATCGCGGGCAGGCTGGCGAGCGAGCTCTGGGTCGATGCCGCCACCACCTGGCTCGGCAGGATCGCGCGCACGAACCGCCCCGGCGACACCTTCGCCACGCCCCAGGCGAACGGCACCGCGAGCAGCCACAGCACGATCCCCACCGCGCTCACGATCGCGACATAATGGAGCAGCGCCCCGAACGCCGACGTCCCCGCCCGCGCCCCGACGACATAGGCGAGCGCGCCGACCCCGATCGGCCCCAGCCACAACACCCAGTTGATCACGACCAGCATCGCATTGCCCAGCGCCTGGAAGAACCCGGTCAGCCGCGCGCGCTCCTCCACCGGCAACCGCGTGATCGCGAAGGCGAAGACGGTGGTGAACAGGATCATCGGCAGGAACGCGTCGTTGACCGCCGACGCGATCGGGTTGGACGGCACCAAGGCGACGAGGAAGGCGGAGAAGGGCGGCACCTCTCCGGTCGGCGGCGCGCTGCCCAATGCCTCGCGCAGCGCATTGGCGAGATCCGCGCCCAGCGGAAATGCCGACAACAGGCCCAGGGTCAGCGCCCCGCCCAAGGCCGAGCTGATCCACAACAGGATGATGAAGGTGATGAACGCCCGTGTCGCCAGCGTGCTCGCCCGCGCGGCTTCGGCAGTCGCGGCGATGCCGGTGATCAGCAGCGACACCACCAGCGGCACGATCGTCATCTGCAGCGCGTGGAGCCACATCGTCCCGATTGGCTGGACCCAGTCGGCGGCGATCAGCGCGCGTTCGGGGGCCAGCGCCGCGGCCGTGACGCCGATGACCAGCGCCAGGATGAGGGCAACAAAGATACGGGTTGCTTGCGACATGCTCGCCCTTGAGAAAAAGCGGCGCTATGACCGCGCCGAAGAGAGTGATGCAACGTCGCAAAGCGGATGAATATGGCAAGAAAATATTTCGGCACCGATGGAATCCGCGGCAAGACCAATGCGGGCCACATGACCGCAGCGATGGCGATGAAGGTCGGCATGGCGGCCGGCAAGCATTTCGTGCGCGGCGATCACCGCCACCGCGTGGTGATCGGCAAGGACACCCGCCTCTCGGGCTATATGATCGAAAACGCGCTGGTCGCCGGGTTCGCCAGCGTCGGCATGGACGTGACGCTCGTCGGCCCGATGCCGACCCCGGCTGTCGCGATGCTCACCCATTCGATGCGCGCGGACCTTGGCGTGATGATCTCCGCCAGCCACAATCCCTATGCGGACAACGGCATCAAGCTGTTCGGTCCGGATGGCTACAAGCTGTCAGACGAGGACGAGGCCGCGATCGAAGCGCTGATCGACGCGGAGGTGGACCTTGCCCCCTCGTCCGAAATTGGCCGCGTCCGCCGCGTCGACGATGTGAAGGGCCGCTACATCCACTTTGCCAAGGCAACCTTCCCCGCCGAACTCAGCCTCGACGGCCTCAAGATCGTGGTCGATTGCGCCAATGGAGCCGCCTATCAGGTTGCGCCCTCGGCTTTGTGGGAGCTCGGCGCCGAAGTCGTCGCGATCGGCGTGTCGCCCAATGGCAAGAACATCAATGACCAGGTCGGCTCCACCGCTCCGCTCACCTTGTGCGAGACCGTGGTCGCATCCGGCGCGCATATCGGCATCGCACTCGACGGCGACGCCGACCGGCTGATCGTCGCGGACGAACATGGCGAGGTGGTCGATGGCGACCAGCTGATGGCGGCGATCGCGGGCGGATGGGCGCGACAGGGGCGGCTCGCCGGCGGCGGCCTGGTCGCCACGGTCATGTCGAACCTCGGCCTCGAACGCCATCTCGCTGCGCAGGGGCTCGGCCTCGTTCGCACCAAGGTCGGCGACCGCCATGTCCTCGAAAAGATGCGCGCCTCGGGCTATAATGTCGGCGGCGAGCAGTCGGGCCACATCATCCTGTCCGACTATGCCACCACCGGCGACGGCCTGATCGCCGCGCTTCAGGTGCTCGCCGAAATCGTCCGCGCGGGTGCACCCGCGAGCGAGGTGCTCCACCGCTTCGACCCGCTGCCGCAGTTGCTCAAGAATGTCCGCTTCGCCGGGGGCAAGCCGCTGGAGCATGGTTCGGTCCAGGATGTGATCGCCGCCGCCGAGGCCGAATTGCAGGGCACCGGCCGCCTCGTCATCCGCCCGTCGGGCACCGAACCGGTAATCCGCGTGATGGCGGAGGGCGAGGACATGGCGCAGGTCACCGCAGTGGTCGATCGTATCTGCGACGCGGTACGCGCGGCGGCAGCCTGATCGCGGTGGCCGATCCCATCGCCCCCGGCACCGTGCACCACGTGTCGAGCGATGTCGCGGCGGCGCTGCGCAAAGACGCTGGTCTGCTCGCGCAATGGGAAGGCCTGACGCCGCTCGGTCGCAACGAGTTTCTCTGCTGGATCGACGATGCCAAGCAGGCGGCGACCCGCGCCCGCCGGATCGAACGGATGGGGGAGGAGCTGCGCGCCGGCAAACGCCGGCCCTGTTGCTGGGCGGGATGCATCCACCGCACCGACAAGGCACCGGGCAAATGGCAACAGGCCGTGCTGATCGACGGCAAGGCGGCGAAGCGACCATGAGCGCCCGCCCCGCATGGCTTTGCATGTGCGCCGCGCTGCCGTAAGGGTCGGCGATGCTCGAAATGCGCCCCGACTGCGAACGCTGCGGCAGCGATCTTCCCGCCGATCAGGGCGGGGCGTTCATCTGCTCGTTCGAATGCACCTTTTGCGCCGACTGCGCCGATGCGCTTGACGAAACCTGCCCCAATTGCGGCGGCGAATTGCTCGACCGCCCGGCGCGCGTCGGCGATGCGCTCAAGAAATATCCGGCCAGCACCGCGCGACGGTTCAGCGGCAACGACAATTGAGCGCAATCGCGGTCGTCGGCACCGGCGCGGTCGGGGCGAGCGTCGCCGCCTGGCTGATCGCCGCGCCGGACCATGACGTCACCCTGTGCGCCCGCACGCCGTTCGACACGCTGCGCGTCGAGACGCCCGACGGGGTTCTCGAAAGCCAGCCCCGCATCCTCACCGACCCCGCCGCCGCGCAGCCGGTCGACTGGGTACTGGTGGTGACCAAGACCTATGACGCCTCCGGCGCACAGCGCTGGCTCGACCATCTGATCGGCCCCGACACCAATGTCGCGATCCTCCAGAACGGGGTCGAACATCGCAGCCGCTTTCCCGGCATCGACCCCGCGCGCATCGTGCCGGTGATCGTCGATATCCCCGCCGAACGCCGCGCCCCCGGCGATGTCGTGCAGCGCCGCAGCGGCAGCCTCACCGTCCCGAACGACCCCGCCGGAACCGCCTTCGCCGCGCTGTTCGCGCACAGCCCGATCGACACGATCCTGACCGACGACTGGCAAAGCGCCGCGTGGCGCAAGCTCGCGATCAATTGCGCGGGCGCGGTCAACGCGCTCACCCTCCAGCCGTCCGGCATCGCTCGCGACGCAGAAGCCGCCGAACTG
Source organism: Sphingomonas sp. J315 (assembly GCF_024666595.1). Lineage (NCBI taxonomy): Bacteria > Pseudomonadati > Pseudomonadota > Alphaproteobacteria > Sphingomonadales > Sphingomonadaceae > Sphingomonas > Sphingomonas sp. J315. The sequence continues at coordinate 2,044,943 of NZ_CP088296.1, read as the reverse complement.
ATGCGCGCTCTGATCCGCGAATGCATCGCGGTCGGCCGCGCCGAGGGCGCGACCCTTCCCGACGACCTGCCCGACAGCATCGTCGAGGGCTATCGCAACAGCCCGCCGGATTCGATCAACTCGATCCACGCCGACCGCCTCGCCGGCCGCCCGACCGAGGCCGACGCCCGCAACGGCGTGATCGCGCGATTGGGGGCAAGGCACGGCATCGATGCGCCACTGAACCGCATGGCAGATGTGGTGTTGCGGAAGGCGACCAGCCGCTAACGCGCCCTCTCCCCTCCGCAGGAGGGGAGAGGGATGCGCAGACTTGGGTCTTGCGCAGCAAGGCCCTTAGTCGGAGCTGGGAGAGGGGTGGGCGGCTACGCAGTAGCCGCGCGGAGCAAAGCTCCGCTCTACCCCTCTCCCAACCTTCGCTAGGCAGCACGCTGCCAAGCTGCGGTATCCCTCTCCCCTATCAAGGGGAGAGGGCAACAAGGACGCACCCACCCTTTCCTACAGCCCCCCGCCTGTGTCATGGCTTGACCACAATGTCCGCGACCACCCAACCTCGCCCCCATCGGCCCGACGCCCGCGTCGCGCTTCGGTCGCCCACCTGCCCAGCCACCGTCGCATTCCCGGCCCGGCCCGGTCGCCCACCCGTTGTCAGCCTGTCGCGCCGCCGTCGCGCACCTGTCGCCCCGATGTCGCGCGCGTGTCGTGTCCCCGTCGCGTCACAGCCGCAAACCCGCCCCGTCCCGGTCGCCTCGCCCCAATACACGCCCATTTTCGTCAGAATCGTCCGGACAGCCGCGCCATGAGCATCCCCCGCATCCTGATCATTGCCGGGTCCGACTCGGGCGGCGGGGCGGGCATCCAGGCCGATATCCGCACCGTCACCATGCTCGGCGGCCATGCCATGACCGCGATCACCACGATCACCGCGCAGAACACGCTCGGCGTCACCGCCATTCACCCGGTCCCGGTCGAGATCGTGCTGGCGCAGATCGACGCGGTGACCTCCGACATCGGCTGTGACGCGGTGAAGATCGGGATGATCGGATCGGCCGAGATCGCCAACGCGGTCGCCGATCGGCTGGAGGCGCTCGACTGCCCGATCGTGTTCGATCCGGTGATGATCGCCACCAGCGGATCGGTGCTCGCCGACCCCGAGACGATCGCCGCGTTCGAACGGCTGATGACCATCGCATCCGTGGTGACCCCCAACCTCCCCGAACTCACCGCACTCGGCGGGCGTCAGGCGGTGCTCGCCTATGGCTGCCACCTCGCCGAAAAGGGCGGGCACAAAGAAGGGCCGACGATCGTCGACCAGCTCTATGCGCCCAAGGACCGGCTGGTCATGGAGGTCGAGGCCGAGCGGATCGACACCCCCGACACGCACGGCACCGGCTGCACCTTCGCCGCCGCGCTCGCCACCGGCCTCGGCTCGGGCCTGTCGATCGGGGAAGCGTTCATTCAGGCGGTGCGCTTCGTCCGCCTCGCCATCCTCAACGCCCCCGGATTGGGCGAAGGCCATGGCCCGGTCGGCCATGCGCTCGGCATGGTCCCGTTCGATATCGTCGATGGCGAGGGTGACGACGACGATGCCTGATTTGAGCTACGAACTCCGCCATGCCGTCCGAGGTCCTGTGGCCGGGGTGGACGAAGCAGGTCGCGGCCCGCTCGCCGGGCCGGTGGTCGCCGCCGCAGTCATACTCGATCCCGCCTGCATCCCCGACGGGATCGACGATTCAAAGGCGCTGGCCGCCGCCAAGCGCGCTGCCCTGTGCGAAGCGATCCTCGGCTGCGCCCGCGTCGGCATCGGTATCGCCAGCGTCGAGGAGATCGACCGGCTCAACATCCTCTGGGCAACCATGCTGGCGATGACCCGCGCCGTCGCCGCGCTCGACCTGCCCCCCGCCTATGTCCTGGTCGATGGCAATCGCTGTCCCGACTGGCCCCACGCCAGCGAGGCCGTCATCGGCGGCGACGCGCTGTGCCTGTCGATCGCCGCCGCCTCGATCGTCGCCAAGCACCGCCGCGACTGCATCATGGCGGAACTGGACACACTCCACCCCGGCTATGGCTGGGCTAGCAACAAGGGCTACGCCGCCCGCGTCCATCAGGAAGCGCTGAGAACCCTCGGCCCCACCCCCCCACCACCGCCGCAGCTTCGCGCCGGTGGCACAGGCGGAACTGGATTTCGGACCGGTGGTTCAGTGCGCCTAGGAGAGTGTGGATGGAAACCCAGCAGCTTCATCGTGGCCGCCTGATCGACCATATCCACCTCGTCGTTGCCGATATCGAGGCGTGCCGCCGCTTCTATACCGCCGTGTTGGGCGTGCTCGGCATCCCGATCGGTGGCGGCGGCGACGACTATTTCTGGGCGGACGAACTGTTCGTCTCGACTGCGGATAGCGAGGCGGCGCTCGGCAAGCTTACCGGCCGCCACCATATCGGGTTTCAGGCAGCCGATCGGGCAGCGGTCGACGCATTCCATCAGGCCGGCCTCGCCTCCGGCGGCACCGACAATGGCGCGCCGGGCAACCGGCCCTATCACCCGGGCTATTACGCGGCGTTCCTGCTCGATCCTGCGGGCAACAACATCGAGGCGGTCCATCACGGTGAAGCACGCAAAAGCGCATCGTCGGTCGTGGTCGAATTTGAGGAATGACGGGACGGAGGTCCCCGCTCTTTGACATGAGGGAAAAGGCCCGCCGCCACGCCAAAGCGTGACGACGGGCCTCCTTTCCTCCCCAGGAAATGTGGAGCGCGAGCCTCAGCGGCTACGCGGCAAATTGATTCATCGTATTGTGGACCCCGCCGGCCTTCAGCGCGGCCTCACCGGCGAAATACTCCTTGTGATCGTCGCCGATGTCGGAACCCGACATGTTCTGGTGCTTCACACAAGCAATGCCCTGCCGGATCTCCTGCCGCTGCACGCCCTTGACGTAGCCGAGCATCCCCATCTCGCCGAAATACTCCTTCGCCAGATTGTCGGTCGACAGCGCCGCGGTGTGATAGGTCGGCAAGGTGATCAGGTGGTGGAAGATGCCGGCCCGCGCCGCCGCGTCCTTCTGGAAGGTGCGGATCTTCTCGTCCGCCTCCTCCGCCAGCGGCGTGCCGTCATACTCCACGCTCATCAGCCTGGCCCGGTCATAGGCCGAAACGTCGAGCCCCTGCTCGCTCCACCGGTCGAACACCTGCTGGCGGAAGTTGAGCGTCCAGTTGAAGCTGGGCGAGTTGTTGTAGACCAGCTTGGCATTGGGAACGACCTCGCGGATCCGGTCCACCATCGACGCGATCTGCTCGATATGGGGCTTCTCGGTCTCGATCCACAGCAGGTCGGCACCGTTCTGGAGCGACGTAATGCAATCGAGGACGCAGCGATCCGCCCCGGTCCCCTCGCGGAACTGGAACAGGTTCGACGGCAGCCTTTTGGGCTTCATCAGCTTGCCGTCGCGGTTGATGACGACATCGCCATTGACGCCCGACAGGTCGGTGACCTCCTCGCAATCGAGGAACGCGTTATACTGGTCGCCCAGATCGCCCGGCTCCTTGGAGTAAGCGATCTGCTTGGTCAGCCCGGCACCCAGCGAATCGGTCCGCGTGACGATGATCCCGTCATCGACCCCCAGTTCCATGAAGGCGTAGCGGCAGGCGCGGACCTTCGCCAGGAAGTCCTCGTGCGGCACGGTGACCTTGCCGTCCTGATGCCCGCACTGCTTCTCGTCGCTCACCTGATTCTCGATCTGGAGCGCGCAGGCCCCGGCCTCGATCATCTTCTTGGCGAGCAGATAGGTCGCCTCGGCATTGCCAAAGCCCGCGTCGATATCGGCGATGATCGGCACGACATGCGTCTCGTAATTGTCGATCGCATTCTGGATTCGCGCCGCCTCGACCGCATTGCCGGCATCCCGCGCCGCATCGAGATCGCGGAACATCATCCCCAGCTCGCGGGCATCGGCCTGTTTGAGGAAGGTGTAGAGTTCCTCGATCAGCGCCGGGACGCTGGTCTTTTCGTGCATCGACTGGTCGGGCAGCGGCCCGAAATCGCTGCGCAGCGCGGCGACCATCCAGCCGGAGAGATAGAGGTAGCGCCGCTTGGTGCTGCCGAAATGCTTCTTGATCGCGATCATCTTCTGCTGCGCGATGAAGCCGTGCCAGCAGCCGAGCGACTGGGTGTAGGCCGCCGGATCGGCGTCATAGGCCGCCATGTCGCGGCGCATGATCCCCGCGGTGTACTTCGCAATGTCGAGCCCCGTGCGGAACCGGTTCTGCAACCGCATCCGCGCGACCGATTCGGCGTCGATGCCGTTCCAGCGGCCGTTCTGCGCATCGATGGGGGCAGCGGCCCGGGCGATCTCGTCGATATAGGTCATTGCGTCACCTCACTGTATTGCGAGTATGACTATTCACTTTGATCAACGATTTCCGGCCAAATCGCGCCGTGCTGCGGTTGCGAAGTCGTTAGATCGGCCCGACAGTTCTGTTTTTTTGTAAATTTATGACTGATGGCAACGAGCCGGAATCGCCCCCCGGCGAGTCTTTTCGCCACACCCCAAACCTTGTGCCTGTGGATAACTTTGGGACTCAATATGTGGACCAGTGCCGAAATGTTCCGCCAAGTTAACGGAATCCCAAGCCTTTTCGTTAACCAATGTTCGCTTGACGGAGTCCAGCGTTCGTGGCGTTTCACCGGTTCAACGGGGTTTGGAGTGGTTAATGGGGGTCATCGAAAAGGTCGCTGAGGCGACACGGGCAGCGGTCGAGGTGCGCACCCGCAACTGGGTCGACGTGCTCCCGCTCGATTCGATCATCCAGCAGGATTGTATCGAGGCGATGCGCGCCCTTCCCGCCGCGTCGGTCGACATGATCTTCGCCGACCCGCCCTACAACCTCCAGCTCGGCGGCGATCTCAACCGCCCCGATGGCAGCCATGTCGACGCGGTCACCGACGATTGGGACAAGTTCGATTCGCTGTCCGCCTATGACGCCTTCACCCGCGCCTGGCTGGCCGAGGCGCGCCGCGTGCTCAAGCCCAACGGCACGATCTGGGTGATCGGCAGCTACCACAACATCTTCAAGGTCGGATCGGCGATCCAGGATCTCGGCTTCTGGATCCTCAACGACATCATCTGGCGCAAGGCCAACCCGATGCCCAATTTCAAGGGCACCCGCTTCACCAACGCGCACGAAACGCTGATCTGGGCGTCGATGGGCGAAAAGTCGAAATACACCTTCAACTACCGCAGCATGAAGACGCTCAACGACGAGCTTCAGATGCGCAGCGACTGGGAATTCCCGATCTGCGGCGGGCAGGAGCGGCTGAAGAAGAACGGCACCAAGGTCCACCCGACCCAGAAGCCCGAAGCCTTGCTGTATCGCGTGATGCTCGCTTGCACCAAGCCGGGCGACATCATCCTCGACCCGTTCTTCGGCACCGGCACCACCGGCGCCGTGGCTGGCGGCTGCGCCGTCACTGGATCGGGATCGAGCGCGAGGGCAATTATGTCGAGGCGGCGCAGGAGCGCATCGCCGCCGCGCTGCCGCTCGACGAGAGCGCGGTCACGACGATGATGGCGCCGCGCCAGGCGCCGCGCGTCGCGTTCGGCACGCTGATCGAGACCGGCTACCTCACCCCCGGTACCGTGCTGAGCGACGCCAAGCGCCGCTGGCGCGCGACGGTGAAGGCCGACGGATCGCTGCTCACCGATTGCGGCGTGGCGGGATCGATCCACAAGGTTGGCGCGACGCTGCAGGGCGCGCCGTCGTGCAACGGCTGGACCTTCTGGCACCATCAGGGCGCCGATCGGCTCGAGCCGATCGACACGCTGCGCCAGACCTATCTGCTCGCGACGCAACCGTAAGTCCCATTGCGCTCCTGCGAAAGCAGGAGCCCAGGGTCACACGCGCTGCCCTTGAAACTCTGGGCTCCTGCTTTCGCAGGCGCGCTGATATGGCTGCGCGATGAGCGAAATTCCCCCCGCCGCCCGCCTCTACCTCCGCCCCGTCGCGCCGGTCGACAGCCCGATCGGTTACGATGGTCAGGTCGCGCGGCTCGCCGGGGGGCTGGGCTGGTTCGCCGCCTATGAGCTGATCGCGGTCGAGAGCGGCCGCCGGGTCGCCCAGCGACTGCTACCCGTCGAGCAACTTCCCGCCCTGCTTACCCAGCTTCCGGACACGCAGGCCGAGCGGCTCCGCACCCTAGCCACGGCCATCTCCGCGCCGCGTCCGGTGATCCGCGCCGGCGAGCGGACCTTGCGGCTCGACCAGCCCTTGGTCGCCGGCATCCTCAACGTCACCCCCGACAGCTTCTCCGACGGTGGCAAGCATGGCGGCGATCCCGAAGCGATCGCACAGGCCGGGTTCGACATGGGGCTCGCTGGCGCGTCTTTGGTCGATGTCGGCGGCGAATCGACCCGGCCCGGGGCGGAGGCGGTGTGGGAGGGCGACGAGATCAAGCGCGTCGTCCCGGTGATCGAGCGGCTCGCAAAGGCCGGGGTCCCCGTCTCGATCGACACGCGCAAGGCAGCGGTGATGGAGGCGGCGCTGGCCGCCGGCGCACATATCGTCAACGATGTCGCCGCGCTCGCCTATGATCCGCGCGCGATTGATGTGGTGGCACGGGCGGCATGTCCCGTGATCCTAATGCACTCGCCCGACCCCGCGCAGTCGCCGCATGGCGGAAGCGGCTATCGCGACCCGCTGATCGACGTGTTCGACTGGCTTGAGGCGCGGGTCGATGCGGTGGTCGCGGGCGGGGTCCAGCGGAGCAACATTCTGGTCGATCCGGGCATCGGTTTCGGCAAGTCGCTCGCCGACAATCTCGCGCTGATGAACGGCCTGACGCTGTTCCACGGCCTGGGCCTGCCGATCATGCTGGGCGCGAGCCGCAAGCGGATGATCGGCGCGCTCGACCATGAGGCCCCGGTCGAACGGCGGCTGGGCGGCTCACTGGCGCTGGCGATGAAAGGGGCGGAGGCGGGCTGCCAGCTGTTGCGCGTCCATGATGTGCCCGAAACGGTGCAGGCGGTACGCGTGTGGCGCGGCATGAAGGATCACGGGCTGGTCGGCCAGCCGGGATAACGCTCAGTTCAGCGGCCCGGGCCGCGTGCGCTGATCGACATAGGTGCGCTGAACGTTGAACGCGCTGGGGCGGGTATCGCGAAACCGGTCGCGGCGGCGCTCCGCCTCGGCCCCGATCTTTTCGAGGCTGTCGACCAGATCCTCCAGATTGCGGCGGCGTTCGCTCGCGGTCGCATCGCGACACTCGTCCATGCAGGCGGCGACCAGATCGGGCACGCGACGGCGGATGACGTTCGCCCAGTCGACCGCATCGGTCGCCAGCGGATCGCCATCGGCGACGGCGAGCAGCCGCGCACAGCTGGTCCGTGCCGCCGCGACGCGGCTGACCGCCCAGTCGGCCTCGGTCGCGGTCAGCGTCCATGCCGCCTCAAGCGGGTCGCCCGGATCGGCGGCCTGCCCGCGGCGCAGGCGATAGCGATCAAGCTTCGCGCGCAGTCGCCGAATGCCGAACCACGCGCCAAAGGCCGCCGCACCAGCGGTGACCAGCATCACGGCGATTACCGCAAGCGCGAGGAAGGCGGCAGCGAAGACGAGGAAGCGCAGCATCGCCCGACTATATGGGAAGCAGCGCGCGCTTCGCCAGCCTCACAATGTGTAGCCGCCGTCGGCAAGCAACGTCGTACCGGTAATCAGCGCACCTTGGTCGCCGAGCAGGAACCCGATCTGCGCCGCCACCTCTTCCGCCTTGGCATAACGACCCAGCGGGGTCGCCATCGCTGCCAACTCGGCAAAGGCGGCATCGCGGCCGATTTCCGCCGCACGCGCCGCGAACATCGGCACGGCATCCCACACGGCCGTCTCGACCCCGGCAGGCGCGATGGCGTTGACGCGGATGCCGTCAGCCGCCCCCTCCTTCGCCGCGACCTTGGCGAGGTGGATCAGCGCAGCTTTCGAGCAGCCATAGGCGGCGACCCCTGGCTCGGCCTTGATCCCCGCCGCCGACGCGGTCAGCACGATGCTGCCTCCGCGCCCTTCCATCGCCCGCATCGCCGCCCGCAGTGTCAGGAACGCGCCGTCGAGATTGACCGACAGGATGCGCCGCCACTCAGCGAAATCGAGCGAGGCGATCGGCCCCGCCCCGGCGACCCCGGCATTGATCACCGCATGATCGAGCGCGCCAAGATCGACGCGATCCCAAAGCGACTCATCGGAAACATCGCCCGCGACACGAATCACCTCGCCCGCGACCCTCAGCGATTCCAGCGCAGCAGCGTCACGATCGACCAGAATCAGCCGCGCCGCACCCGCATCCGCCAGATATTGCGCGACCGCCATCCCGATCCCGGACGCCGCCCCGGTCACCAGCGCAGTCCGCCCTTCAAACCCGTCTCTCATGGGTGTAGCATGCCATGGTTACGACCACAGAGTCGAACCTGGTTTGGGAGGTAGCGATGCGCGAGGCCTATGACCGTTACTCGAACATATCGATCCTGCTCCACTGGCTGATCGCCGGGCTGCTGGTGGCGAACGTGATCATCGCGATTGCCATGAACAGCGACCCCGCCTGGTTCGTCTGGCACAAGTCGATCGGCATTTCGGTGCTGCTGCTGACATTGGTGCGGGTCGCGTGGCGAGTCACCCATCCCTGGCCGCGCTTCCCCGATACGATGCCGAACTGGGAACGCGCCGCGTCGCGCGCAACGCACATCGCGTTCTATGTCCTCCTGCTGGCAGTACCGCTGCTGGGGTGGGCCGCAGTATCCGCAGGCACGCGCGGTACGGGCATGTTGTTCGGCGTAATCCAGTGGTTCGACCTGCCGGTAGGCAAGTCAGTCGAGCTGCGCACGATGTTCGGCGACCTGCACGAACTGGTCGTCTATGCGACCCTCGCGCTGATCGCCGCGCATATCGGCGGGGCGCTCAAGCACCAGTTCTTCGACGAGGATGTGGTGTTCCACCGCATGCTGCCGGGGCTCAAGCAAAGCCACCAGGACGACGAGATCTAGGGCGCTTTTGTTTGGTGCGGGACCGGCCTGCTCCCCCACCCGACTACCCACCGAGTGTACCGTCGGGGTGGCCGGGTGCGGGAGCGGGCCGGTGCCGTGTCCCAACAGGCTACGCGGCGTTCTGGTCGATTCCCAGCTCGCCGAGCTTGCGGTAGAGCGTCGAGCGCCCGATACCGAGCCGGCGGGCGACTTCGGTCATGCGCCCGCGATAATGGCCGATGGCGAGGCGGATGACATCGGCCTCGATCTCCTCTAGCGCGCGCAGATTACCGTCGGGCTTGAACAAGGTGACCCCAGCCCCCTGCGCCGCGCCGCCATGCGACTGCGCGCCACCCGCAGGACGTCCGCCGGCCAGCTGCGCGATCTGCGGGAAATCGGCGCGGGTCAGCGCGTCGCCGTCGCACAGCACCGCCGCGCGGAACAAAGCGTTCTGGAGCTGGCGGACATTGCCCGGCCAGTCATAGCCGCCGAGCAACGCCAGCGCGTCGTCGGTAATGCCGAGCGGCCGCAGCCCCGGCTGCTCCGCGATCCGCGCGAGCAGATGGCGGGCGAGCGGCGCGACATCGCCGGCGCGGTCGCGCAGCGGCGGGATCGTCACCTGGACGACGTTGAGCCGGTAATAAAGGTCCTCGCGGAAGCGCCCCTGCTCGACCTCGGTCAGCAAGGTCTTGTTGGTCGCAGCGATGACGCGGACATCGACCTGCGAGGCGTGGCGCGCGCCGATCGGCTGGACTTCGCCCGACTGGACGACGCGGAGCAGCTTGACCTGTGCTTCCAGCGGCATCTCGCCAATCTCGTCGAGGAAGATGGTGCCGCCATCGGCCTCCTGAAACCGGCCGATCTTGCGTTCGAAGGCGCCGGTGAACGCGCCCTTTTCATGGCCGAACAGTTCGGATTCTGACCAAGTTGGCGGGGATCGCGCCGCAATTGACGCGCACAACCGGCTTGGTGTGGCGCGGCGAAGCGGCGTGGATCGCCTCGGCGACCACTTCCTTGCCCACCCCGCTCTCGCCCTCGATCAGCACGGGCACACGCGCGCGCGCCGCTTTGGCCGCGATCGCCAGCGCGGCGCGGAATTGCGGCGCGGACCCGACGATCTCGTCGAAGGCGAGGTGTGCCGACATCTTCTCGGTCAGCGGGCGCAATTCGCCCCCAACCTTGGCCCCGACCGCACAGTCGAGCGCGGCGAGCAGCCGTTCGGCGGCAAGCGGCTTGACGAGGAAATCGGTGGCACCCGCGCGCATCGCGCTGACCGCCGCCGCGACCGAGCCATTTGCGGTCAGCAGCAGGATCGGGAGCATCGGGCGGTTGAGACGCAGCTCGGCGATCAGCGACGCCGCATCGAAATCGGGCGCCCAATGATCGAGGATAATCGCGTCGAGCGCCATCCCGTCGGGCGTGCCCAATGTCGCCACCGCCGTCTCATGGTCGCTGGCAAAGATTGTGCGCCAACCGCGACGCGCGGCGATGGCCGCGATCAACCGGCGCTGTGCCGGTTCCTCGTCGATCAGCATCAGCTGGCGCTGTCCGTTGCGCGTCATCTTTGCGTCCTCCGCCTGTCCCGGCTGTCCCAACTTCGGTCACCCAGCATAGAACGGTCGGGTAAAGACGGGCTTAAGGCTGCCTAAAGCGCACAGGGGTTGAGGGGCGGGCGAGCGCTGTCTAAGACGGGCCGCAACGAAGCGTGTTTAGGGGAAGACGCATGGCCCAGAGCGGTGACATGAAGGCACATGAAGCGACCTATGGCGGGTTCATGCGCCTGTTGAAGGTCGGCACGATCATTTCCGTGATCCTCGCCGCGATCGTCGTCTGGCTGATCGCCTGACGTGAAGATCGCGGTCCTCAAGGAGACCGCCGCCGGTGAGCGGCGGGTCTCCGCGACGCCGGAAACCGTCAAGAAATTCGTCTCGCTGGGTGCTGCTGTCGCAGTCGAACTCGGGGCGGGTGACACCGGTTTCCTATCCGATGCAAGCTTCGAAGCTGCGGGCGCGACCATCGGTTCACGCGCGCAGGTGCTGGCCGATGCCGATATCGTGCTGGGCGTGCAGGGTCCCGATCCAGCGACGCTGGCGGGGATCAAGCCCGGTGCTTGGCTGGCGGCTGGCCTCAACCCGTTCGGTGAGCGCGCCCGCGTCGATGCTTATGCGGCGCTGGGGATCGAGGCGCTGGCGATGGAGTTCATGCCGCGCATTACACGCGCGCAGTCGATGGACATCCTCTCCTCCCAGTCGAACCTCGCGGGATACAAGGCAGTGCTCGACGCCGCGTCCGAATATGGCCGCATCTTCCCGATGATGATGACGGCTGCAGGCACCGTGTCCGCGGCCAAGGTGTTCGTCATGGGCGTCGGCGTCGCCGGGCTTCAGGCGATCGCCACCGCCCGCCGCCTCGGCGCGCAGGTGTCGGCAACCGATGTGCGCTCGGCCACCAAGGAACAGATCCAGTCGCTCGGCGCCAAGCCGATCTTCGTCGAAAATGTCGCGGGGATCGAGGGCGAAGGCTCGGGCGGTTACGCCACCGAGATGAGCGACGAATACAAGGCGGCGCAGGCCGAGCTGGTCTCGTCGCACATCGCCAAGCAGGACATCGTCATCACCACTGCGCTGATCCCGGGCCGCCCGGCCCCGCGCCTCATCACCGACGCACAGATCGCGTCGATGCGGCCGGGCAGCGTCATCGTCGACCTAGCGGTCGAAGCCGGCGGCAATGTCGAGGGCGCGGTCGCGGGTGAGGTGGTTGAGCGCCACGGCGTCAAGATCGTCGGCCACCGCAACGTGTCCTCACGGCTGGCGAGCGATGCCTCGGCGCTGTTCGCGCGCAACCTCTACAACTTTCTCTCGGCCTTCTGGGACAAGGAATCTGGCAAGCCGGTGCTCGATGAAGAGATCGGCGACGCGATCCGGCTGACCAAGGATGGCAAGGTAGTGAACGAGCGTCTGCTCGCCTGATTTTTGCGCAAGGGGGCGCTGACATGGACTTCATCTCGATCCTGTCGATCTTCGTGCTGGCGTGTTTCGTCGGCTATTATGTCGTGTGGTCGGTGACCCCGGCGCTGCACACGCCGCTGATGGCGGTCACCAATGCGATTTCCAGCGTCATCATCGTCGGCGCGCTGATCGCTTCGGCCGCTGCCGGCAGCCCGACCGCCAAATGGCTGGGGCTGATCGCGGTGGCACTGGCCAGCGTCAATATCTTCGGCGGGTTCGCCGTGACCGAGCGGATGCTCGCCATGTACAAGAAGAAGGGCTGAGCCGATGCATGAAGTTGCTCCGCTGAACCCCTGGGTCGCGCTCGCCTATCTGATTGCAGGCGTGTGTTTCATCGTCGCGCTGCGCGGCCTGTCCTCGCCCGCGACTAGCCGTCGCGGCAACCGTTTCGGCATGGCGGGCATGCTGATCGCGGTGGTGACCACGCTGGTCACGCATACCCCGACGCTTTCGGACGGCATCGGCCGCACGATGTTCGAACTTGATGTAACAACGCTCATCGAGATTTTGGCAGCGATCGCGATCGGCGGCGGGTTCGGCTGGATCGTCGCGCGCAAGATCAAGATGACCGACATGCCGCAGCTGGTGGCGGGCTTCCACTCGCTCGTCGGCCTTGCCGCGGTGCTGGTCGGCGTCGCCGCCTATCTCAACCCCGAAGCGTTCGGCATCGTCTTTCCCGCCGGATCGCCCAATGCCGGCCTGATCCTGCCGGTCAGCCGGATCGAGCTCGGCCTGGGGGTCGCGATCGGTGCGATTACCTTCTCCGGATCGGTCATCGCGTTCCTGAAGCTCAACGGGAACATGGGCGGCGCGCCGATCATGCTGCCCGGGCGCCATGTCATCAACCTCGGCACGCTCGCCGCGATCCTCGGCCTGATCGCGTTCCTGACGATTGAGCTGCGCGCGCCCGAATGGGTGTTCTGGACTGTGCTGGTCCTGTCCTTCGTCATCGGCTTCTTGCTGATCATCCCGATCGGCGGCGCCGACATGCCGGTCGTGGTGTCGATGCTCAACAGCTATTCGGGCTGGGCCGCCGCCGCGATGGGCTTCACGCTCGGCAACACCGCGATGATCATTACCGGCGCACTGGTCGGCAGCTCGGGCGCGATCCTCAGCTACATCATGTGCAAGGCGATGAACCGCAGCTTCATCAGCGTGATCGCGGGCGGTTTCGGCGGCGACAGCGGCGGTGGCGCTGCTGCGGCCAAGACCGATCGTCCGTGGAAGCGCGGCTCCGCCGAGGACGCCGCCTTCCTGATGCAACAGGCAGAACAGGTCATCATCGTCCCGGGATACGGCATGGCGGTGGCGCAGGCTCAGCACGTCCTTCGCGAAATGGGCGACAAGCTCAAGGAACATGGCGTCCGCGTCAAATACGCGATCCATCCGGTCGCGGGCCGTATGCCCGGTCACATGAACGTGCTGCTCGCCGAAGCCAACGTCCCCTATGACGAGGTGTTCGAGCTGGAGGACATCAACAGCGAGTTCAGCCAGACCGACGTCGCCTTCATCATCGGCGCGAACGACGTGGTCAATCCGGCGGCGAAGACCGATAAATCCTCGCCGATCTATGGCATGCCGGTGTTCGACGTGAACAAGGCCAAGACGGTGTTGTTCATCAAGCGCAGCATGGGCGGGGTCGGCTATGCCGGTGTCGACAACGACGTCTTCTACCAGGACAACACCATGATGCTGCTCGCCGACGCGAAGAAGATGGTGGAAGAGATCGTCAAGTCGCTCGACTGAATGTGTCTGATTCCGGACGCCCGTAATCGCTTGATATCCGGGCGCGATCGGGACAGCATCTCCCAGCAATCATTTGGGGGGATGAGCAATGCTGAGTGTCGGGCGGATTCTGGAGGGCGCGTTCGGGCTGGTGCGCGAGCGTTTCGTCGCCGTCGCGGTGTGGATCGGCATCTATATGGCCTGCAACATCGCGTTCATGCTGACATTGATGCCGATGATGGGAGCGGCGATGAACCCCGCTGCGGCGTCCGATCCCGGCGCGATGCTCGCGGCGATGCTGCCGATGTTCGCGATGATCCCGGTCTTCCTGCTGATCGCGACCGTGCTCTACGCTGCGGCGATGCGTGCCGTGCTTCGGCCCGACGCGGGCGGGCTCGCCTTTCTGCGGTTGGGGATGGATGAGCTGCGCCTGATCGGGTTGTGCATCATCTTCGCTATTGTCGGGATGGTGCTGATGTTCGGTATTTCGATGGCGTTCGGCCTTGTCAGCGTGGGCATCATGGCAAGCACCGAAGCCGGGATGGGTTCGGTGCTGATGAGCTTCCTGCTCATGATCGCAGTGTTCGCGATCTTCATCTTCTTCATCGTCCGCTTCTCGCTGGCCTTTCCGCTCACATTGTACCGCGGGAAAATCGTGATTGGCGAGGCGTGGACGCTCAGTCGAGGGCGGTTCTGGAGCCTGTTCGGAGCGACGTTCGTCATCACGCTGATCCTGGTGATCCTCAACATCGCCGTCTCGGTCTTCACCATGGGCAGCTATTTTTTCGACCTGATGGGTGCAGCAGGCAACCCTGAGGCCGTGGCCCTGGCGGCGGAGGCGCAGGCGCAATCCTATGCGCAGTTCAGTCCGGTGATGATCCTGTCCTCGCTCGGCACGGCGATCGTGGCAGGACTTGGCGTCGCGCTGACCGGCGGGAGCGTCGCTACTGCCGCGAAGCTGCTGCTTCAGGACGAAATGGACGACGCCGAGGACGTGTTCGGCTGAGGCCTTGCGTTCTTGATCCGTTCTGGAGATAACTGGCGGCAGGCCGGTTGATATCGGAGCCACCTTGTGCTGACGCGCCACCTCGCCCCGCGATTACATCCGCATTGCAGCGCAAAGCGGAGGGATTGCGATGAATGACGCCATGCCGGTTGCCGAACCTGCCATCGCCCGCGCGCTGATCGTCGCGCCGGTTGCCGCGCAGGATCGGCATGCCACAGCACTCGCAGCAGGCGGAGCGCGGGTGTTGCGCACAGTCGTTCCAGATGGACTGGAGGTGGCGCTCGAGTCGCTGATCGTCGTCGAGCTGATCCTGATCGACGGCGTCGGTCTCGCCCCCGATCGCGCGGCGGCGAGTGCAGAGCGGATCGTCGACTGGGCGCGAGGCGGAGATTGCAGGATCGTCGCCCTGCTCGATCGGGACGCGCTCGACCTCGCCGCGCCGGTATTGCTGGATGCGGGCGCGATGTTGCTGTGCGATCCAGCCGCATCGGACTATGCCGCCGCGCTGGCCCTGGCGACGGTGCCGCCGGGTGCCCGACTGTACGACGCGACGCGTGAGCGCGAGACGGAGCGGTTGCGGTTGCTCAACGAGGAAGTCGCGCGGCTCGCCGCCGTATTGTCCGATTTCGCCGCCGACCCGGTCCGACGCGAACTGCGCGAACGCGGTCCCAGTTTTCGCGCGGAGCCGAGCGCAGTCCCCGATCCCGATCCGCGCACCGTTCGCGCCACGATCCGCGCTCGGCGGCTGCGCGACCAGCATTTCGCGCCCGAGCTGTTCGCCGATCCCGCCTGGGACATGCTGCTCGACCTTTACGCCGCGCGGCTGGAAAGGGGCCGGGTGTCGGTGTCCAGCCTGTGCATCGCCGCGTCGGTCCCGCCGACCACTGCGCTGCGCTGGATCGGGACGATGCACGATGCGGGGCTGTTCGAGCGCGAGGCCGATCCCGGCGATCGGCGTAGAGCGCACATCATGCTGTCGGCGCGGGCGGCGGATGCAATGCGGGGATATTTCGCGGCGGTCGCGCGGCTGGGGCTGATGCCGGCCTGAACTGGTGAGCCCTGATGGATTCGAACCATCGACCTACTGATTAAAAGTCAGTTGCTCTACCGACTGAGCTAAGGGCCCCCATGCTGGGTCAGGCGCTGCACCTAGGGGCGCGGACGCGGCGGGTCAACCGGGGAGGCGGGCCGCAAGCTGGCGAATGGTGCGCGCCGTCAGCGGATCGCGCCACTCGGGGACGATGCTGGCGAGCGGGTGCAGGACGAAATCGCGCTGGCGGAACAGCGGGTGCGGGACGGTGAGGCCGGGGCTGCTCCACGCGCCGCCCGACCAGAGGATCAGGTCGAGGTCGATCACCCGCGCGTCCCAGCGACGACCGCGGCGGCGGCCGAAGCTGCGCTCGATCTGCTTGAGGCGGGCGAGCAGTTCGGTCGGAGATTCGGCGGTCTGGATCAGGATCGCGGCATTGGCGAAGCGGCGGCGGGAGGGGCCGAGCGGGGCGGTTTCGATCACGGAGGAGCGCGCGACCACCCCGCCGATCGCCGCGACCGCCGCCGCCAGTTCCTGACGCGGCGAGCCGTGGCGGCCGCGCCGGTTCGATCCCAGCGCAATGACATAATGGTGGGTTGAGGCGCTCACCTGCCCCGCCTATCCCGGCTGCATGATCCCGCCAAGCCCGTTGCCCGATACCGAGCCGCCCCGCGATTGCCCGCGCTGCCCGCGCCTCGTCGCGCTGCGGCAGGAGTTGCGGGCGGAGTATCCCGACTGGTGGAACGCGCCGGTCCCGGCGTTCGGCGATCCGACAGGCTGGCTGGGCATTATCGGCCTGGCCCCCGGCAAGCATGGCGCGAACCGGACCGGGCGGCCCTTTACCGGGGATTTCGCGGGCGACCTGATGTTCGCGACGCTGGCCAAGTTCGGGTTCACCAGCGGAACCTATGAGAGCCGCGCCGATGACGGCTTGCAGCTGAACGGCGCGATCATCGTCAATTCGGTCAAATGCCTGCCGCCCGAGAACAAGCCGACGCCCGAGGAAGCACGAACCTGTCGCCCCTTTGCCGAGGCGCAGGTCGATGCGCTGCCCAATGCCCGCATCTTCATCGCTTTGGGCCAGATCGCGCACCAGAGCGCGGTCAAGATCCTCGGCGGCAAGCTGCCCAAGTGCCGCTTCGGGCATCTGGCGGAACATCGCATGCCGGATGGGCGGGTGCTGATCGATAGCTATCACTGCTCGCGCTACAACCAGAATACCGGGCGGCTGACGGCGGAGATGTTCGAGGCGGTGTTCGCGCGGGCGCTCGAGTTGCGCGGAACGGTGTGAGCGTCCGACGAAGCTGACGTTTTCGATGGCGTTTCCGGCTGAGGCGACCGTGAAGCGACCGGTTCGAGACTGCAACGCGACACCGGCGCGACGGCTGCGCGACGCCGGGTGGCGGGGTGTCAGGCTGTTAGCGAAGGGCATGGTGGCTGTCCCCGAGTGTCGAAGGGGCAGATGAGATATGCCTGATCAGGGTCTGTAGGAAAGCGGGTTCTGGGGGCCACAGCAGCGAAGTCTGGCCCATCATGCCTCCCCTCCCTGAAAGGGAGGGGTCGGGGGTGGGTTGGCGGGCGAAGCACGCCATTCTACGCTCACCCCATGCGACGCCGGATCGACCCAGAGCTGACCCGAAGGGCACGTGAGCTGCGCAACAATCCGACGTCCGCAGAGAAAGCGATCTGGCACCGTATCGCGCGCTATCGCCCCGCCTTCACGCGACAGCTGGTCGTCGCGCCGTTCATCATCGACCTGGCCTGCCGACAGGCACGACGTGGCATCGAGTTCGACGGCAGCCACCATCTGGATGCGTTGGACGCCGATGCGCGGCGGACGCAGTATCTGGAAACCCAGGGCTGGCGCATCATCCGACTGTGGAATTCGGACGTGCTGGCGAACCCCGATGGCGCGGCCCTGCATATTCTGGCGACAGCCGCCGAGTGCCTCGGCGGCACCCACCCCAACCCCTCCCTTCCAGGGAGGGGAGAGAAAGACGCCGCCGCTTCGACTGATCAGACGTCCTCGACCATGCGCCGGTACAGCTCCGGCCGGCGGTCGCGGAAGAAGCCCATGCCGGCGCGGTGCTTGCGCGCGCGGTCGAGGTCGAGCGTGGCGGTGAGGACGCCGGTTTCCTCCGCGCCGAATTCGGCAAGGATGTCGCCCCATTCGTCGCAGATGAAGCTGTGGCCGTAGAAGCGCTGGTCGCCCTCGGTGCCGATGCGGTTAGAGGCGATGACGGGGACGACGTTGGACACGGCATGGCCGATCATCGCGCGGCGCCACATGCGGCTGGTGTCGAGATCGGCGTCATAGGGCTCCGACCCGATCGCGGTGGGGTAGAACAGCAGCTGCGCGCCCATCAGCATCATCGTGCGCGCGGTTTCGGGATACCATTGGTCCCAGCAGATGCCGACGCCGAGCGCCGCGTCCTCCGCGGGGCCGTCCCACACCTTGAACCCCGTATTGCCGGGGCGGAAATAATATTTCTCTTCATAGCCGGGGCCGTCGGGAATGTGGCTCTTGCGATAGACCCCCGCGACCTTCCCGTCGGGTCCGATCATCGCGAGGCTGTTGTAGAAATGCGGCCCGTCCGCCTCGAAGAAGCTGGTCGGGATGTGAATCTGCAGCTCCGCCGCGAGTTTTTGCATCGCGGTGACGGCGGGGTGGCTGGCGAGCGGTCTGGCGGTCGCGAACAGCGCCTCGTCCTCGACCCGGCAGAAATATTCGCCTTCGAACAATTCGGGGGGAGGACGACCTGCGCGCCCTTCCCTGCCGCCTCGCGCACGAGGTCGGTGACGTTGGCGATGTTCTGCGCCGTGTCGGTGGTGAAAGCGAGCTGGAGCGCGGCGACGGTGATCTGGGTCATGCGGGGGTATTTAGGGCGTGGGCCTCCCTTCGTCACCCCGGACTTGTTCCGGGGTCCACCGGGCGGCGGGCGCATCGGCATGACGGCGAGCGGTGCGCTGGCGGCGGGGTGGACCCCGGCACGGGGGCCGGGGTGACGATTGTGGGGAAGGCCGCCCTCTACCATCGTCGTCCCGGGCTTGACCCGGGACGGGGCTGTTCTTCTCTCCCGTAGCGCGAAGAAGAAGCCTTGGCCCGGCTCAAGGCCGGGCTGACGAGCGGGGTTGGGGATCGCCTAAACGCGAGCGCCCGGCACGATAGCCAACCAGCGCAGCACCGACCCACAGCATCGTAGGGACACTGATCAAGGCGAGCCCGGCCACATACCAAGAGAACCAAGACGGATCAGCAACCCGTGCGGCCAAGAAGACAGTCGTGTAGATCGTCAACGGAGCCACAGCCAGCGCTGCCAGCATCGCCCGCCGGGTCCGACGCATCCGAAGCTGCGCCAAAGCGAAACCCAATATGGCGGGCCCTAGGAGGATCGTCGCCCAGAACCACCAGTCAGCGTAAAGGCCGCCGTCCGAGTTCACTTCGGAATCTGCTGCGAGATGCAGTGGAAACTCCCGCCGCCGGTCAGGATATGGTCCGCGCGCAAGCCCACTGCCTCGCGGCCCGGGAAGAGCGCGCCGATCGTTTCCACCGCCTTGCGGTCATTGGGTTGGCCGTAGACGGGCACGACCACCGCGGCGTTGCCGATGTAGAAGTTCATGTAGCTTGCCGGCACCACCTCATCGCCATGGATGACGCGGCCGGGCGAGGGGATGGGGACGACCTCGACCCCGAAGGCTTCGGCGCGGCGTTTGGCGTCGGCATAGACCAGCCAGTTGGGGTCGTTTTCCTCCGGCACCGGGATCGCCAGGCGGTTCTCGCCGACGAAGCGGGCGAGATTGTCGACATGGCCGTCGGTGTGATCGTGGGCGAGGCCGTTGCCGAGCCACAGCACGCGATCCAAGCCGAGATCCTCGCGCAGCCGCCGCTCCGCCTCCCATTGCGACAGGCCGGGGTTGCGGTTGCGGTTGAGCAAGCACTGTTCGGTGGTGACGACGAGGCCCGTGCCGTCCCAGTCGATCGATCCGCCCTCGAGGATCCAATCATGCTCGACCGTGTCGATCCGGCGCTTCGCGGCGAGGCGGCGGCCGATATCCTCGTCGCCGTCATATTCATATTTCCCGCCCCAGCCGTTGAAGCCGAAGGCGTGGCCAACGCCCTTGTCGTCGACGATCACGCCCGTGTCGCGCAGCCAGATGTCGCCGAACGGGGCGACCACGACCTTGGCGGTATCGCCCACGAGCAGGGATGCGGCCCCCGCCGCTTCGTCATCGGCGGCGACCAGCAGCACCTGTTCCCCCGCCCCATCGGCATGGACCGCGCGGGCGAAGGCCGCGACCTCGGCGCGCGCGGCGCCGAGCGAGTCCCAGAGTTCGGGATGGCTGGGAAAGCCGATCCACACCGCCTTGTGCGGTGCCCATTCGGGGGAAGGTGCGGGGTCGTCACGTGTTTACTTGGCTCCTGCGCGGGATTTGTCGCGGGCGGCACGGAATTCGTCGCCCTCGACCCAGTTGGGCCAGGCGGCGCTCATCGCGAGCATGCGGCCGACCGCGTAATAGATTTGCAGGTCCTTTTCCGCGCCCGCCCAGTTCCAGTTGGGATCGAACTCATCCTTCGGACCGTGGTACTTGTTCTTCTCATAGTCCGCGGCGGCGGCGCGGCCCGCGTCGCGCCCGCCCTCGATCAGGTCGTCGCCCGCGTCGAAATAGAGCATCGGCACGCCATGCTTGGCGAGCATGAAATGGTCGGAGCGATAGTAGAATCCCTTTTCCGGGGTCGGTTCGGCATTGGCCATGCGGTTCTGCTTGGCGAGCGCGGCCTTGAGATAGGTGTCGAGTTCCGACTTGCCCATGCCCATGACGACCACATTCTTTGCAGGCGGCGTCAGGTTCATCGCGTCGATGTTCACCCCGCCCACGGTCTTGGCGAGCGGATAGACCGGGTTGTCGCCATAATATTTGGAGCCGAGCAGGCCCGATTCCTCGGCGGTGACGGCGAGGAAGACGAGGCTGCGGTCCGGCGCACCGGCGTCCTTGTTCGCCTTTGCGATCGCGATCAGCGCGGCGGTGCCGGTGGCATTGTCGATCGCGCCGTTGCAGATGTCGTCGCCATCGGGCGCGGCCTGGCAGCGACCGAGATGGTCCCAGTGCGCGGTGTAGAGGACATATTCGTCGGGCCGCTTGGCACCGGGGAGGATGCCGATGACATTCTTCGACGCATGTTTGCGGATGCTGTTGTCGAAGCTGACCGATGCCTTGACGTCGCCCAGCGGCACGGCCTTGAAGCCCTTGACCTTCGCGGCGGCGGACAGCTTGTCGAAATCCTGGCCCGCGCTGGCAAACAGCGCCTTGGCCTTGTCGAGCTGGATCCAGCCATTGGCGGCGGTCTGGTCCATATGGCCGTTGGCGGCGTCGGCGACCTGCTGCTCGCCGGTCCAGCTCGATTCTGACGACATTCCAGCCATAGGCCGCGGGCTGGGTGTCGTGGACGATGATCGCGGCGGCGGCACCCTGACGCGCGGCTTCCTCGTACTTGTAGGTCCAGCGGCCGTAATAAGTCATCGCCTGGCCGCCGAAATCGCCCTGAAGCCCCGCAGTCTCCCAGTCGGGATCGTTGACGAGGATGACGACGGTCTTCCCCTTCACGTCCACCCCGGCATAGTCGTTCCAGCCCTTTTCCGGCGCGTTGATGCCGTATCCGACGAACACGACGGGGCTGTCCTTGACCGCGATCCTGGGCGTGACGCGATAGGTGCTGACGACCATTTCGGAGCCGTATTTCAGGCTGATCGGCGCGGTGCCGCCGGTGAAGCTCAGCGGCGAGACATTCTGCGCAGTGATCGCGACCAGCGGCACGTCCTGAAACCAGCTGCCGTTGTTGCCCGGCTGAAGCCCCGCCTTCTGGAACTGGTCGACGAGATAGGCGAGCGTCTTTTCCTCGCCCGGCGTGCCGGGGGCGCGGCCTTCGAACTCATCCGACGACAGCGTCTGGGTGGCCGCCTTCATCAGGTCCATCGGCATGGCGGGCAGCGCGACGTCCGGCACCGTCGCGGTGTCGGAAGCGGTCGAACAGGCGGCAAGGCCCAGCAGGGCGAGCAACGCGAGGCGCATGGGGCATCGTCTCCACAGATACTTGTGATGCGGGGACTATTGGCAGGGGGCGGCAGCGGGGGCAAGCGGCGGGTGCGACGCGCCCGCGCCGTGCCAATCGCCGCAATCTCCGGCTGCCATCACCCGGCTTGCCGAATACTCAAACCGGCAATAGCCTGACCCGGCAAAGGGGGTATTATGCGATTTTCGATTATTCTGGCCGCGCTTGCCGTGGCTGCGTCTCCGGCTGCCGCGCAGAATTTCGACGCCGCGAAGGCGTTCGGTGCGCGCGAATCGGTGAGTCAGGTCAGCCTGTCGCCCGACGGGACACGCATCGTCTATGTCGCGCCCCATGCTGGCCGGGGATCGGCGGTCTATGTGGCAAAGCTCGACGGCTCTGCCCCGCCGGTGCGCGTCGGGGTCACCGACGGCAAGCCCGATCGCGTCGGCTATTGCCGCTGGGCGAGCAACACGCGGCTGCTGTGCAGCGCCTGGGGGATCATCGCCAATCCGCTGTTGATGACCGTCTCGCGCCTGATCGCGATGGACGCGGACGGGAAGAATGTCGGGGTGATCGAACAGCCGGGTACCGGACGCGAACTGCTGGGCGATACCAGCTATGGCGGATCGGTCATCGACTGGAACCCCGGGACCGACGGCAGCGTGCTGATGATGCGCGGCTATGTCCCCGAATATGATACCGGCACGCGGCTGGCGCAGACCAGACGCGGGGTGGGCGTCGACCTGATCGACGTGACCACGATGAAGGTGCGCAATGTCGAGCGGCCCGCCGAGGACGTGACCCGCTACATCACCGATGGGCGGGGCAATGTCCGCATCATCGCGCGCGTGGTGCTGCGCGACGGCTATTCGACCGGCCCCCGCCTCTATTCCTTCCGCCGCAAGGACAAGCAGCAATGGGAGGCGCTGAGCCGCACCGATTCTGACCGACCAAACCGATCCGGCATTCATGCCCCAGGCGGTCGATCCGACGCTGGACATCGCCTATGGCTTCAAGCGCCACAACGGACGGCTGGCGGTGTTCAGCAAGGCGCTGGACGGGAGCGGGACGGAGACGCTCGTCTATGCCCACCCCGCAGTCGATGTCGATGGGCTGGTCCGGATCGGTCGTAACCGCCGCGTGGTCGGGGTGAGCTATTCCACCGACAAGAGCCATGTCCATTATTTCGACAAGGACGTCGCGACGCTGCGCACGATGCTGGCCCGGGCGCTGCCCAAGCTGCCATTGCTCGACATCGTCGATTCGAGCGAGGACGAGAAACGGATGCTGGTGTGGGCCGGCAGCGATACCGATCCGGGCCGCTATTTTCTGTTCGACCGCACGACCAAGCAATTGTCCGAGGTGATGCTGACCCGCCCCGAGCTGGAAAATGTCGCGATGGGGACGATGCGGCACATCAGCTACCCCGCCGCCGACGGTACGATGATCCCGGCCTATCTGACTTTGCCGCCGGGCAGCAGCGGCAAGAACATCCCTGCGATCGTGCTGCCGCATGGCGGGCCAGGCGCACGCGATTATTGGGGCTTCGACTGGCTGTCGCAATTCTATGCCAGCCAGGGTTTTGCCGTGCTGCAGCCCAATTTCCGCGGGTCGGCGGGCTATGGCGATGCCTGGTTCCAGCGCAACGGATTCCAGGACTGGAAGGTTGCAATCGGCGATGTGTCCGATGCCGGGCGCTGGCTGGTCAAGCAGGGGATCGCCGATCCGGCACAGCTCAACATCCTTGGCTGGTCGTATGGCGGCTATGCGGCGCTGCAATCGGCAGTGGTCGATCCCGACCTGTTCAAGCGGGTGGTGGCGATCGCCCCGGTAACCGATCTGGAAAAACTCAAGTCGGACAACGAGGGTTATTCAAGCTATGTCGTGGTGTCGCGCTTCGTGGGATCGGGACCGCATGTCATCGAAGGGTCGCCCGCCCGGCAAGCCGCGAAGATCAAGGCACCGGTGCTGATGTTCCATGGCGATCAGGACCTGAATGTCGCGATCGGCCAGGCGCGGCTGATGCAGGACAAGCTGAAGGCCGCAGGTGCCACCAGCGAGCTGATCGAGTATCCGGGCCTCGACCATTATCTGGAGGACAGCGCCGTGCGCGAACAGATGCTGCGCAAGACGGCAGCGTTCCTGAAGGCACCGGTGAAGTGAATTCGAGGGCGGAAGGGGCCGGCGTCGCGCCCCTTCCGCCCCGGCCCGATCCGGAACGATCCACACAACGAAAAAGGGCGGCCCTTGCGGACCGCCCTTTTGCTTGTTCAGCTGACGCCGAAACTTAGCGCGAGTAGAATTCGACGACCAGATTCGGTTCCATCTTCACCGGATAGGGCACCTCGTCGAGGGTGGGCACGCGGGTGAAGGTGATCTTCGACGCGCCATCCGGAGCGATGTAGTCGGGGATGTCGCGCTCGGCCAGGCTCTGCGCTTCCATCACCAGCGCCATCTCGCGCGCCTTGCTGCCCAGCTCGACGGTTTCGCCGACCTTGATGCGGCGCGAACCGATGTTGCACTTCTCGCCGTTGACCTTGACGTGGCCGTGGTTGACCAGCTGGCGCGCGGCGAAGATCGTCGGCGCGAACTTGGCGCGATAGACGATCATGTCGAGGCGCATTTCGAGCAGGCCGATCAGGTTCTGACCGGTATCGCCCTTCATGCGCGACGCATCTTCATAGGCGCGCTTGAACTGCTTCTCGGTCACGTCGCCGTAGTAGCCCTTGAGCTTCTGCTTGGCGCGCAGCTGGATGCCGAAGTCCGACATCTTGCCCTTGCGACGCTGACCATGCTGGCCGGGGCCGTACTCACGCTTGTTGACGGGCGACTTGGGACGACCCCAGATGTTCTCGCCCATCCGGCGGTCGAGCTTGTACTTGGCGCTGGAGCGCTTCGACATGATAAATTCCTAACAATTGCTACGACGTTGACCCGGCAGCGAACTGCCTGATCGCGATTCCTGGTATCGCCTGTGCATGCGCACAGGGCCGCTGCTTCACCGGAGTGCAGGGCCGATTGCGAAGGCGCGCGCTTAGCTGCGGCGTGGCGGCGAGTCAATCGGGCTTGGTCCGACGACGCTCCTTGCGTTCCTCGACCATGCCGGTCGGATCCTCGAGCGCGCGCCATTCGGCCGCGGTCTTGCAGATCTTGCGCACGCCCATGCGACTGCCGGTTTCCTCGTCAATGCGGCAGATCTTGGGCTCTTTGGTCGGCTTGGGTGCCGGTGCCTTGGCCTCATCGATCGGGGCGGCGGCAAACAGGGCGAGAATAATGGCGCCGAACATGGCAAACTCCTGCTACAGATCAACGCCTTGTACCGCGACATTGACGCGCTGCAACCCGTCAGGCGCGGCTGCGCTTCTTCCCCTCCAGCGCCGACAGCACGCCGCGCATCGTGCGCAATTCCTGTTCGGTCCAGCCCGGCTTGGTCAGCAGGTTGCGCAGCGTCAGCCGCGTCACGCCGACGCGCTCGGGCGGGTAATAATAGCCGCTGTCGGCGAGAAGCCGTTCGAAATGACCGATCAGTCCCTCCAACTCGGCCTGCGGAGCCGGGACGTCGAGGTCGGTGCGCGGCGGCTGGGCGAGACCTTGCGCCTTCGACCATTCATAGGCGACGAGGATCACCGCCTGGGCAAGGTTGAGCGAGCCGAACTCAGGATTGATCGGCACGGTCAGGATCGTGCGGGCGAGGTTGACGTCTTCGGTCGCGAGGCCCGAACGCTCGGCACCGAACAGGATCGCGCTGCGACCCGGCGCGGCGTGGATTTCCGCCGCCGCCTCTGCCGGGTTCACCACCGGCTTGGTCACCCCACGCTTGCGCACGGTGGTGGCATAAACATGCGGGCAATCGGCGACGGCCTCCGCGACACTGTCGAACATCTGCGCCTTTTCAAGCACGATGTCCGCGCCGCTCGCCGCCGGACCCGCCGATGGATTGGGCCAGCCATCGCGCGGCGTCACCAGGCGCATTTCGGTCAGCCCGAAATTGAGCATCGCGCGCGCCGCCTTGCCGATATTCTCGCCAAGCTGGGGCCGCACCAGAACGATGACCGGGTTCACTGCTTCCCGACCTCGCTGATATTGCTCGCGAATTCCTCGAAATCCCTGGCCTCGCGGAAATCGCGATAGACGCTGGCGAAGCGGATATAGGCGACCGAATCGAGGTGCTTGAGTCCCTCCATCACCATCTCGCCGATGCGCTGCGACGGGATTTCGGGGTCGCCCAAAGTCTCGAGCTGGCGCTGGATGCCCGAGACGAGCTTTTCGACCTGATTGGCGTCGATCGGCCGCTTGCGGCACGCGAGCGAGACCGACCGGATCAGCTTGTCGCGGTCGAACGGCTCGCGCTTGTCCTCGGACTTGAGCACGAACAGTTCGCGCAGCTGGATGCGTTCGAACGTCGTGAAGCGGGCGGCGCACGCCTCGCACTGGCGCCGACGACGGATCGCCGCCCCGTCTTCGGTGGGGCGGCTATCCTTTACCTGTGAGGCTTCATGTCCGCAGAACGGGCAGCGCAATCCTCACGCCTCCGGGTAGATCGGGAAGCGTTCGCACAGGGTGCGGACGCGCTGACGGACATTCGCCTCGACCTCGGGGTCGCCGCCCTCGCCCTTGTTCCGCAGGCCGTCGAGCACGTCGGCGACCATGTTGCCGATCTCGCGGAATTCGGCCGGGCCGAAGCCGCGGGTGGTGCCGGCGGGCGATCCGACGCGGATGCCGCTGGTCTTGACCGGGGGAGCGGATCGTTGGGGATACCGTTCTTGTTGCAGGTGATCGCGGCGCGTTCGAGCGCCTCGTCCGCATCCTTGCCGGTGACGCCGAGCGGGGTGAGGTCGATCAGCGCGAGGTGGGTGTCGGTGCCGCCCGAGACGACCGCTGCGCCACGCTCGGTCAGCGTCGCGGCGAGCACCTTCGCATTTTCGACCACCGCGGCGGCATAGCTCTTGAACTCGGGGCGCAGCGCTTCGCCAAACGCGACCGCCTTGGCGGCGATCACGTGCATCAGCGGGCCGCCCTGCAGGCCGGGGAACACCGCCGAGTTGATCTTCTTCGCGATGGCTTCGTCATCGGTCATGATCATGCCGCCGCGCGGCCGCGCAGCGTCTTGTGCGTGGTGGTGGTGACGACATGCGCGTGGCCGAACGGGGTCGGGTGGACGCCGCCGGCGACGAGCCCCGCGAAATGCGCCATGTCGACCATGAACAGCGCGCCGACCTCATCCGCGATCGCGCGGAACTTGGCGAAGTCGATATGGCGCGGATAGGCCGATCCGCCGGCGATGATCAGCTTGGGCTGATGTTCCCGCGCCTTGGCCGCGACCTCGTCGAAGTCGATCAGGTGGGTAACCGGATCGACGCCGTACTGGACCGCGTTGAACCACTTGCCGCTCATCGCCGCCCTGGCGCCGTGGGTCAGGTGACCGCCCGAGTCGAGGCTGAGGCCCATGATCGTATCGCCGGGCTTGGTCAGCGCAAGCATCACCGCACCATTGGCCTGTGCGCCCGAATGCGGCTGGACGTTGGCGAAGCCGCAGTTGAACAGCTGCTTGGCGCGGTCGATCGCGAGCTGCTCGACTTCGTCCGAGGGGTGGCAGCCCTGATAATAGCGCTTGCCGGGATAGCCCTCGGCATATTTGTTGGTGAAGACGCTGCCCTGGGCCTCCAGCACCGCCTTCGACACGATATTCTCGCTGGCGATCAGCTCGATCTGATACTGCTCGCGCTCCAGCTCGTGCGCGACGCCCGCGAATACGGCGGGATCGGCATCGGCAAGCGCGGTGGTGAAGAAGCCGTCCGAGCGGATGGCGCTGATTGGATTGGTGCTCATAGTCTGGTCCTTCAGAGAGCCGGGGACGTCAGCTTGTCCACGCGGCGCTGGTGCCGGTCGCCGCCGAATTCGGTGGCGAGAAATGCGGTGATGCAGGCCTTTGCCATCTCGACCCCGATCAGCCGGGCGCCCATGGCGATGACGTTCGCATCATTATGTTCGCGCGCGAGGGTGGCGGAGAGCGGCTCCGAAACCAGCGCGCAGCGCGCAGCGGGGTTGCGGTTGACCGCGATCGAGATGCCGATGCCGCTGCCGCACAGCGCGATGCCGCGTTCCGCACTGCCGTCGGCAATCGCCGAAGCGAGCTTGTAGCCGAAATCAGGATAATCGACGCTGGCGTTGCTGTCCGGGCCGAGATCGGCGACGTCATGGCCCGCGCCGCGCAACCAGTCGGCAAGCGCCGCCTTGAGGTCGATGGCGGCGTGGTCCGAAGCGATGGCGATACGCATGGGAAGAGCGGTTCGACCCTTGAGCTGAATGGATGACGCGCTCTCTAGGCGTTCGCCGCGGCGATGGCTACACCGGATCGCACGATTCAAGCTGTGGAGGGTGCAAGTGCGGCTTTTGCTGTGGATGGGTGCAGTGGCGTTGTTGTCCGGATGCGGCGGGGAGTTGAGCAACGATCAGCAGGCGGCCCTAGTCGAGAATGCCATCGCCAATGCGGAGGCGGCGGCGCAGAATGTGACGCGCGAGGCCCGGCGCGACCGACTGGCCGAACGGGCGCCGCAGCGCGATGCGTGGATCGGCAAATGGGTCGGCGTCGAGGGGTTGGTGCTGGAAATCGCCAAGGGCGACGAACCGGGCCGCTATCGCATCACCAACAGCTGGAGCCTGGACGAAGGCGATACAGGGACATTCGACGGCCGCGCGAGCGAGGACGGCATCGTGTTCCGGCGCGGTGAGACGCGGGTCGAGCTGGTCGCGGGCGATGGCGACGCGACCGGCATGAAGTGGCTGGCGGGCAAGAAGGATTGCCTGATCGTCGCCCCGGGCGAGGGTTATTGCCGGGATTGATCCGTGACGGTTCGGTTACGGCGGCGGTCACGTAGCTGACACGCAACCACCATATGCGCGCCCCGGAGGGAAGCCGGTTTCCCGGGGAGCCGATCGCATGGGTTCAACTGCCAGCCAGCCGCGCAACGAGGCTGTCCGCAATGCCGTCCACCGCCATGAGCATCTGAGCAAGGAAGGGCTGCTCGAGCGCGCCTTTACCTTCGCGTTCCGGGGGCTGGTCTATGCGCAGATCTGGGAAGACCCCGAGGTCGATATGGAGGCGCTGGCGATCACGCCCGATTGCCATGTCGTCACGATCGCGAGCGGCGGGTGCAACGTCCTGTCCTACCTGACCGCGAACCCGGCGAAGATAACGGCCGTCGACCTCAACACCGCGCATATCGCGCTAAACAAGCTGAAGCGCGCGGCGGCGATTCACCTGCCCGATCATGCGACGTTCCATCGATTCTTCGCGCAGGCCAACCGGCCCGAGAATGTCGCGGCGTATCAGGAATGGCTGCGTCCCCATCTCGACGATGCGACGCGGCGCTACTGGGAGGGCCGCGACCTGGCCGGGCGGCGGCGGATCCGCGGCTTTGCCGGGGGCTTCTACAAGCGCGGGCTGCTCGGCGGATTCATTGGCGCGGCGCATCTGCTGGCCAAGCTCTATCGCATCGACCCGCGCGAATTGCTCGCGGCGAAAAGTGTCGAGGAGCAGCGCGCGATCTTCGAGACGCGCCTCGCCCCGGTGTTCGACAAGAAGTTCGTGCGCTGGCTGATCGACCAGCCGGCGTCTTTGTTCGGCCTGGGAATCCCGCCCGCGCAGTACGAAGCGCTGGCCGGGGACGATCCGCGCGGAATCGGCGCGGTGCTGCGCGCGCGGCTGGAAAAGCTCGCCTGCGATTTCGACCTGTCGGACAATTATTTCGCGTGGCAGGCATTCGGGCGTGGCTATGGCGCGGGCGAGAATGCGCCGCTGCCGCCCTATCTGCGCGCGGCGAATTACGACATGGTCCGCGACCGGGCGGAGCGGGTCGAGGTGCTGCACCAGAATTTCGTCGAGTATCTCGACTCGATGCCGGACGGGTCGCTCGACCGCTATATCCTGCTCGATGCCCAGGACTGGATGACCGATGCGCAGCTGACGCGGCTGTGGGATACGATGACGCGGACGGCTAAACCGGGTGCGCGCGTTCTGTTCCGGACCGCCGCCGCGCCGACCCTGTTGCCGGGGCGCGTGCCGGACGCGATCCTCGATCGTTGGGACTATGCAGAGGCGGAGTCGCGCGACTTTACCGCGCGCGACCGTTCGGCCATTTATGGCGGCGTGCACCTCTATCGCCTCAAGCCGTGACAGCGAATTCCGGTCATGCCGGGCGCATGGACGCCGTCTATGCAATGCAGCGGCACATTTATGACGCGACGCGCAAATATTATCTGCTGGGGCGCGACCGGCTGATCGAGCAGCTCGCGCCCCCGCCGGGCGGGACGGTGCTGGAGGTCGGGTGCGGCACCGCGCGCAACCTGATCGTCGCGTCGCGGCGCTGGCCGCAGGCGCATTTCTTTGGGCTGGATATTTCCGAAGCGATGCTGGCGACCGCGCGGGTGAAGGTGGCGAAGGCCGGGCTGGCCGACCGGATCACGCTGGCGCAGGGCGATGCGACGGCGTTTGATCCGCAGGCGCTGTTCGGGCGCGACGGGTTCGACCGGGTGTTCCTGTCCTACACGCTGTCGATGATCCCCGATTGGGTCGGCGCGATCGAGCAGGGCGCACGCGCGCTGGCACCGGGCGGGCAGCTGCATCTGGTCGATTTCGGGCAGCAGGAGCGGTTGCCGCATTGGTGGCGCACCATGCTGTTCGGCTGGCTCGCCCGGTTCCACGTCACGCCGCGCCGCGAGCTGCCGGTCGCGCTACGCCATGTCAGCCGCGAACAGGGGCGCGAGTTCGGGTTCGAGACACTGCTGCGCGGCTATGCCTGGGCGGGGACGATCCGGGCCTAGTCGGTCCA
Organism: Sphingomonas sp. J315; assembly: GCF_024666595.1. Classification (NCBI taxonomy): domain Bacteria; kingdom Pseudomonadati; phylum Pseudomonadota; class Alphaproteobacteria; order Sphingomonadales; family Sphingomonadaceae; genus Sphingomonas; species Sphingomonas sp. J315. Next base: position 2,014,301 of record NZ_CP088296.1, on the reverse strand, counting down.
GCCCCATGGCATCGGCGGCGGCGCGACCGGCCGGGTCAGATCGAACTCCACCCGGAAATGGCGGCCGGGGCGGCGCAGTTCATAGGCGAAGCGGGTCGGCGTCACCTCCATCGCCCAGACATTGGTGACCGACACCGCACGATCATTGGCGCGGAACAGCGCGATCGAGTCGGCATCGACCGGGAAGTCTTGCCGTTCCGCCGTGCCGGGCGTGGCGGTGTCGCCACCGTACATCGTCAGCACGTCGCTCGACCCGTCCTTGTGCCGGTGATCGTGCTTCAACCGAACGCCGTCCGCGGTGCGGGTAAGCACCCAAGTGCGCGAGCGATCCTCGCCGACATGGAAGGGGATGCGGACACGGTCGGATTCGCAGGATGCGACATGCATCACCAATGGCTGGCTGGCGAAGCTAGCATCAGCCGCGTCGGTGGTGACGACACGCCCGGCATAGGCCTTGCCACAATGCGCGGCGATGGCGCGCATGAAACCGTCCTGCGGGTTGGGCGGACGATCCTGTCCGGCACAGCCCGTCAGCGCGAGCGCGGCGGTGGCGAGCAGCGCGGCCTTCACTTGCCACCTCGCGCCTGTTTGCGCATCGACCCGCGCATGAAGCGCGACGCGAACCACATGCGGCGCGCAGTCTTGCCGACCAAGGTGTGCAGCTGGTCGCCATGCACCGCTTCCCAGGCGAGCCGCGCCGCCTCTTCGACGGGCGTGAATTCCAGCCGTGCCGCCTTGACCCGTTCGCGCATCGTCGAGTTGCTGCCCACCGGCATCCCGTCGAGGATCGCGGTGTCGATGAAGCTGGGGAGCAATGCCCGCACACGGATGCCGTCGGCGACCCATTCGGCGTCGAGCGATTCGGTGAAGCCGCGCACCGCGAATTTGGTCGCCGAATAGATCGCCACCCCGCCCGTGCCATAGATCCCCGCCGCCGAAGCGGTGTTGAGCAGGCAGCCCCCGCTGGCTTTCAGATATTTGTACCCGGCATGCGCGCCCCACACGACGCCCATCAGATTGATGTCGACGCAGCGTTGCAGTTCATCCACCGGCGTATCGGCGAACACCCCGCCGACGCCAATCCCGGCATTGTTGAACAATACGTCGAGCCGCCCGCCGCTCGCCGCCGTGAAGTCCGCGAGCGCGCCGTCCCATGCCGCACGGTCGCGCACATCGAGCTTGTGGGTCGTCACCGGCGCATCGCCGAGCAAGGCCGCGGTCTCCGCCATCCCCGTCTCGCTCACATCCGCCAGCCCGATCCGCCAGCCACGCGCCGCGAAGTAGCGGGCGACCGCACGACCGATCCCCGATCCGCCCCCGGTGATGAAGATCGCCTGCATACCCACTCCCCCATGTTTTGACCTTGGCGCGATCATTCCCCATCATGCCCGCCGATGCCAGCGCAAACCGGTCCTTCGGTCGCCCTTGCGGGCGTGACCAAAAGCTATGGCGTGACACGGGCGCTGGACGGGGTGTCGCTGGAGATCGCGGCGGGCAGCTTCGTAGCGTTGGTCGGGCAATCGGGGTCGGGCAAGTCGACCCTGCTCAAGACGATCAACCGGCTGGTCGAACCCGATACCGGGCGGGTCGCGATCGGCGGTGCGGATGTACGTGACGGCGCGCCACATCTGATGCGCCGCCGGATCGGTTATGTGTTCCAGAATGTCGGGCTGTTCCCGCACATGAATGTCGCCGAGAACGTCGCGATCGGGCTGCGCATCGCGGGTGAGCTCGACAGAACAGCGCGGGTGGCGGAATTGCTGGCGCTGGTCGACCTGCCCGGGGATGTCGCAGAGCGGATGCCCGATCAGCTGTCGGGCGGGCAGCGCCAGCGGGTCGGCGTCGCGCGTGCGCTGGCGACACAGCCGGGCCTCATGCTGATGGACGAGCCGTTCGGCGCGCTCGATCCCGTGACCCGCGACGAACTGGGGCGCGCGGTGCGCGCATTGCACGACCGGCTTGGCCTCACCACCCTGATGGTCACGCACGACATGGCCGAGGCACTGTTGCTGGCCGAGCGGGTGCTGGTGATGCAGGACGGGCAGATCGTCGCCGATGCCACGCCGACGGTGCTGGCGCGCGGCGGCGGCGGGGCGGAGGCGCAGGCGCTGATCGCAGTGCCGATGGCCCAGGCCGACGCGCTCGAGGCGCTGAAGGGATGAGCGACGCCTTTGCCCGCGTGCCCGAACTGATGGCGAGCCATTTGCTGCTGGCGATGGCGGCGATGGCGCTGGGGATTGCGATCAGCCTCCCGCTGGCGGTCGCGGCGGCGCGGCATCCGCAACTGGGGCGCGTCGTGCTGGGCGCGGCGAGCCTGATCCAGACGATCCCGTCGCTCGCGCTGCTCGCGCTCTTCTATCCGGTGCTGCTGGCGTTGCGTGGAGTGGTTGGCGACTGGCTGCCCGCGCTCGGCTTTCTCCCCGCCCTGCTTGCGCTGACGCTGTACGCCATCCTGCCGGTGCTGCGGAACGCGGTCACGGCGCTGACGACGCTCGACCCGGCGCTGCGTGAGGCGGCGGACGGCGTGGGGATGACCGCGCGGCAGAAATTGTGGCTGGTCGAAGCCCCGATCGCAGCGCCGGTGGTGATGGCGGGCATCCGCACCGCAGCAGTGTGGACCATCGGCGCGGCGACACTCTCCACCACGGTCGGCCAGCCCAGCCTGGGCGATCTGATCTTTGCCGGATTGCAGACGCAGAATTGGGCGCTGGTGCTGGCCGGGTGCATCGGCGCGGCGGCGCTGGCGCTGGGCGTCGATTTGATTCTGTCGGTGGCGGAGGGCGGCATTCGCAACCGCAAGCCATTGCTGGTGCGGATGAGCGCAGGGGCGCTGCTCGCCGCGCTCTGTGCCGCCGCCTTCGCGCTGGCTCCGGCGACGGGCGGCAAGACGGTGGTGGTGGGTGCCAAGGGCTTTTCCGAACAGTTCATCCTCGCCCGGCTGATCGGCCAGCGACTGGAAGCGGCGGGATATCGCGTCGAATATCGCGAGGGGCTGGGCTCAGCGGTGGCGTTCGGCGCGCTCGCGGCGAGCGATGTCGACGTCTATGTCGACTATTCCGGGACGATCTGGACCAACCAGATGGGGCGCCGCGACGTGCCGCCGCGCGATGCGATCGTGGCGGGGGTCGGTCGGTGGGTTGAGTCCGAGCACCGCGTGACCCTGTTGGGGTCGCTGGGGTTCGAAAATGCCTATGCCTTTGCGATGCGGGGCGACGATGCGGCAAGGCGCGGGATTTCGACGCTGGCCGACCTTGCCGCGCAGGCGCCGCAGCTGAACCTGGCCACCGATGTCGAGTTTCTGGAGCGGCCCGAATGGCGCGCGGTGCGCGATGCCTATGGGCTGCGCTTCCGGTCGGCGCGACCGTATCAGCCGACCTTCATGTATCGCGCGCTGGCGAGCGGCACGGCGGATGTGATCCCGGCCTTTTCGTCCGACGGGCGGATCGCGGCGGACAAGTTGACCGTGCTGGACGATCCCAAGGGGGCGATCCCGGGATATGACGCGATCCTGCTGGTCGCGCCGGATCGAGCCGGGGATTCCCGGTTCGCTGCGGTGCTGCGCCCGCTGGTCGGCGCGATTCCGGTGGAGGCGATGCGCGAGGCGAATCTGATGGTCGACCGCGATGCCGACAAGCGCTCGCCGGATCAGGCCGCGCGATGGCTGGCAGCGAAGGTCGGACTATAGTGCTCCTGCGCAGGCAGGAGCACGGGAGTTCAATCCACTAGCGCGTCGATTGCCCTCGCCATGTCGATATCGCGGCCGGACAGGCCGCCGGCGTCGTGGGTGGTGAGCAGGATGTCGACGCGGTTCCAGACGTTTGACCATTCGGGGTGGTGGTCGGCCTTTTCGGCGAGCAACGCGACCTGCGTCATGAAGGCGAAGGCCTGGCTGAAATCGTCGAAGGTGAAGCTGCGCGTGATCGCGTCGCGACCGGTGTCGTGATCCCATTCAGGCAGCCCTTCGAGCGCGTCGTCGCGTTCCGCCTGGCTCAGTTGTTCGACCATTCTTCCCCTCCGCAGTTCCGTGCGGCATAGCCGGGGCCATGACCGCTGTGACCGAGACCTTTGCGCCAAGTGCCGAACAGATGGAAGCACTCGCGCGCGCGGCGCTGGCGCGGATTCCCGAACCGTTCGCCAGTCATCTGCCCGACATCGTGCTGATCGTGGAGGATTTCGCGGACGAGGACACGCTGCGCGAGATGGGGATGGAGGATCCGTTCGAGCTGACCGGCCTCTATTCGGGGCGGCCGGTGGGCGAGAAACAGGGCTTCGCGCCCGGCGAAATCCCGCAGCCCGACACGATCCACCTCTACCGCGTCCCGCTGCTCGCCGAATGGGTCGAGACGGGCGTGAGCCTGGAAGCGCTGGTCACGCATGTCGTGGTGCATGAGGTGGGGCATCATTTCGGCCTGTCGGACGACGATATGCACGCGCTGGAAGACAGCGTCGCGTGAGCGATTGCGGCATCCGGCTGGAGGGCGTGGCGTGCGCGCGCGGCGGGCGGATGCTGTTCGAGGGGCTCGACCTGAACCTCGAGCCGGGGGCGGGGCGCTGGTGACCGGGCCGAATGGCGCGGGGAAGTCGAGTTTGATCCGGATCATCGCGGGGTTGCTGAAGGCGAGCGCGGGGCGGGTTTCGGTGACGGGGGAGCGCGCATTGCTGGCCGAGGCGGCGGGGCTGGACCCGGAATTGCCGGTGGGTGAGGCGCTGCGCTTCTGGGCCGGGCTGGATGGGCGGCGGGATGCGGTCGAGGGGGCGCTGGACGCGGTCGGCCTACTGCATCTCACTCCGGTGCCGGTGCGGATGCTGTCGACCGGACAGCGCAAACGCGTCGGGATTGCGCGGGTGGTGGCGAGCGGGGCGCCGATCTGGCTGCTCGACGAGCCGGCCAATGGGCTCGACCATGGCGCGATCGGGGTACTGGGTGGACTGATCGCGGCGCATCGCGCGGCGGGCGGGATTGCGGTGGTGGCGACGCATCTGCCGATCCGGATGCAGGGCGCGGGCGAGATTGTGATCGGGGGTGGCGCGTGAGCGGATTCGGCGCACTGGTCGCGCGCGAACTGCGCCGGGCGTGGGCGGCGGGCGGGCTGACGCTGCCGATCGCCTTCTTCCTGCTGGTGGCCGTGTTGTTTCCGTTCGCGGTGGGGCCGGAGCCGAAATTGCTGGCGCGGATCGGCGGCGGGGTGATCTGGGCGGCGGCGTTGCTGGCGGCGTTGCTGCCCGTCGAGCGGCTGGTGGCGCCCGATCTGGAGAGCGGGGTGCTGGATCAGTTGGCGGTGCGCGGCTGGAACGACGCGAGCGTCGCGGCGGCGAAGATCGTCGGGCATTGGCTGGGCTTTGCGCCTGCCCTGCTGCTGGCGTGCGCGGTGGCGAGCGGGTTGCTGGGCCTCTCGCTGGAACAGGCGCTGGCGGCGGGGGTGAGTTTGGCTGTAGGCACGCCGGGACTGGCGGCTTTGGGCGTCGCGACGGCGGCGCTGACCGCAGGGCTGCGCGGCGCGGGCGCGGTGGCGGGGCTGGTAATGCTCCCCTTCGCTGTGCCGCTGCTGATCTTTGGCGCGGGCGCGATGGGGAATGATCCGAGCGCGGTGAAGCTGCTGGGCGCGGTGAGCTTGCTGCTGGTGGCCGGGTGCCCGTTCGTAGCGGGGGCGGCGATGCGGATGGGGCGGGGTTAGGGGAAATTCTTTCGGTCCGACCTTCGGGCAAGTGCATAGATGTCACTTGGACCATAGACTGCCCCATTTGCCATGCGAATCCGCATGTCTTCAACCGATCCCATATGACCTTGTTTGGCGGTCGTGACCAAGATCCAGAGCGGGTCGGTCCGAATCTCATAGCCACCGACCACATCGTCAAGAGTGCCGAGTTCGTCCCAGTCAACCATTGCCAACTCTCCTCGCACTACGGCTTCACCGACTCCACCGCGCAAAGATCGCGGTCGGCAGCACCAGCCCCCTAGCCTCTTCGCGCACGCCGAGCTCGCCGCACTCCACCTTGCCGCCAAGGTCGGCGAAATGCTGGTTGAGCAGTTCGCCGATCGCCAGCGCGGACATGCGGATCGCGTAAACGGTCAGGAACAGGAGGCGCGAATCGGCGTCCAATAGCTGGCGGCAATCGGCGATCAGGCCGGGGAGGTCGCGTTCGAGCTGCCAGACTTCGCCGGTCGGGCCGCGGCCATATTTGGGCGGGTCGAGCAGGATGCCGTCATAGCGGCGGCCGCGGCGCACCTCACGCGCGACGAACTTGGCGGCGTCGTCGATGATCCAGCGCACCGGCTTGTCGGTCATGCCCGACAGCGCGGCATTGCCCTTGGCCGCTTCGACCGATTTCTTCGACGCATCGACATGCACCATCTGCGCGCCCCTTGCCGCCATCGCCAGCGTGCCGACGCCGGTATAGCCGAACAGGTTCATCACCGTCGGCGCATCGACCCCTGCGGTCTGTTCGCGCATCCAGCTCCACACCGGGGCCATGTCGGGGAAGAAGCCGAGATGGCGGAACGGGGTGGTCTGGGCGGTGAACTTCGCCTCGTTCCACGCGAGCGGCCAGCCTTCGCGCGGGACCGGCTTGGTGAACACCCAGCGCCCGCCGCCTTCGTCATCGGGCGCGGGCATGAATTCGCCATGCGCGTCCCAGTCGGGCGACGCGGGCGCCCACATCGCCTGCGGCTCGGGGCGGATGAAGCGGTAATCGCCATAGCGTTCGAGCTTGCGGCCATGGCCTGAGTCGACAAGGCCGTAGTCGGCCCAAGGCTCGCCGGTGAGGGTGATGAGGTTCATGGGGCCTTTAGCGCTTGTCCGCAGCCAAAAATCAACCGTCACCCCGGACTTGTTCCGGGGTCCACCGGGAGGCAGGCGCGGCGCAAGCGGCTCGAGCTTCGCGCGGGAGGCGGAGTGGACCCCGGCACAGGGCCGGGGTGACGATCAGGATTTGGGCGTCGCGCGGGCCGCCACATACTCAGTGACCGCCGCGAACGTCGCGGGCAGCACGTCGTAGCGTTCCTCGCGGTCGAACAGGTCGCCGACGCGCGGGGGCAGAGTCGGGCGGATGCCAGTGGCGCGTTCGACCGCGTCGTCGAACTTGGCCGGGTGCGCCGTCGCGAGGGTGACGATCGGGATATGCGGCGCGAGCTCGACCCGGCGCGCGGCGGCGAGGCCGATGGCGGTGTGGGGGTCGAGGATCTCGTCCGCGCGGGCATGCGCCCAGGCCATGGCGCGCGACATGTCGTCCGCCTCGATCCGGTCGCTGGCGAACAGCGATGCCGCGCCCTGTTGCTGGGCGTTGGTGAGGCGCATCGCCTTGCTCGATCTGAATCCGGCCATTTGCGCGGCGAGCGCGGGGCCGTCGCGCCCGGCCAGGTCGAACAACAGGCGTTCGAAGTTCGAGCTGACCTGAATGTCCATGCTCGGCGCGGCGGTTGGGGTGACGGTGCCGGCCGAATAGTCGCCGCTCGACAATGCGCGGTGGAGGATGTCGTTGACGTTGGTCGCGACGATCAGCTTGGCGACCGGAAGCCCCATCTTCGCCGCGACATAGCCGGCGAACACGTCGCCGAAGTTACCGGTGGGGACGCTGAACGCCACTTCACGCGCCGGGGCGCCAAGGCGGACGGCGGCGTAGAAATAATAGACGACCTGCGCCATCAGCCGCGCCCAGTTGATCGAATTGACCGCGGTGACGTGGAAGCGGCCCGAAAAGTCCGCGTCGTTGAACATCGCCTTCACCAGCGCCTGCGCGTCGTCGAAGCTGCCTTCGATGGCGATGTTGTGGACGTTGGGCGCGAGAACCGTGGTCATCTGGCGACGCTGAACGTCGCTGACCCGCCCCTTGGGATGGAGCATGAAGATGTCGATCCCCTCACGCCCGGCCACCGCGTCGATCGCCGCCGACCCGGTGTCGCCGCTGGTCGCGCCGACGATGGTGAGGTGGCGGTCGGTGCCGGTCAGGAACTTTTCGAACAACAGGCCGAGCAATTGCAGCGCGACATCCTTGAACGCCAGCGTGGGGCCGTGGAACAGTTCGAGCAGGAAATGGCGGTGGTCGAGCTGAACCAGCGGGGTTACCGCATCATGGCTGAACCGGCCATAGGCGCGGGTGCACAGATCGCGCAGCTCGGCTTCGCTGAGGCTGCCCGCGACGAACGGGGCCATGACGCGCACCGCCGTCTCGACGTACGACAGGCCGGCCATGTCCGCGATCTGGTCGGCGGTGAAGCGCGGCCATTCGACGGGAATGTACAGGCCGCCGTCGCTGGCCAGCCCGGCCAGGGTGACTTCACGGAAATCGAGTTCGGGCGCGGTGCCGCGGGTGCTCTGGTAGCGCATGGGCGCGGGACTAGCTTCCGCAGCGCAGTGCGGCAAGAAAGTCTAGCTTTTCGGTGGCGCGGGTGGAGGCGTGGCGCGCCGGGCGCGGTGACGAAGTGCCAACAGGTAGATCACCACAGCGATCCCCGCGAACAGGAACCATTGTACTGCATAGGCGAGGTGGTTGTTCGGCACGCTCGACGGGTCGGGCGAGGCGCTCGCCGACAGGCCCGCAGCAGGCGCATCGGCGACGAGCATCAGGTTGCGCGGCGGGCGCGTGCCGAACAGCGAGGCGAGCAACGGCGTCGAATCGGGCGCGTGGGTGATCGTGCCGGTGACCGCGCCGCCCTTCCACGCCGGGGTGGTGCCGGGGGCGGTGGTGACGCCCATATCGACCCGGACCGTCATCCCCTCTGCCCCGGTGCGGCATTCGGCAAGATGGCGCCAGCCCTTGCCGCCCTTGGCGTCGCGCCCCGCCTGTTCGGTCCAGGCTACGACTTCCAGACACATGAACCCGGCGCGGCGGAACAGATATTCGTCGCCGACCGGCGGGCTGGGAAAGGCCATTTGCGGTGCGTTGTGATTGGCGGCGAGGCGGGCGATCAGCGCCTCCTTCTCCCCGCGTCGGTCGAGCTGCCAGATACCCAGCCCGATCATCGCCGCGACGGCGAGGCCGACCAGCATAGTGGGAACGAGCAGGAACTTCATGCCTCGGGGTCCTTGAGCCGCCCCTCACGCGCGGCGTTGCGATATTCGAGCGCGAGCAGCGCGCCCTTCGCCCAGCGCAGGCTGAACACCACCAGCAACAATGTCAGCGGCGGCCAGATCAGCAGGTGTAGCCAGACCGGCGGTGACGCGGACAGCTCCAGCCAGACCGACAGGATCACGATGATCGCGCCGACGATCAGCGTCAGGAACGCCGCCGGACCATCGCCGACATTGAACGCGCCGTAATCGAGGCCGCAGCTCGGGCAGCGATCGGCGAACTTCACCCAGCCGGAAAACAGCGAGGGCGCGCCGCACCGCGGACACGCCCCCTTCACTGCCGACTCGATGATGGGAGGCGGTGCCTCGCTCATCGCCTCACGTCAGGCGCCATGGACCGGCGCACCCGCGCTGCCCCAGACATAGACGGCGACGAACAGGAACAGCCACACCACGTCGACGAAATGCCAGTACCAGGCAGCGGCTTCGAAGCCGAAATGCTGGCGCGGGGTGAAATCGCCCTGATAGGCACGCAGCAGGCAGACCATCAGGAAGATGGTGCCGACGATCACGTGGAAGCCATGGAAGCCGGTCGCCATGTAGAAGGCCGACGAATAGTTGGTCTTGCCGAACACGAACGGCGCATGGGCATATTCATACGCCTGGATGCCCGAGAAGATCAGCCCGAGGATGATCGTCAGCCACAGCCCCTTCTTGACGACATCATTCTCGCCAACGCCGATCGCGCCCCAAAGGCCCTTCAGTTCACCGCCGCGCTGATTGTGGATCAGGCCGTGATGCGCCCAGGTCACCGTGGTGCCCGACAGCAGCAGGATGAAGGTGTTGAGCAGCGGCAACTCGAACGCCGGGAGCACTTCCAGCCCCTTGGCCGGGAACACCGCGACCGCGTCCGCCGCCAGATCGACGACGCTGCCATGATCGCTGACGGTCATCGCCACCGGGAACAGCGCATAGTCGAACCATGCCCAGAACCAGCCGACGAAGAACATCACTTCCGACGCGATGAACAGGATCATGCCGTAGCGCAGGTGGAGCTGGACCACCGGGGTGTGGTCGCCGGCCTTTGCCTCACGCACCACTTCGACCCACCACGACATCATGCAGAACAGGACGGCGGCGAAGCCCGAGAGCAGCACCCAGCCGCCATGCGCGGCTTCCTTCATGTACATGAGGCCGCCGACCGCCAGCCACAAAGCGGCGAGCGACGTCAGCAGCGGCCACGGGCTGGGCGGGAGAATGTGGAAATCGTGGTTCTTGGCGCCTGCCATCGTCCGTCCCTGTTCGTTTCTGGCGTTATTCGTCGGCTTCCCTAGCCCTTGGGCTTGGCGGAATCCACTGGGTAAAATGTGTAGGAGAGGGTGATCTTCTCAATGTCCTTCGTATCCGGATCGGTCATGATCTTCGGATCGACGAAATAGATCACCGGCATCCGCACCGTCTCGCCCGGCTGAAGCGTCTGCTCGGTGAAGCAGAAACACTGGATCTTGCTGAAATATTTGCCCGCCGCCTCGGGCGTGACGTTGTAGGTCGCGGTGCCGGTGATCGGCACGGTGCCGCTGTTGGTCGCGGTGTAGAAGGCCATGTCGCGCGCGCCGATCGAGATGGTGTCGGACGCCAGCTCGGGCTTGAACTTCCAGCTCAGCGCGGGGCTGACATTGGAATCGAACGCGACGGTGATCTTGCCGTCCACCGCGCCTGGAGCCGCGTCGGCGCGCATCGTGGTGCCGCCAAAGCCGGTGACCTGACAGAAGAGGCGGTAGAGCGGCACGCTGGCAAAGGCGAGGCCGGTCATCGCCAGCACGCCCAGCACCGCGAACATCGCGGTGCGCAGTTTCCGATCCTGTGGCAGCGCGACGATCATGTCGCCCTCAGCGGCATGCCGGCCTGAATCTTCACGATGCTGATCGCGAAGACGAGGACCACGAACGCGAACAACAGAATGGCGAGCACGCGGGCGCGCGACTTCTGGCGGGCGCGGATCAGCTCTTGGTCGTCGGGGGTCATGCCATCATCCTATCGGCGGCAACCGCGCCGAACAATATGAACAGGTAGGAGATCGAATAGGCGAACAGACGCTTTTCGGGCTTCATCGTGTCGTCGTCGCTAGCCATGCGCGTCGCGACATGGAGCGCGAGCAGGCCGAACAGCGCGGTCGTGGCGATCGAGACCACGCCATAGAGGCTCCCGGTCAGGCCGAGCGGCCAGGGCGCGACCGCCGCGACCGCCATGGGAATCGTGTAGAGGCCGATCTGGACCCGCGTCGCCTTTTCCCCCCGCCACCACGGGCAGCATCGGGACGCCGGCATTGGCGTAGTCGGTCTTCACGAACAGGGCCAGTGCCCAGAAATGCGGCGGGGTCCACAGGAAGACGAGGCCGAACAGCAGCACCGGGAGCAACGCGACATCGCCGGTCGCCGCCGCCCAGCCGATCAGCGGCGGAAACGCCCCCGCCGCGCCGCCGATCACGATATTCTGCGGCGTCCGCCGCTTGAGCCAGACGGTATAGACCAGCACGTAGAACAGGATCGACAGCAGCAGGATGCCGGCCGCGACATAATTGACCGCGAGGCCCATCAGGATGACCGAGAGCGCGGCGACGCCGACGCCGAAATGGAGCGCCGACTGGCGATCCATCCGCCCGGCGGGCAGCGGACGGCTCTGCGTCCGCTTCATCTTGGCGTCGAGATCCGCCTCATACCACTGGTTGAGCGCCCCCGCCGCGCCCGCGCCCAATGCGATGCACAGGATCGCGGTGAAGCCGATCACCGGGTGGATCGGCACCGGGGCCGCGATCATGCCGCACAGGCCGGTGAACACGACGAGACTCATCACGCGCGGCTTGGTCAACGCAAGGAAATCGCGCCAGTCGGCGGGGATGGTCAGGGCGTGGTTGGCAACGGACATTTGTGGGGCGCTATAGGCGCGGTTGGGGCGCGGGGGAAGGGTGTGGTGGCGAGGGTGGCAGCGCCTAATCGAACATTACACCTATCGCTCGGCGAGCTGCAACGATTGCAGCTTGGCAGAAGCCAAGGGCATCCTCGCCACCTTTCTCGAAATGGAAACTGACCCAATGCTCGATCGTCACGTCAATGCCCTGCGTATGTGCAGGCATCTGAGTTCGCGGATCGATCGGCACTCCCAGCACAGACACCCCGTGGCCGAACGTCACTCCCGGCCCCCACGACACCTGACCTGCGCCCGAAATGACATTCACGCGACTTTGTTGTTCATACCTTCGTTGAGGCTGGAGACCGGTGTGCTTTGTTGCTGCGATCTCTTTGATGCGTGCATAAATGCTGTTCTCGGATCGAGCAAACGGCTGGAGCTGCCGCAACTTCGCGTCGATTGTCGGATTTAGAGCAGCCAAGTTGGCTACGCCCCACTGGCCCATAGTCGAGCGATACCCGTTCTCATCTTTCGCCGCCGGAAAATAACCCCCTCTCGTTGGAACTTTCGACAGATGTGGCTTTATATTCCGCTGCCAAAGCAGCGCCATCGCCTGGTCGAGAGCATTGGAGCATTTTTCGATTATCTCATGAGTGAGATTCAGCGCGTCATGACTGATGGTCTTATTGTGGAGATCACGGCCGTATGTTCGACCCAATTCCTTATGCAGAGTTTCAGCTCGACGCAGCATTGAACGGATTAGATCTAACTCGACATCCTGCATTGTCGAAGCCCCCAATCTTGAACAGCCGTAGTTAATCGGCTCTCGGGGCAAATCCATCACAAAAAACGCCCCGGAAGTTTCCTCCCGGGGCGTTTCGTAGTTCAGCCGTTCGACAGCTCAGTGATGCTTGTCGTCGTCGATCACCGGCAGGGTTTCGAACTGGTGGAACGGCGGCGGGCTGGACAGGGTCCATTCCAGCGTCGTGGCACCTTCGCCCCAGGGATTGTCGGGGGCGGGCTTGCCCGCGAACAGCGACCAGAACAGGTTGATGAAGAAGATCGCCATACCGACCAGCATGATCGCATAGCCCCAGCTGGAGATCTCGTTCCAGTACGCATAGGCGTCCGGATAGTCCGGGTAGCGGCGCGGCATGCCCTGAAGGCCCAGGAAGTGCTGCGGGAAGAACAGCACGTTCACGCCGACGAAGAACACCCAGAAGTGCAGCTGCCCCAGCAGTTCGCTGTACATCCGGCCCGACATCTTCGGGAACCAATAGTAGAAGCCGGCGAACAGGCCGAACACCGCGCCCAGCGAGAGGACGTAGTGGAAGTGCGCGACCACATAATAGGTGTCGTGCATGTAATCGTCGACGCCGCCATTCGCGAGCACCACGCCGGTGACGCCGCCCACGGTGAACAGGAAGATGAAGCCGATCGCCCAGACCATCGGGGTCTTGAAGCTCATCGACCCGCCCCACATCGTCGCGATCCAGCTGAAGATCTTGATGCCGGTCGGCACCGCGATGATCATGGTGGCGGCGGTGAAGTACATCTTCACGTTCACGCTCATGCCCGTCGTGAACATGTGGTGCGCCCAGACGACGAAGCCGACCACGCCGATCGCGACCATGGCGTAGGCCATGCCGAGATAGCCGAACACCGGCTTGCGGCTGAAGGTCGCGACGATCTGGCTGACGATGCCGAAGCCCGGCAGGATCATGATGTACACTTCGGGGTGGCCGAAGAACCAGAAGAGATGCTGGTACAGCACCGGATCGCCGCCGCCGGCGGGATCGTAGAAGGTGGTGCCGAAGTTGCGATCGGTCAGCAGCATCGTGATCGCGGCGGCTAGAACCGGCAGCGCGAGCAGCAGCAGGAAAGCGGTGATCAGCACCGACCACACGAACAGCGGCATCTTGTGCAGGGTCATGCCCGGCGCGCGCATGTTGAAGATGGTGGTGATGAAGTTGATCGCGCCCAGGATCGAGCTGGCGCCCGCAAGGTGGAGCGAGAGGATCGCCATGTCGACTGCCGGCCCCGGCTCGCCATAGGTCGAGAGCGGGGCATAGACCGTCCAGCCCACGCCCGCGCCGCCGCCGAAGAAGGGCGAGGCGAGCAGCAGCAGGAAGGCCGGGACGAGCAGCCAGAAGGACAAGTTGTTCATGCGCGGGAACGCCATGTCCGGCGCGCCGATCATGATCGGAACGAACCAGTTGCCGAAGCCGCCGATCATGGCGGGCATGACCATGAAGAACACCATGATCAGGCCGTGCGCGGTGATCAGCACGTTCCAGAAGTGCAGCGACTCGTCGAAGGTCTGCGGACCGCCATGAACGATCTCCGCGATCCAGCCGAGATGCTGGATGCCCGGTTCGGCCAGCTCAAGGCGCATGATGCCCGAAATGCCGCCGCCGATGATCCCCGCGACGATCGCGAAGATCAGGTACAGCGTGCCGATGTCCTTGTGGTTGGTCGACAGGAACCAGCGCGCGAAAAATCCGGGCTTGTGGTCCGCGTCGTGGTGATGGTCGTCATGCGCCTGAAAGGCGTGCGCGTCGCGTGCTGCGTCGGTCATGCTCAATTGTCCGTGTTGCCGGTGGCGGCTTGATTGGTGGTGGCGCCCGCGGCGGTCGCGTCGACGGTGTCGTTGCCGGCGGGGACGATGCCGTTCGCCGGAGTCGCTGTGTCGTCGGCGGCGTCGCTGCCCGGCTGGGCCGGGGCGGCGGCCGACGGCGTCTTCGCGGCGGGCATCGTCCCGCCCTTGGCCGCGATCCACTGCGCGAAGACTTCGGGGCTGACCGCTTCGACGACGATCGGCATGTACGCATGGCGCGCACCGCACAGCTCGCTGCACTGGCCGAAATAGACGCCCGGCTTCTCGACGGTGAAGCTGGTTTCGTTGAGGCGGCCCGGGATCGCGTCGATCTTGATCCAGAATGCAGGGATCGCCCAGCTATGGATCACGTCGTTGGCAGTCGCGATCAGGCGGATCGGCGTGCCGACCGGCACGATGACGCGGTTGTCGGCGGCCAGCAGGCGCGGGCCGTCCGCGTCGGTGCGGAAGCGCTGACCGGGCTGAACCTCGCTCTTTTCCTTGAGCATGTTGGCGGTGATCGAAATGCCGCCATGGTCGGGATATTCGTAGGACCAGTACCATTGGTTGCCGATTGCCTTGATCGTCACGGCATTGTCGGGCGCGGGCTTGAACTGCTTGGCGAGCAGCGCGATCGACGGCCAGGCGATGAAGGCAAGGATCAGCACCGGCACCGCAGTCCACACGATCTCGATCATCGTGTTGTGGCTGGTCTTCGACGGTACCGGATTCGCCTTGCGACGGTAGCGGATGATCGTCCAGGCGAGCAGCGCGAGGACGAAGATCGAGATCAGGGTGATGATCGGCAGCAAAATCCAGTCATGGAAATGCGCCGCGCTGGCACCGAGCGCCGTCACCTGCGGCTGGATGCCCAGCTTTCCGTCCACGGGAAGGCCGATACCGGGAACCGGCGCGGTCTTGGGCGTACCGTCAGCGTTGAGCGTCGGGTCGGCCACTGCGGGCGCAGCCGGAGCCGCAGCATCGGCGGGAGCGGCCGCAGCGGGCGCGACCCCCGGCGTCGCAGCCGTCACCGGCGCGGTGGCTGCCGGCGCCTCTGGCGCGGTCTGTGCCTGGGCCATGCCCCCGGCGAGCGCCAGGCCCGCAGCCAGCACGATCGCCTTCAATCCATGCATGCGCATCGTCTCAATCAACCCCTGTCCTTCTTGCCCCTGTGCGGGGGCGCCGGCTCTGCCGGTCGCGCGGACGCAATCCGCCCGTCGAGGCTGGCCTATAGCACCTCGCGCGCGCGCCTCAAGCTTGTCGAATCCTCTTTTTGGTCGCGGTGTTGCGGGGAACCCGCCCGAACCCTAGATGCGGGGCGAAACAATCAGGCGGGGATGGACGCGTGACCGACGACGAGGTGCTGGGCGAATTCCGGGCGGCAGAGGCGCTGCTGGAGGGGCATTTCATCCTGTCGTCGGGACTGCGCAGCCCGCGTTACCTGCAATGCGCGCGCGTGTTAATGAACCCGGCGCGCGCGGCGCGGCTGGCACAGGCGGTGGCGGCAAAAATTCCCGCAGAGCTGCGCGACCGGATTACTGCAGTCGTCTCCCCGGCGATGGGTGGGGTCATTGCGGGGCAGGAAGTCGCGCGCGCACTCAATGTCGACGCAATGTTCGTCGAGCGACCCACCGGTACCTTTGAGCTGCGACGCGGTTTCCGGCTGGAGCCGGGGCAGCAGGTGCTGATGATGGAGGATGTCGTCACCACCGGGCTTTCGTCGCGTGAGGCGATGAAGGCGATTGCCGAAGCGGGCGGCGAGGTGATCGCGGCGGCGTCGCTGGTCGACCGGTCGAACGGCACCGCCGACCTTGGCGTCCCCTTCTTCCCGCTGATCCGGCTCGATGTGCCGAGTTATGATGCCGACGCGGTTCCGCCCGAGCTGGCGGCAATCCCGGCGATCAAGCCCGGCAGCCGGGCGGCGGCGTGACCCAACACCTCCGCCTTGGCGTGAACATCGATCACGTCGCCACGGTGCGCAATGCACGCGGAAGCGGCTATCCCGATCCGGTGCGCGCGGCATTGCTCGCGGCTGAGGCCGGGGCGGACGGGATCACGGCACATCTGCGCGAGGACCGGCGGCACATCACCGATGATGATATCGCCCGGCTTGCGGCGGAGCTGACCGTCCCGCTCAATCTGGAAATGGCGGCGACCGACGAGATGCTCGCCATCGCGCTGCGCCATCGCCCGCATGCGGCGTGCATCGTACCCGAACGGCG
This sequence comes from Sphingomonas sp. J315, assembly GCF_024666595.1. Lineage (NCBI taxonomy): Bacteria > Pseudomonadati > Pseudomonadota > Alphaproteobacteria > Sphingomonadales > Sphingomonadaceae > Sphingomonas > Sphingomonas sp. J315. The sequence continues at coordinate 1,997,568 of NZ_CP088296.1, read as the reverse complement.
CGAGGAGCGGACGACCGAGGGCGGTCTGGACGCGGCGGGGCAGCATAATCTGCTGGCGCCGATGGTGTCCGAGCTGAAGGCCGCGAATATCCGCGTGTCGCTGTTTATCGAACCCGATCCCGCGCAGATCGAAGCGGCGATCCGGCTGGGCGCGCCGGTCGTCGAACTGCACACCGGTCGCTATTGCGAGCTGGAGGGCGAGGCGCAGACCACCGAACTGCGCCGCATCGCCGACGCCGCAGCGCTGGCGGCGAAGAACGGGATCGAGGTGCATGCCGGGCATGGCCTGACGTTCGACAATGTCGTGCCGATCGCGGCGATCCCGCAGCTGGCGGAGTTGAATATCGGGCATTTCCTGATCGGCGAGGCGATCTTCGAGGGGCTGGCCCCGGTCGTGAGGCGGATGCGCGACCTGATGGATGCGGCGCGGTGAAGCTTTTTGCGCCTGACGGCGCAGCGGCACCAGCCCGCTCCCCCACCCGGCCACCCATCGGCAGGATATTCTGGAATGGGTGGCCGGGTGGGGGAGCGGGCTGGTGCCGCACTCCCGATCGCCAGATCGGGACAAATGCGCCGTGATCATCGGCATCGGCTCTGACCTGTGCAACATCGAGCGAATCCAGAATTCGCTGGACCGGTTCGGCATGCGGTTCGAGAAGCGGGTGTTTACCGAACTCGAGCTGCGCAAGGCGGCGCGGCGGCCGATGGGCTATGCCGCAACGCTCGCGAAACGTTTTGCTGCCAAAGAGGCTTTTTCGAAGGCGGTCGGGACCGGTTTCAAGTCTGGCGTGTTCATGCGCGACATCGGCGTGGTGAATGCACCGTCCGGCGCGCCGACACTGGCCCTGACCCGCGGTGCCAAGGCGCGGCTTGACGCGATGACGCCACCGGGTCACGTCGTGAAGGTGCACTTGACGCTGACCGACGACCACCCCTGGGCGCAGGCGCTGGTGGTGATCGAAGCGCTGCCCGTATCGGGCGGGTGAGAGAGACGGAATGGCCGAGGAGCTGGCGTTGACGGGCGAGGGAGACCAAGGGCGCGGCGGCACCGACTGGTGGAGCGAGGCGCGCGGCATCTTCTGGCTGGTGATCGCGGTGCTGGGATTCCACAGCCTGATCGCCAAGCCCTTCTACATCCCGTCGGAGTCGATGATGCCGACCTTGCTGGTCGGCGACCGGCTGGTGGTGACAAAATATCCCTATGGATACAGCTATGTCACCCCGACCTTCCATGTCCTGCCATTCATGAAGGGACGGCTGTTCGGCAGCCTGCCCGAGCGCGGCGACGTCGTCATTGTGACCCCCACCGATGCGCGGTCGGACTATATCAAGCGGGTGATCGGCCTGCCCGGCGACACCATCGAGATGCATGGCGGCATCCTCTATCTCAACGGGCGAGCGGTGCAGCGCGAGAAGCTGGGCAATCGCGCGCTCAAGGTCGACGGCAATCTGACCTGCGATCCCGACCATTATCCCGGCGCGCTGGGCCGCGACGCATCGGGCGCGGCGGTGTGCAATGTCGAGATTGTCCGCGAAACGCTGCCCAATGGCGCAAGCTACGATACCATCGACATCGGCCCGACCCGCGCCGACAATTTCCCGGCGCTGCGGATCCCGGCCGGCCATGTCTGGCTGATGGGCGACAATCGCGACAACAGCGCGGACAGCCGCATGACCCAGGCCCAGCAGGGGCTGGGCGGCGCGGTGCCGATCGAGAATATCGGCGGGCGCGCGGAGTTTATCACCTTCAGTCTCGACGGCAGCGCAAGCTGGAACCCGTTGAGTTGGGCAGGATCGTTCCGATCGGGACGCGCGGGAAATTCGCTGCACCCCGACCGACCGGAGGAATGAGTTGATGGCGAGTGCCGCCGACGAATCCGTGAACGTGACCCAGGCCCCCGGCCCCAACGAGATGCGCGATCCGGTGATGCGCGCCGAACTGCGCCGCGCGTCGGTGTGGTTCGGACTCGCCATCGCAGCAGCGCTGGTGGTGCTGTTGATCCAGCCGCTGCTGCTGATCTTTGCCGGGCTGGTCGTGGCGTCGATGCTGGACGGGGGCGCGCGGCTCATCCGTCGCGCGATGCCGATCCCGCGCGGGCTGGCGCTGACGATTGTGGTGATCGGGGTGGTCGCGTTCATCGGCGGGGTGATCTATTTGACCGGGGTCGAGATCGCCGCGCAGGCCGAACAGCTCCGCGCGACGCTGGAGGCACAGGCGCTGCGGATCAGCGCCTGGCTGAGCGAGCTTGGCATCATGCCCGCCGCTTCGGACCTGACTGGCCTTGCCCAACAGGCATTGGGATCGGTCGGGCGCCTGACCTCATTTATCGGCGGCGCGATCGGGGCGATCGGGAGCTTCTTCCTCGTCCTCGTCATCGGGCTGTTCGTGGCGATGGAGCCGCGAATCTATGAGCGCGGGTTGCAATGGATGGTTCCTATGGCGTCGCGCGACCAGTTCGCGATCACGCTGGCGCGGATGGCGCGGACGATGCGCATCCTGCTCGCCGGACGCCTGCTCGGCATGGTGTTCGAAGGCTTCATCACCTGGGTCTTGCTCGAAGTGGTCGGCGTGCCGATGGCGCTGCTGCTCGGCATCATCACCGGGATGCTCGCCTTCATTCCCAATATCGGCGCGTTCATCTCGGGCGTATTGATGGTCGCGGTGGGATTCAGCGCAGGGCCGACCGAAGGGCTGTGGGCGATCGCCATCTATTTCGGGGTGCAGACGTTCGACGGCTATGTGCTGCTGCCGCTGGTCGCGAAGCGGACCGTGGACATGCCCCCGGCGCTCACCGTGTCATCGCAGATCCTGATGAGCACGTTGTTCGGCTTTCTCGGCCTCGCGCTCGCCGATCCGATCGTGGCGATGATCAAGGTCGCGCTGGAACGGCGGTCGGAACAGGCGGTCGCGGCCGGATACGGCTCAGACGACGCCACCCCGCCGCCCGACCCCAAGGAAGAAGGCAACACAGCGTGATCCTCTACGATTATTTCCGGTCCAGCGCCGCGTATCGCGTGCGAATCGCGCTCAATCTCAAGGACGTGCCGCATGAGCGGCGCGAGGTGCATCTGGTCGAGGGGGCACAGCGCAGCGACGCGCATCTGGCACGCAACCCGCAGGGGTTCGTGCCCGCACTCGATATCGGCGGCGGGCGTATCCTGACTCAAAGCCTCGCGATTATCGAATGGCTCGACGCGACCTATCCGCAGCCGCGGCTGATCCCGGTCGACCCGCTTGCGCGCGCCGATGCGATGGCACAGGCGCTGCTGATTGCCGCCGACATCCACCCACTCAACAATCTGCGCGTGCTGAAGGCACTTGAGGCGCGGTTCAGCGCGGACGAGGGGGGCAAGGCCGACTGGTATCGTCACTGGATTGTCGAGGGGTTTACCGCGCTGGAGGCGACGGCGCGGGCCGGACCGTTCCTGGGCGGAACTGCACCGGGGATTGCGGACGTGATGCTGGTGCCGCAGATGTATAATGCGCGGCGGTTCGACGTGCCGCTCGACGCCTTCCCCACGCTGCTGGCGGCCGATGCGGCGGCGTGCGGGCTCGACGCCTTTGTCGCGGCCAGCCCGGAGCGAGCCAAGCCGGCATGAGGGGCGCGGCCCCTTTGCTACTCCTTGCCCTGCCCCTCCCCGCCGCCGCGCAGGAGGTAGTAGTAGTCGGGCGCGGGCTCGACGCGCCGCCGGGCGAGGCGGCTCTGGCGACGGTCGAGATCGACCGCGACCGGCTGACCGACAGCGCGTCGGGACGGCTCGAAGATGCACTGCGCGATGTCGCCGGGGTGGCGCAGTTCCGCCGCGCCGATTCTGCGCTCGGCGCATCCGACGGCGCAGGGAATCAGCCTGCGCGGTATCGGGGGCAATGCATCGAGCCGCGCGCTTCTGTTGCTCGACGGCGTGCCGCAGGCGGATCCGTTCGGCGGCTGGGTCCCCTTCCCCGCCACGCTCCCACAGCGGCTGGCGCGGGTGCGCGTCACGCGCGGGGGGGAGCGGCTATCATGGCGCGGGCGCGCTTGCCGGGACGGTCGAGCTGTTCAGCGCCGATGCGGCGACGCTGGGGCCGGTGGCGCTGACCGGCTTTTATGGCAGCCGCGACTCGGTCGAACTGGTCGCGACCGGCGGCGCGAAGCGCGGCGGCGGCGAACTGACGGGGGCGATACAATTCGCGCGCGGCGACGGATTTGTGCCGATCGTCGCGGGCCAGCGTGGCGCGGCGGATCGTGCGGCCCCCTATGAGCAGATGGGCATCGCATTGCGCGGTGTCGCGCCGGTCGCGGCGGGGGTCGAATTGCAGGCAAACCTGTCCGCCTTCACCGATTCGCGCGATCGCGGCACCGATTTCACCCCGGTGCTCAGCCGTGGTGCGGACGCCAGCTTGCGCCTGATCGGCAGTGGGCGCTGGCGCTGGGCGGCGACGGGCTGGCTCCAGCATCGCGATTTCTCAAGCGGCTTTGCGAGCATCAGCGCGACGCGTGACACGGCGACCCCGACGCTCGACCAGCATGTCCCCGCAAGCGGCAGCGGGCTGCGGATCGAGATCGAGCCGCCGGTCGGCGCCGGCTGGACGCTGCGCGCGGGCGGCGACCTGCGGATGGTGAGCGGGCAAACCAACGAACTCTACAGCTTCGTCGCGGGCAGTCCGACGCGCCGACGGGTCGCGGGCGGAGAGAGCAGCACGGCCGGGTTGTTCGCCGACCTTTCCCTCGAGCGCGGCGACCTGACCCTCACCGCCGACGCACGCGCGGATCGCTGGGCGATCCGCGACGGCCGCTTGTTCGAGGCGTTGCTGGCCGGCGGAACCCCGCTCACCGATACCCGCCATACCGACCGCTCCGGCTGGGAGGGCAGCGCGCGGATCGGCGCGGCGGTGCGCGCGATCGACCACGTCACGCTGCGCGCTGCGGCTTATACGGGCTGGCGGCTGCCCACGCTCAACGAGCTGTATCGCCCGTTCCGTGCCGGAGCCGATGCGACCGCCGCTAACCCATTGCTATCGCCCGAGCGGCTGCGCGGGGCGGAGGTCGGGATCGACCTGATCCCCGTAACGGGGCTCAGCCTGCGCGCGACGGCGTTTCTCAATCGGCTCGACGATGCGATCGGCAATGTGACGCTGGGCAGCGGGCCGGGCAATTTCCCCGGGGTCGGGTTCGTCGCGGCGGGCGGTGCCTATCGCGCGCGGCGCAATCTCGACGCGATCGAATCGCGCGGAGTCGAGGTCGATCTGGGCTGGCAGAGCGGACCATGGCGCGCGGGGGCGTCCTGGGCTTTCACCGATGCGCGGGTGCAGGCATCGGGAGCCGCCGCGCTGCTCGACGGGCTGCGGCCCGCCCAGACCGCGCCGCATCAGATTTCGGCAAATCTTGGCTATTCGGGCGAGCGGCTGAGCTTGTCCGCGACTGCGCGCTACGTCGCGACGCAGTATGAGGACGACCTCAACCTGCGCGCACTGGGAGATGCGCTGACGTTTGATGCCGTGCTGCGCGTGCCCATCACCAGCGCCGTGGCGATCGAGGCGCGGGGCGAAAATCTGACCGATGCCCTGGTCGAAACGGCGGTCAGCGGCACTGGCGTGATTGAGCGTTCGAGCCCGCGCACACTGTGGATCGGCGTCAGCTACCGCCCCCGCTGAGCGACGAGACGGTCGAACAGATCGAGATACGCCCCGATCGGCTCCGGCCCGGATTCCACCAGAGGTTCGGGTCGCTGACGCCCCGGCATCAGCCAATGGTTGAGCGCGCCGACCAGCCGCGCGCGGTCGCCCGGCGGGACCACCGAACCGCGCGACGCGCAGTCGATCAACTCATGGATCGCGACGCTCGAATCGGTTGCGACCACTGGCGTTCCAGCGGCGAGCGCCTCCCGCACCACGCCGGGAACACCTTCGAACTCGGAGGTGAGCGCAACGACGTCGGCGCGCGCGATTGCGGGGAGCGGGTCGGGGACATGGCCGGGCATCGACACGCGATCCGAAAGGCCGAGCCGCTCGACAAGTCGTTCGAGTTGCGCGCGCTCCTCGCCCTCGCCAAGCAGCACGAGCTTGACCTCGGCATCGTGGAGGCGCGGCACCGCTGCGATCAGTCGCTCCCAGCGCTTTTGGGGCGCGAGTCGGCCCACGCCGAGGATGAAGCGCCCCTCGGGGATCGGCGGCAGTACCGCATTGGGAATTGGCAGCGCCGGAGGATTGGCAATGACCGCCAGTCGCCCCGGCGGCAGGCCCATTGTGCGCGCGGCCTCCTCCGCCATCGCCGGGGTCATCGCGACGACCGCGTCGAGAAACGAAGGGTGCATGCGCAGCCAAGCGCGGTAGGCAACACCGGCACCGCGCGGCAGATCGGGACGGACCAGCGCGTTCGAGACCTTGCCGACGATCGGGGGGCACGCGCCGCGCAGCCGCCGCCGCAACCACCAGGCCGCGCCGGTGTAGTGGTTGCCAGGGCAGAAGACGATGTCGGGACGGAGCGCGCGGACGATATCCGGAAGGGCGAACAATGCCCGATAGGCGGTGTTGCCCAGCGAATGCACCGCCACTCCGTCGGGAAGCTCATGCGCCAGCGCCCCGCCTGGCTCACCAATCACGAGCGTCACCCGCCGTCCGGCGCGGGCCCAACCGTCGGCCATGCGCAGCAGCGCGCGCTCGACTCCCCCGCCCTTCAGCGTCTGGGCGAAGCTCAATATGTGGGCGGCGGGGTCACGGAAATCTGCCATGGGCTTGTAGCTTGCCCTGCTAAAGCCCAAATCGCCCCGCGAAGAAACCGCAATCTGTCGTCAACGGGCAAGGCTGTGGAGCTTTGTCGGGTCGCGACGTGACGATATGCGACCGCAATGTTCCCGGAGAGGGCGTCCTATTTGGCCGATGTTGAACCGCCGGGAGCGCAAGGCTCGATGAACACGACTGTCGCCGATCCCGCACCGCTTCCCGGTGCCGAAGATCTTGCCGCGCTGGAGCCGATCCAGAAGATTCGGCGTCGCTGGCCGATGCTGCTGGGCGCGGCGGTATCGCTGCTCATGGTCGCCGGTCTGGCCAAGGAACTGCTCGACAAGGGACTTGCCGGACTCTCACAGACCGCGCCAGACAGCTGGGTCTTCTACATTTTCTTCACGCTCTTCTACCTCGGCCCGCCGACCTTCGATTATCTGATCTTCCGGCGGCTATGGGCGATCCCGCCCAGCGGGATGATCGCGCTGCACCGCAAGCGCATCGCGAACGAAGTCGTGCTCGGCTATTCAGGCGAAGCCTATTTCTATGCCTGGGCACGACAGCGGACGCGAATGGTCGCCGCACCGTTCGGCGCGGTCAAGGACGTCTCGATCCTTTCGGCGATTGCCGGCAACGGCATCACGCTGGCGATGCTGGTCGCCGCGCTTCCGCTCGCCACGAACCTGTTGACGCCGGCGCAGTACAACACCGCGCTGGCATCGATCGGTATCATCATCGCGATGTCGCTGCCGTTTCTGATCTTCTCCAAGCGGGTGTTTTCGCTTGAGCGCAGCATGTTGTGGTGGATCTTCGGCATGCATTCGGTCCGGATCCTGCTGGGATCGATTCTGGTCGCCCTTGCCTGGCATTTCGCGATGCCCGACGTCTCGCTGGGCATGTGGCTGATCCTGGCCGCCGCGCGCCTGCTGGTGTCACGCCTGCCCTTCGTCCCGAACAAGGATCTGCTGTTCGCCAATTTCGCGATCATTCTGATCGGCCAGGGCCAGGCGCTGTCGGAGCTGCTGGCATTCACCGCAGCGCTAACCTTGCTGGTCCATATGGCGTTGATCGCCGGCTTCGCGCTGCTCGGGCTGGCTACCAAGGAGAGCTGAGAATCGTGCGCCTGCTGATGTCCGCCGCCCTGATCGCCGCGTTCGGAGCCGCCCCCGCCGGGGCGCAGATCCTGATCGATGCCGATGCCGCGTGCAACGGCAGCAGCCCGTCGGTGCGTGTCGCCGTCACCGGCCTCAAGGACCGCACCGGCAGGTTCAAGCTGGAGCTGTATCCGGCCAACGAGGACGATTTCCTGAAAGACGACACCAAGCTGAAGAACGAGGGCAAGTTCTTCGCACGGATCTGGTCGACCCCGGCCCAGAACGGCGCGGTCAATCTGTGCATCCGCGCGCCGCGGCCCGGTCGGTATGCGCTGCTGTTTACCCATGACCGCGACGGCAAGAACAAGTTCAATTTCTGGCGCGACGGCGCCGGGTTCCCGAGCAACCGGAAGTTGGGGAGAAGTCGGCCGCAGCTGAGCGAAGCGGTCATCAACGTGGGTTCGGGCGGCACCAGTGTGACGATCCGCGCACAGTATCTGCGCGGTCTGTCCGGCTTTGCCCCATTGGCGGACTGAGACGCGCGCCATGCGGATCGTCGATATCAACGAATATTACTCGCCGACCGGTGGCGGGGTGCGGACCTATCTCGACCGCAAGATGCGGATCATGGCCGAGCTTGGTCATGAACTGATCGTCATAGCCCCGTTCCACGAGGATCGGGTCGAGGACCGCCCCGATGGCGGGCGCATCTACTGGGTCAAGTCGCCGTCGCTGATCGTCGACCGCAATTACTGGCTGTTCAACGATCCGGGCGCGGTCACCCGGCTGCTCGACGATCTCAAGCCTGATGTGGTCGAGAACAGCTCCCCTTGGCGCCCGGCCTGGTTCATCGGCGACTGGGCAGGCGATGCGCTCAAGGTGTTCTTTGCGCACAACGACAATATCGGTGCCTATGCCCAGCGCTGGCTGGAGGGGATCGCGACCATCGACCGGGTCGAGCGGATGTTCGGCTGGTACACCCGTTACATGGGCAGGTTCCTGGCAAAATACGATGCCTTCGTGACCAATGGCCCGGCATTGGCGAAGCGGTACCGCCGTCGCGGGCTCCACGTCGACGCCGCGATGCCGCTTGGGATCGACCGCAACCATTTCTCCCCCGATTTGCGCGACGAGGCGCTGCGTGCGTCGATGCTGGCGCAGCTAGACCTGCCACCCGAGGGGCATTTACTGATCGGGCTGGGGCGGCACCATAAGGAGAAGCGCTGGCCGTTGGTGATCGACGCGGTGCAGGCTGCCGGTGCCGATGTCCCGGTCGGCCTGATGCTGCTGGGGCAAGGGCCGCAGAGCGTCGCGCTGGAACGGCAGATCGCGGGCAACACGCATATCCGCCTGTTCCGCCCGGTTTATGACCGCGAACGGTTCAGCCGAATCATGGCGAGCGCCGATGCGCTGATTCACGGATCGGACCAGGAACCGTTCGGGCTGGTCGCGTGCGAGGCACTGGCGAGTGGATTGCCGCTGATCGTGCCCGACGATGGCGGGTGCGCCGAGGTCGCCGATCCGCTCTATGCCGAAACATACCGCGCGGGCGACGCACGCGCCTGCGCCGACGCGATCGGGCGAATGTTCGCGCGCGAGCCGGCGATCCTGCGTGCCGCGACGCGCCACGCCGCCGCACAGGTGCTGTCCGACCGGGATCACGCGATCGCGCTGGTCTCGCTCTATTCGGAACTGATCGCCGAACGCGCCGAGGGGCTGCCGCGGCGCCAGAGGGCGTAGCGTTCGTTGCCGAGCGGCATCACTGCAACGCGGGCATAGCCGGCCTCGACCCCCGTCAGCATTTGCGCGCGGATTTCGGACCGCTCGCCGCGATAGGGTTTGCGCATCACCACCCATTCCGGGCGCAGGGCCAGAATCCGGTCGATTTCCGCCGCCTGATCGACGCCGATCGCGCCGCGTTCGCGCGTGCGGCTGAGGTGGCTGGGAAATACCCAGGGCGTAACCGTGCACCTTCCTGTCATCGGGTAGAGTATCGTCGAGCCGGAATAGACGTGCAGGCAACCCGGCCCCGCGCCGATCGTCCGCGCTATGGCCGCGATCTCGCCCGGAGTGCCGCGCGTTGTGCGCTTGGCGATCAGCACCACCTGCCCGCCGACCAGCACGAGCGCGAGAATGGCCAGTGCGAAGCGGCGATGGTCGCCCCAGAAGCCAGCCGCGCAGATTGCCAGGGGAGGGATCAACGGCAGGGCGTAATGGTCGAAATAGGAACCAAAGGCGAGCAGCCCGGCGAGCGCCGCCGCCGCCCAGAGGAACAGAAAGCCGCGCACCGGCGTCCGCTCGCCCCGCCACCATGCGAGCCATGCCGAAGCAAGCAACGGTGAGAGAATGAGGACGATGATCGCGAGATTGGTGAGCTGCGCGGTCAGCGGATCGGGGTTGCGGTCGAGGATCGAGAGGAAGTTGGCATAAAGCCATGCTTCGCCCTGTCCGAGCGCGGCATAGGCCCCAAACGCAAGCGCGGTTGGAGCGAGCGCGACCGCCGCCCAGATGGCCCCGGTCGAGAAGACGCGGGGCAGCGTAGCGCCGCTGCGCGACAGACCCCACATCATCCACAGGCCAATGAACGCGCCCTCGAACACCGCCGAGTATTTGACCTGGAGCGCCAACCCCATCAACGCCATCGCGCCGAACCCGCGCAAGACCAGTCGCGATGGAATCGTCCCGTCCGCGCGCGGCGCGACTAGCGTGACCGCCGCGATCACCAGCAGATTGTAGAAGACGGGTGCCTGCCCGCCCTGCCCGTCGATCAGGTTCGGCCAGAACACGACCGCCGCACCCGCGAGCAGCGCGCCGCGAGACCACCCCGCGCGCTCCGCCAGCCGCATCGCCAGCGCCGCTGTCCCGACAAGCGCGATCAGCGCGAAGACCTGATAGGCCCAGATCCCCGCCGGATATCCCAGTGCGGCCGCCGGGGCATAGAGCAGGAACAGGCCAATCGGCTTGCGGTCCCAGATCTCGATGAAGGGCAGCGCGCCGTCGAGCATCGCCCGCGCGGTGACGAAGTAGAACTCCTCGTCGACATGCAGAATCGGGTTGCCGAAGGTGATCGCCCGCGCCGCCAGCGCGAGCGCGAGCAGGATCAGCCAACGCGGCGCATGGGCAATATTCACACGCGGTCCGGATAGATCGGGCGGATATCGACCGGAATCGCCCCCATCGACGCGATCACGCGCTTTGCGGGGTCGTCGAGCACCGCCCATTTCGCCATGAACGCCTTGGTCCCTGCGTAATCGCCATTGTGCTGAAGCACGATCATCTCGCGCAACAGGTCACGCAGAGCCGCCTCGAACTTCGCATCGTCGATGCGGTAGCGGCCAGACTGCTCGTCCCAGGCGAAGGCACCCTTCGCCTTCATATATCCATATTGCATAGCCGCACCGCGACCATGCGCCTCCTCGATCCCGAAGCGCATCGATCGGAAGGTCCCGGCGAGATAGGTGGCAAATAGCTGTGGCTTTTCCGCAGCCGGGATCTCGCCCTTGCCCATCATGAACAGGATATTCCACGCGCCCATGACATCGGCCTTCGCCTCTTCGAGCGCCGATGCCTGATCCTTGAGCGCCTCGCTGACCGTTGTTTTCGCGCCCCCGACGGTGATCGTCCCCGGCCCCAGACTGTGCGACAATTCGTGGAACAGCGTGCCGAGCTGCATATATTTCTTCACCACCAGCCTCGACTGGTCGGGAACCAGCACCAAAGGTGCCATCGGCGCGAGGATACGGTCATATTTCGCGCCGAGCACGTTCGACAGAATCACCTTCTTGGCGCCCTTCGCCTCACGCACCCGTTCGTCATTAGGCAGGTTGAAGGCGATGGTCTGGACGCCGGGGACGTTGTCGCCCCCACCACGCACCTGCTCCGCCACCGCGATCGGCGATTCGAAGCCGCGCTGGAAGTTCTTGAGCCACTCCTCGACCGGGAGGTTCGCCTCCATGTCGCGCAGATACCGCTTGTACTTGTCGAGCGCGGCGGACTCTTTGGGATCCTTCAGCGTGACGAAGCTTTCGAACGCGGTTTTCTGGCCGTGGAGCCGGTCTGTATAGACTTCATACGGCCCGATCGCGACTTCGATCGGAGTGTCCTTGAGGTCCATCCACGCCAGTTCCGACTCATAATAATCGTCGGTCAGGAATGCCCTTGCGCGCAGCGTCAGGAACTTCTTCAGGCTGGGATTGGTGGTGATTGCCGCCGCCTGTTCGAGCAGCGCGGCTGCCTTGGTCAGCTCCGGCTTGTAGGCGACCGAATAGGGGATCGCCTTGAGCTTCGTCCCGTCACGCACCACCACGGTGTAAGGGCTGGTCAGCGCCGCCTTTTCCCCTGGATTCGCGGCGAGATAGGCGTCGAATGCCTCGCGCGTCAGATCGGTCGGATAGAAGCCCGCACCTTCGGGCATCGCGCCCGTTCCCCAGAAGGCCCGCTTTTCGGCGAGTTCGTCCCACGGACCGAAGTATCGGTCATACATTTCGAGCTTCAAGGCATCGCCCTCTTTGGCGATCGCAGCGCGTGTGTCACGCCAGTTGGGGTCACGCTGGGCACGGTAGATGTCGGACATGATGTTCGACGCCTCGATCAGCAGATTGACCACCCGCCGCTCTTCTTCGGTAAGGAAGCTGGTATCGGGCTTCATCTCGATTACGGCGAGCTTCGCCTTCTGCCCGGCAAGGTCATAGCCCGCGTCCTGCGCGACACTCTGGTTGCCGTCGGGCGCGCCGCCACAGGCGGTGGTTGCGAGAAGCAGGGCGGCGAGGGCGATCTTGCGCATCAACTTACTCCGGATAGCTTCAATGTGGCCAACGCCACGATAGCGCGCAGCCGCAATGTCATGGTGTGATTGTTCACCCTTCCAGGCTCTTGCTCACCTGTTCGGTCATGTCCTTGCTCAGCCCGGGCTGGGCAAGAATGCGTTCCAGCTCCGCGCGCATCCTGGTCGCGCGCGCAGCGTCGAAGCGGCGCCAGCGGCCGAGCGGCGGGACCAGCTTGGCGGCGGTCTGGGGGTTAAGCCTGTCGAGCGCGATCAACTGGTCCGCGACAAAGCGATAGCCTTCGCCATCGGCACCGTGGAATGCGCGCTGGTTGACTGCGAACGCGCCGACCAGCGCGCGGGCGCGGTTGGGGTTGGCGAGCGTAAAGTCGGGGTGCCGCGACAGTTCCTGCACCGCGGCCAGCGTATCCGGACGGGTCGACAGCGCCTGGGTCTGGAACCATTTGTCGAGCACGAGGCCATTGTCGCGATAGCGCTGGTAGAAGATGTCGAGCGCCGCGATGCGCCGCGCATCGGCCGTTTCGGAGGCGAGATTGGCCAGCGTCATCAGCCCGCCCTGGCGATCGGTCATATTGTCGGCTGTTTCGAACTGGGCGAATGCCAGTTCCGGGCCGTCTGCGGCACCGCTGGCATTGATATATCCAAGCGCTACCGACTTGATCCGCCGCGCCCCCCTTCCCCGCAGGGGAATATTCGAAGCGGTTGGCGCGTTCGCCTTCGTAGATCGCGCGCCATTGCTGCTCGAGCGCACGACCGAGATCGCGGCGCAACGCCTCGCGCTTCTGGAAGATCAGTTCGGGATCGACCACGGCGAGCTGGTCGCCGATAAAGCTGTCCGACGGGAGCAGCACCGCTTCGGCGACAAAGGCGCGGTCGAGCGCGGGATCGGAAAGGGTGTTTGCCACCGCCTCGATCACCGGACCGTGATCGACATGTCCGCGGGTCACTGCACCGACCAATGTATCGAGCATCAACTGCTGCATCGCCTCGTACCGCGCGAAGGGGTCGTCATCATGCGCCGAGAGGAAGGCGAGATCGGAAGCGCTGCGGTTGGTGTTGACGATGACGGGAGCCGAGAAGCCGCGATTGACCGAAAGTACCGGACGCTCCGTCACCCCGTCGAATGTGATCACCGTCTGAGGATCGCCGAGCAGCACCAGTCGCTCATCGGCCAGCGGTGCGGCGGTCTCGGCACCGAACAGCTTGATCTTCAGCGGAAGCAGCATCGGCTCCTTGACCGGCTGGCCTGGAGTCGGTGGCAGGCTCTGGCGCAGTGTCAGCGTCGCGCGCGCGCCGTCCACCTCATGCTCCAGCGTCGCGGAGACGCGCGGGGTTCCTGCCTGCGCGTACCACAGGCGGAACTGGGCAAGGTCGACCCCACTCGCTTCTTCCATGCACGCGACGAAATCCTCGCACGTCGCCGCCGTCCCGTCGAAGCGGTCGAAATACAGGTCGCTGCCCGCGCGAAATTTCTGCGGACCCAGAATCGTGGCGATCATGCGGATCACCTCGGCACCCTTGTTGTAAATCGTCGCGGTGTAGAAGTTGCTGATCTCGATATAGTCGTCGGGTCGCACGGGATGGGCGAGCGGGCCGGCATCCTCGGGGAATTGCGCGGCGCGCAGGCCGCGGACATCCTCGATGCGCTTGACCGCAGCCGAGCCCTGATCGGCAGAGAAACACTGGTCGCGATAGACGGTGAAGCCTTCCTTGAGGCTCAGCTGGAACCAGTCGCGACAGGTGACGCGGTTGCCCGACCAGTTGTGAAAATATTCGTGTGCGACCACTGCGGCGACCGCGTCATAGTCGTAATCGGTCGCGGTATCGGGGTCGGCGAGGATGTAGCGGCTGTTGAAGATGTTCAGCCCCTTATTCTCCATCGCGCCGAAGTTGAAATCGTCGACGGCGACGATGTTGAACACGTCGAGATCGTACTCGCGGCCATAGACGCGCTCGTCCCACGCCATGCTGAGCTTGAGCGCGTGAAGCGCATGGTCGGTCTTCGCCAGATCCTGTTCGCGCACCCAGATGGCGAGCTGGACCTCGCGCCCGCTCGCGGTGGTGAAGCTGCCGCGATTGGCGGCAAGGTCACCCGCGACCAATGCGAACAGGTAGCAGGGCTTGGGGAAGGGATCGTGCCATTCGGCCCAATGCTTGCCATCTCCGGCATCGCCCGACGCAATCGGATCGCCATTGGCGAGAAGCACCGGATAGCGCGCCCTGTCCGCCGTCATCTTCACCCGATAGCGCGACAGCACATCGGGGCGGTCGGGGAAGAAGGTGATGCGGCGGAACCCCTCCGCCTCGCACTGGGTGCAGAGGTTACCGCCCGAGGCGTAGAGGCCCATCAGCTGGCTGTTGCGCTCGGGCACGATCTCGACCTGCGTCTCGATCTCGTGCGCATCGCCGGGCAGGTCGATCACCAGCGTCGGGCCGTCCATGCGCCACTGGGTCTCCGCGCCATCGACCCGCACTGCAAGCGCGGTCAGCGCGTCACCGTCGAGGCGCAACGGACGATTATGCACGCCATTGCGCGTCACCGAAAGCGTTGCGCGCACGCGGGTGCAGCCGGGGGCGAGGTCGAAATCGAGCGCGATGTCGGGCACCAGCCAGTCGGGCGTGGCATAGTCTTCGCGCCGGATCACGCGGGGTTGGACGGTGGGTGTGGCGTCGAGAACGTCGATCATGTTTTGGCCTTTACGCGCGGGCGCGGGGGACAGCACGCGAAATTCGATTGCGGTGTATCGTCGGAATGCTACGCCTCAACCCATTCTTTGGTTCAATGGGAAGTACGAAGCCTTGATCAAATCCCGTCTGCTGCGCTCGACGATCGCATTCACGCTGATCACACTGTCCCCCACCGTGCTGGCGCAGGATGCCAAGGCTCCTGCTGGCCCCAGCGCCGAGGACAATGCGCGCGTCAACGCGCCGCTGCCCCCCGCCGAAGCGGCGATGAAGGCGCATGTCATGTTCCTCGCGTCCGATGCGATGAAGGGCCGTGACGCCGGGTCGCCCGAGTACGACATCGCCGCGCAATATGTCGCCGCGCAATATTATGCGGCGGGGCTGCGCCCTGCGGGGGATAACGGCAGCTACCTCCAGTCGGTGCCGCTGCTGAGCTTCCGTCCCGCTGACAAGGGAACGCTGACCGTGACGCGCGGCGGGACGCCGGTGACGCTGGAGTTCGGCAAGGACTATATCCCCGGTGGCGACCCCGAGCGACTGAGCACGGTGATCGACGCAGGCGTGGTGTTCGCGGGCTATGGCATCGTCGCCCCGCACCTCAAGCGCGACGATTACAAGGGCGTCGACGCGAAGGGGAAGATCGTCGCGATCCTGTCCGGCGCGCCGGGCGGCTTCGACGGCGAGGAGCGCGCGCATTTCGGCAGCAACGCCAACAAGGCGGTGATCGCGGCAAAGCTGGGTGCTGCGGGCGTCATCGTAATCGAGACGCCGGGGTCGCGCCGCCCCTTCGCGCAGCTCGCCGACCATTGGCAGGAATGGCGGATGACCTGGGCCGATGCCAAGGGTAACGGCCATCTCCCGGCCAAGGGCACGCCGTCGCTCGCCGTGATCAGCATCGCGGGTGCGGCAAAGCTGTTCGGCGACGACAAGGGCTGGGCCGCCGCGATCAAGGCGGTCGAGGCGAACAAGCCGCAGCTCAAGGCGTTCGCCGCGCGCGCGACGCTCGCCGCCGCGCTCAAGACCGAGCGCAAGATGGTGATGAGCAGCAACGTCGCCGGGATCATTCCGGGCAGCGACCCGGCGCTGAAGGACGAAGTCGTCGTCCTCTCCGCGCATCTCGACCATGTCGGCGTCGGCCGCGCCGATGCGAAGGGCGACACGATTTACAATGGCGCGATGGACAATGCGATGGGCATCGCGTCGCTGATCGAGGAGGCCAAGCGCTTCCGCGATCCGGGCAAGGCGCCGCGCCGCTCGGTCATGTTCCTGGCGGTCACCGCCGAGGAAAAGGGGCTGATCGGTGCCGATTATTTTGCGCACAACCCGACCGTGCCGAAGGACAAGATTGTCGCGAACGTCAATCTCGACATGCCGGTGATCACCTACAAGTTCGAGGACATGATCGCGTTCGGTGCGGCGCGTTCGACGCTGGGCGAGACCGTCGCGCGCGCCACCGCGAGCGTCGGGGTCGGCGTGGGCACCGATCCAATGCCCGAACAGGGCTTCTTCGTGCGGTCCGACCATTATCGCTTCGTCCAGCAGGGCGTGCCGTCGGTCTTCCTGTGGCCGGGCATGGCGGGCGTCGGCAAGGAGGCTTTCGAACGCTTTCTGACGAACCGCTATCACAAGCCGTCGGACGAGATTACCAATCCCGAAATCATGTGGGATCAGGGCGTCCGCTTCATCGAGGCGAATTACGTGATCGCGCGCGAGATCGCCGACGCCGACCAGCGCCCGGCGTGGAAAAAGGGCGATTTCTTCGGCACGCTGTACAACGGATATGGCGCGAAGTGAGCTGAACCGGATCGGGGAGGCGTGATGCGCCTCCTCGTCTTCGGCCTTGGCTATAGCGCGCGGCACATCACCGCGTTGCTACCCGCCGCGCGGATCGTCGCGACGGGCAGCGCCGGAAACCTCCCCTTCGACGACCGCGACCGGGTGCGGTTCGAGATTGCGCAGGCAACGCATATCCTGTCTTCGGTCCCGCCAGGGGAGACTGATCCGGTGCTGGCAGCCTATGGCGCGGCGCTGGCAGGGAGTTCGGCATGGCTCGGCTATCTCTCCTCCACCGGCGTTTATGGCGACACGCAGGGCGCATGGGTGGACGAAAGCGCGCCGACCGGCACCGGGCGGCGCACTGCGCGCGCCGCGGCGGATGCCGAATGGCTGGCGCTCGAGGCGCGGGTGTTCCGTCTGCCCGGCATCTACGGGCCGGGCCGCTCACCGCTCGACCGGATCGTAGCGGGCGAGGCGCGGCGTATCGACGTGCCGGGGCAGGTGTTCAGCCGCATCCATGTCGCAGATCTTGCTGCGGGGATCATTGCCGGGTTCGATGCGCCGCCGGGGGCGTACAACCTCGCCGATGACGCACCCGCGCCGCAGTCCGACGTCATCGCATTCGGCTGCAGATTGCTGGGGCTGCCGGTGCCGCCGCTCGTCCCTTTGCAGGAAGCGAACCTTTCACCCCAGGCGCGCGCCTTTTATGCCGAGAATCGCAGGATCGCGAACGGTAAGGCGAAGCGGGTGCTGAGCTGGCGGCCGCGCTATCCCGATTACCGCGCGGGCCTGCGCGCCTTGAGCGCGACGACCAGCCCGACCCCCGCGAGCGCTGCGCCCGCCGCCGCAAGCAGCGACCAACGATAGCCCTCGAACAGGGTCGACAGCAGCATCGCGATCACCGGGATCAGCACGCTGGAATAGGCCGCCTTGGCCGGGCCGATGACGCGGATGATTCCGAAATAGAGCGGGAAGGCGACCGCCGACGCGACCACGCCGAGGTAGAGCACGCCGGCGATGTAGGTCGCGGTCCATTCGAACACCGGGGGGCCGGTGGTGAGCCAGGCGAAGGCCCCGTCCATCGTCGCTCCGAGCAGCATCGCCCAGGCGATCATCGTTGCCATCGGATACGCCTTCGACGTCTCGGTCGCCTGCATGATGTTGGCAACCGAAGCGCACATCACACCCAGCAGCGTGATGCCGATGCCGTAATAGACCTCGCCGCTTGCCGACGGGTCACGGCGGATCTCGTGGACAAACAACAGCGCGACCCCCGCCATCGCGACCACCGATCCGACCAGCAGCTGTCGCCCCATGCGCTGGCCCAGGAAGATGCGCGAGAGGATCGCGTTCGGCACGAGCAGCAGGGCAAAGACCACGGCGACAAGGCCTGAGGTCACATGCATCTCCGCCCGATAGACGAAGTTGAAGTTGAGCACGAACTGCATCAGACCAAGCAAAGCGGCGAACCCCATGCCGCGCGCATCGAGCCACAAGGGCTGGCGCGACCAGGCAGCCCAGGCCAGCATCGCGAGCCCGCCGACCAGGAAGCGATAGGTGACCGACCAGGTCGGCGGCACCACGCCAAGTTGGCCGGTGATGACCAGCCAGGTCGATCCCCAGATCAGAGTGACGATCCCGAACGGAATCAGCACCGCGAGCTTGGTAGAATTGGGCCTCGGGGCCGCTGGTGCGCCCTCGCTCACAGCGCGGCGAGAGCGTCGGCGAGCGGTGCGACCGCTGCCGCGTCCTGATCCCAAGCGACGACGAAGCGCGCCTCACCCGGTCCCCAATCGTAGAAATCAAAGCCCTGCGCGCGCAGCGACGCCGCCTCGTCTGCGGTCAGGCGCACGAACACGGCGTTGGATTCGATCGGATGGACCAGCCGGTGCGGCGCGGCCTGACCCAGCAGCGCCGCACCAGCATTGGCGGCGCGTGCGTTGCGCAGCCACACATCATCGTCGAGCATCGCGAGAAGCTGCGCGGCGAGAAAGCGGCCCTTGGACTGGAGATGCCCGGCGCGCTTGCGGCGCACCTTGCACGCTTCGGCCAGATCAGGGCGGAAGAACATCAGTGCCTCCGCACCCATCCCGCCATTCTTGATGAAGCCGAAACTCAGCGCATCCACCCCGGCGCGCCAGGTGATATCGGCAGGGTGGCAGCCGAGATGCGCGAGTGCATTGGCGAACCGCGCGCCATCCATGTGGAAGCCCAGGCCCCGCGACCGGGCGATGTCGCCGATCGCCGCGACCTCGTCGGGCGTATAGGCCAACCCGTACTCGGTGGCGTTGGTGATCGAGATCGCATGCGGCTGGACCCAGTGCACCCCCGGCTTGACTGCATCGAGCACCGCGTTGACCGCATCGGGGCTCAGCTTCGCGCCCGGCCCCTCGCCCAGCATCAGCTTGGCGCCATGGGTGAAGAATTCGGGCGCGCCGGCCTCGTCCATCTGGATATGCGCCTCGCGGTGGCACACCACCCCGCCATAAGGCGGGCAGAGCGAGGCGAGCGCGAGGGAGTTGGCGGCGGTGCCGGTCGGCAGCCACAGCACCGCGACCGGTGTTTCGAACAACGCCGAAAAGCGGGCGTCGAGCGCCGCGCTCCAGCGGTCGCCGTCATAGGCGGTGTCCTGCACATTCGCGGCGGTCAGCGCCGCGATGACTTCGGGACAGGCGGGGGCGGCGTTGTCGGAGAAGAAGCGCATGGCGGCCCAGATGCGCCGCCACGCGACTCCGGTCAATCAGCCGTTGATGATCGTCCCGCCATTGGGGTGGAGCACCTGTCCCGACATGTAACTCGCGTCCTCGCAGGCAAGGAAGAGGAAGGCGGGGGCTACCTCATTGGGCTGGCCCGGGCGACCCATCGGAGTGTTTTCCCCGAACGTCTCGAGCTTTTCGGGCGATGCGCCGCCGCAGGGGTTGAGCGGGGTCCAGATCGGGCCGGGCGCGACAGCGTTCACGCGGATGCCCTGTTCGATCAGATTTTCGGACAGCGAGCGGGTGAAGGCGGTGATCGCCCCCTTGGTGCTCGAATAGTCGAGCAGCTCGGCCGACCCCTGATACATGGTCACAGATGTACAATTTACGATCGCGGCACCTTCCCCCATGTGTGGCAATGCTGCCTGCACAAGGTAGAACATGCCGAAGATGTTGGTCTGAAACGTGCGGAGCAATTGCTCTTCGGTAATGTCCCGAATGTCCTTGTCGGGGTGCTGTTCGCCGGCATTGTTGATGAGGACATCAATCCGTCCGAAGGCGTCGATCGTCTGCGCGACTGCGCGGTCGCACATCTTTTTCGACCCGACATCGGCCTTGATCAGGATCGCGCGGCGGCCCTCCGCCTCTACGATGCGCTTGGTTTCCTCGGCATCGGCATCTTCGAGCAGATAGAGGATCGCGATATCCGCTCCTTCGCGCGCGAACAGGGCGGCGACCGCTCGACCGATGCCGCTGTCCGCGCCGGTGATCAGCGCGACCTTGCCGTCCAGCCGACCTGATCCGGGATAGCGCGGCTGCCATTCGGGTTTGGGGTCCAGCGTCCGCTCCTCGCCGGGCAGCGCGTCTTCATGGATCATTTCGGCGGTGTCGGTCATGGCTCGCTCCGGTCATCCCCCGCCAGCCTAACAACCGAAGCGGGACCCGGGAGTTCCGGCAACCAGTCGCGCGGACGCTCGTTTCACCTGCGCGATGGCGCACTCCACCTATCCTGACGGGATCGACCCCGCACATGCCGAGCCGCGCGGAGGGGCCTGGAGGCGCTGGATCGCGGTCCTCCTGCTCGCCGCGATCATGCTGGCCGCGCTGCTCGGCGCATTTGGCGGGGGCAAGGCACGGCCGGTGATCGTCGAGAGTGGCGCCGCGCGGCTCGAAATCCGCACGCCGCGCGTGATCCGCAATGGCGAGTTTTTCGAGACCCATATCCGCGTGACCGCGCGCGCGCCGGTAGCGAAAGCGGTTGTCGCGATCGATGCCGGGCTGTGGCGCGACATGACGATCAACACGATGATCCCCGCTGCGGGCGAGGAATCGTTCAAGGATGGCGCGTTCGAATTCGACTTTGGCCCGCTCAAGGCCGGCGAGACGCTGGCCATCAAGATCGACGGCCAGATCAACCCGCCGCTGTTAGCCGGCACGCGCGGGCGGATCGCGCTGTTCGATGGCGAGCGTGAACTGGCGACGGTCCCGCTCGCGATCACGGTGCTGCCCTGATGGATATCGTGATCCGCGCCACGGTGATGTTCGCCATATTGTTCGGGCTGCTGCGCCTGATGGGCAAGCGCGAGCTGGGGCAGATGACGCCGTTCGAGCTGGTGCTGCTGGTGGTGCTGGGCGACCTGATCCAGCAGGGGATCACGCACAATGACTTCAGCCTGACCGGGGCGACGCTGGCGATCGCGACCTTCGCCTTCTGGGCGAGCGTGCTGGGCTGGGTGAGCTATCGCTGGCCGCGCGCGGAGCGGGCGATCGAGGGCGAGCCACGCGTGCTGATCCGCGATGGCGCGTGGATCGAGGCGAATATGAGACGCGACCGGCTGACGCGGCGCGAGCTGGAATCGGAGATGCGGCTGGCGGGGATCGGCGCGGTCCGCGATGTCGCCTGGGCGATCCTGGAGCCCGAAGGGCGGATCAGCTTCATCAAGCGTGGGGACGGCGAGCCCGCAAAGGCAGAGAATGCGCGGCCCGCATGAAGCGGGGGCGCACCCCGCCGGTCAGGCGATGAAACCTGCCGACTGGGGTGCGATGGTGGTGGCGACCATGGCGGCGGTGAGGCCGAGCGAGATGAGCGCAACGCAAAGCTGACGAACCATTTTCTTATCTCCCTGTCTGGATGCGGCTGATCAGGCGACCGGGCCGAGGCTGACGGTGTTGGCGACCATCATCAGGGTGAAGGCGGCAGCGCCGGCGAATGCGACGGCGGAGCGGGCGAAGGTTTCGAAACGAAGTGCCATATTGATATTTCCCTCTTTCATTCCCGCCGGACCGTTCCGTCGGGGATGCCAGATGGATTGCAGGGAGCGTGCCAACTCCCATAACATGTTGATTTTACGTGGTTTGGAATTTTGTTACTGCGTGAACTGGGAAAATTCACCGGCCTGGTTGGGAATTTTCACCAAGTGTCAGCCGCCGATGATGCGGTTGCGCCCGGTATTCTTGGCCTCATAGAGCTTGGCATCGGCGCGGTCGAAGCTGTCGACCAGCGACTCGCCGATATGCACGCGGGTGAGGCCTGCGGAGAAGGTGATCTCACCGATTGGCATGTCCGATTCGCGCAACCGGTAGCGTTTCGACGCGACCAGCGACCGCGCATTTTCCATGATGTCGCGCGCCTTGGCGATGCCGATGCCCGAGAACAGGATCGCGAACTCCTCACCGCCATGACGAGCGACGAGGTGGCCGACACAGACTTCGCTCAGAGCCTGCGCGATCGTGCGGAGCACGCGATCGCCCACGGCATGGCCGAACCGGTCGTTGACCGACTTGAAGTGATCGACGTCGCACACCGCGATGCACAGCCGCGCACCCGACGCCTGTTGCGCGCTGAACGCTTCCTCGAATGCGCGACGGTTGGGCAATTGGGTGAGCGCATCGCGACGGGCATTGTCGCGCGCTTCCTCCAGCGCGCTGCGCAATTCGGTCGCTTCGCGCGTCGCGCTTTCGAGCTGCGATTCGGCGCGGTGCACGCGCTCCAGCATCGTCGCAGTGATCCGCGAAACCTCTTCGAGCACGTCGCCTTGCGGCCCTTCGCTCGACCGGCGGATCGCATCGGCGCTGGCGGCGAGGTCGCGGCCAAAGCCCGCGGTCTCGGCGCGCATCGCCTGGACCATGTCCTGAAAACCCTCGACCTGCATCTGCGTCTTGGCGACTAGGCCGTCGACCTTTTCGCGCGCCTTGGCCGCGTTTGCAGGGGCTTCGCAGCCGAGCGATTCGATGTCACGCTGCGTAAGGCGCACGCCGCCCTCGGTCATATTCTCTACCGCGAGGGCAAGCGGACCGCCGGGATCGTGAAGCAGGTGCCAGGCAAAGGCAAAGTTCGCGGGACTCGGTTCGAGCCGCTGATCGAACAGAAATGTGCCGATGCGCTCGTACAGTTGGCGGTCCGGATCAACGGCACCGTCTGCACGTGACGCCCTCGCCAGCCTCACCAACGCCTTCCTCCGGTCAGCCACCCGACGCGCACCATGCACGGCGGTCTGTTCGAGACCGGAGCTAATCCCGAAACTGCTAATATCCGGTGAAACGAGCTACCCGATTCGGCCTTTCAGCGCTTTTGCTTCGCACGCCAGTCACGCACTGCGGCGAGGGTGTTGCGGACATGAGCGGCGGGGTTCAGATCGCTGTGCGCGTAGATGATTTTTCCATTCGGTGCGATGACATAGCTGGTCCGGTTGGTAACGTCGCGGCCCTGAATCTGGCGCCCCAACGCGACGTCATAGCCGCGAATGACTTCGGGACTGGCGCTGGCGACCGCAAATTTTCCGGCGCAATCCTTCGCCGAAAAATCCCGCAACTTGTCCACCGGATCGGCTGACATGCCGATCACGACCGCCCCCGCAGCCTTGAAATCGTCGACCGCTGCGGCGAACGCCGCCGCCTCCGCGCTGCATCCCGGCGTGAACGCTGCGGGGAAGAAATAGAGGACGACGGCCCCCTTTTGGAGCTGGCGCGCGAGATGGACGGTGAAATCGCGCCCCGCGATCGCGCCCTTGGCCTTGAAATCAGGTGCCTTCGCCCCCGGCGCGAGTGCGGCGGTGGCCGGCATGGCAAGCGGAAGGATCAGGGCGGCAAGAGCGAGCTTCAGGCGCATGGGTCTCTCCTCGATCGGACGTCACCGGGTCAGCGCAATACCGATCCGGGCATGGGTATCGCGGCGGCGATGATCGTCCAGTGCTTCGCCATAGCCTGTAAAGCCCTGAGCGAAGAGATAGAAGCCGAGATCGTCATCGAGTCGCGCGAGCGGCCAGGATGCGAACAGCTCTGCCGCGCCACGCCCGCTATCGGGGCTGCCGCGCAATGTGAGCGCGAGCTTGAGGCTGTCGGGCTTGACCAGCGCCAAGCCGAGTGACCCGTTGCCCCAATAACGATCAAGATCGGGCGCCACTCCCTGTTTGCCGACATAGACCCAGGCTTGCGGCGTCACCTCCGCGCGCCAGCCATCGCCAAGATCGAACCGCTTGGTCGCGCGCAGGAAGATGCGGTTCGAATCGATCGAGGTCGCCGGCCCCTCGCCATTCGAATCATGCCGCCAGCCCAGTCCGATGGTCGCGGTCGGATCGACCGCGCGCTCGACATAGACTTCGGGCGAATAGGTGGTGTGTGTGAACGGACCGGACGGCAGGTCGAGCCGCCAGAACATCGTCTGGGTATAGGCGAAGCGCAGATGACTGAACGCCCCGTCGCCGCCGATCGGCTGGAATGCGAAGCTGACCTGTAGCTTGCCCCCCGAATCGCCGAAACCGAACGCACCATAAGTCGGCTCGTGCGGCGCGAAACGGTCGAGAAAGCCCGCAGCAGTGCCGGCAGATGCCTCGACCTCACGCTCAGCCGTATCGGTCACGGCACGCGCACGGGCAGGTGCGCCGTCGGCCCAGGCTGCGCCGACGCCGTCGGGCAAGGGTGCCCCGGGCAGCGGACGGGTCACGGGTCGCGCGGCATAGCCGGTCGGAACATAGCGCGCCTTGGCAAACCCGCCCGGCGCGATCGTCGTGGCGGGCGCAGGCAGGCGCTCGAGTACCAGGCGCGTGCCGTCTGCGGCGGTCACCTCGATGATCCGCGGCCCCTCTGCCGCGACGGGCGCGGCACCCTCGTTGATCAAAATGACCTCGACCCCGCGCAACGCACCGGCTTCGGACTCGGGCTGGGTCGGTACGGCGCGGACCTGCGCCGTGGCGGGGACCGCCAGCATCGCGGCGGCGACAAGGGTCAGGCTTCGCATCGCGCACCCGGATGCCAGCGGCCCGTGACGTTTGCGAGTCAGAATCGACTGCAAGGCGAGGCCCGCCGATGGTCCGGCAATGGCCCCGGGCCAGAATGCAGCTTCGGAAGATGGCGGAGACGGAGGAATACCATTGAGCCACTTAACATCTTGATAAATAATCATAAATCTGGCTAATGGGCTATACTGACCCACACTTTGCCCCACACTTAGCGCGAGAGCGTAGGAGCTAGTATGAGGCGTTCTGACCGCTTTGCGCCCCAATAGCCATTGTCCAGCGTCGGATCTGCGAGATCCCGAAAGCTGACGTCTGCCGGGTACACGCGGTGGCCAATGCGCCCCCCATCGTTCCGATTTCACGCCGCTACGGAAATTCTGATGATTTTTATGTCGAGGACGGCGGCCTCGCCATGGGCACGCGGCAAGGCCAGCTATTTCGCCCAAATCACCTTGAATTCGGCGCCTAGACCGTTGCAGCTGCGCCACGCGCTGGCAAGCAGTGTGTTGAGCTGATCGAGACGCAATCGATTGACGCCATCCTTGGCCGCCTCCGCCTTTGTCCGCGCGGTTTCAGTGACATGGGGCTGCACAATGATCACGCGACGAACATATTCGTCACCGAGACTCTCAATCGCAGCCACCAGTTCGTCTTTCGCGACTGGCTTACCATCCTTCCACCAATAGTTGGTTGCGCGCACCGCCTGCGAAAGCCCTCTGGCGAGCGCCTGCTTGTCGAGCCATTGCAGATTCTTGATCGCCTGACCGGTGACGACCTCATACGCGGCAACGGAGAGCCTGCGGCTGGCCTTGTCGCTGTTAGCGCCTTTCACATGGATGAGCGAAAGAACCGGCTTTGCGCCGCTGATGTCGAGATGGATGAAATCCGCCTTCTCATTTGCGCCATCGTCGCAAGCGAGCCATCCCTTATGGGTGTTTTGAACCCAGCAGAACAGGCTCTTCTCCGCACCGATCTTGGTCAGGTCTTTCGGCTTTTCCTGCTTTACCAGATAGCCCTTAAAATCCGTCGCCTCATATTGCGAGAAGGCGATACGAGGCATTCTCAAGGCGTATATCTGGCGGTCAGATACACTATGTCCGCTGTCGTAGCGGACGTTCACGCCGACACCGCGCCCGAGCAGTGCCTTGATCCGGTTGAACGCCTCGTCATTGACTCCCGCAGGCTTTGGATCGGTGGCCTTGAACTTAACCTTACCGTCGCGCGCGATGGCGACCTCAAGGGTCAGCGTCCCGATGGTCTCGCTATTGATCTCAACCGAGACGCTCAGGTTCGAGCCGTTTGCCGGTTCTGCGATCAGATTGGTGGCGATCACAAGCGCGGCGTCGGCATTGACCGCATCGGCGTCCTCGTCCCCATCCTCAAGCATGTCAGGTGGCAGGATCGAAAGATCATATCCTCCGGTGACCTTTGCCGGATCGAGCATTTCCATCGGGGTCGCAAGAAAGCGGAACGGCTCATCACTGCCCTGCTTCGCGGCGGCAACGGCATCGATCAGCAGCGCGGTCGACGCAGCAAACCCGTCGATCGACTTGGCCTTGCCGAGCCAGACCCGCGACGCCTTGGGTGATACGCCGACGGTGATCTCCAGCGCGGCGTTCCGCGAGCGCGCAGCCGACCAATAGAAGCTCTGGTCGTCAAAGGGGTCGAGGGAGTAATCGAGATCCTGGCCGGCCAGAATCTTGGCGTCGGCCTTGGTCGCGCTTCGCCGATGCACACCAGAAAGCCACAGTGTTCGGGCCTGGCCGTTCTGCAGAAAGGCCGCGGACATGATCGCGCGGGGTATCGGCGAGAGCCAAGTAAGGGGGGCGCCCGGATCGAGCTCGCCGATCAGCGCAGCGCGCAGCGGTCCCTTGACCTTAGGGTCGCTGATATGGAGCGCCAAATGCCCCTTGCGAACAAGCGCGATGACCAGATGGTGCTGCACATCGATGAAGCTCGCATCGTCGGTCCAAGCCGGCTTGAGCGTGCGTTTGTACCACATCGACTGTAATCGGACGCCGGCCGCTGCGCGGGCCCGGAGCCGCGTGAAATCGGACGTGGCAGGATGTTCCTCGGCAGCGCAAATGGCTTCGATGTCGGCGAGACAACGTTCCAGCTGATCAGCAACGGCAACGCCAGCCGCCTTGGCGAGCGTCAATGAAACAAAGGGCGTGAGCCACTCGTGAAAATCGACAACGCCGCCGCCAGCCTGAGCCAAATCGACCGCGTCAGCCATTTCCGGCTCCTCCGACAGGCATGATCAATCTCCGACTATCCGGCCATGCGCACGTGGCAGCGACGCGTCCCCGCATCGCGCAGGCAACGCCACCGCAGGATCGGTCGCCTGGGCCTGTCGATCGCTCGAATGGCAAGCAGATCATTGTTCTATCCCATATGAATCCGGAATATTTGGCGCCCAAAGTCCAAGTTCCGTTCGCCGCTGGATTACCGAGCTGTGAAGCAGCGCTCCCTGCGGAATGTGCCGCCGCTCGAAAAAAGGAAAGCTGATGCCGAACAGCGAGGGACGGGATGAACCCCCTGGCTTGCGGTGGGGAATGAATTCAAGGATCGACCAGCCAAAGGTCATGGTGTTGTGCGAGCGCCCCGTCCCCGTCGGCGCCGTATATTTGGCGCCCCGCGAGGACGCCAATACGACCGCGTTGATGCTCTGCTGACGAAACTTGAGGCCGCACAGTTTCGCGCGTTCGATCATCCATACGAGTGGCACCTTGCACAGGGCGCTCTCCGCCTCGGCATAGCCCCCCGCCGACATCGCCATGCCCCCCGGCAAACCAGAGTTCCTTCACATCCTGGGGCCTCGCTGCGGCGCTGTTGAAAGGATTGCCCCAATATTCCTGATTGGCCGGCCAGAGCTGCGGGCGGAACATCGTGCGCTTCTCGTCGATCGCGACCGCATGCGACACGGATTCGACGCTCTGATTCCGGCTGGTGAACGCGTGTGACTTTAACTGGGGACCATGCCGCCCGCTTTCGATCACCGAAGCGACGGTGTCGAACAATCCCAGCATTCGGATCGGCGGTCGATCTGGACCGAGTAGACGTTCGTAAAGCCGCACCTCGGCAAATGCCTTTTCCGCCTCCTGACCATCCTCGCCAATCGATTTGTAGGCGCGATAGACATAATCAAGCAGATTGAGGTTGCGTGGCTCGATCAACCCGACCGCATGGATAAACCCTGCCAGCACCCGCGCGGAATAGGCTCCGCGGCTGAAGCCGAAGATGAAAATCCGGTCGCGCTCGCCACCTTTGACGCCCTTGCGCTCGCCCTTGTCATAATTCTCAACGAGAAAGCGATATGCCTCCTTCACATTGTGATCGAGGCCCCATCCGGTCATCAGTCCCCAGACCTCGTGCGCCTTGCGCCAGAAGCGCGACCAGGCGCCTTCCGCACCGAACGTCCCGACGCCGGGATCATAGTAGACGAGCTGCTCGGCGTCCTTGGTGAGAACGCCATAGAGGCGGAGAATGTTGGTGCGATCGCACTCGATCTCGTTTGAGGTCCCGTCGAGCAGGATGACAATATTCTTGGGCACGGTGCTCTCCCTCAATCAGCTGAGGACGGATGACCGCGCTGTCTGGCGCACACCGCATTTCCCGGATCCCAGTACCGCGTCTCCACGGGCCATAGGGCTGTCGCGCGCGCGTCAATTAGCTGCTGTCGGTCCGCCCGATCGGAGAAGAAACGCAAGTTTGTGCGCTGCTCGATCTGCGCGATCGACACGAGCTGGGGTCGATGGTCGTAGACATGCCCAAGTGCATTTGCTCGGCTGCAGCTGACCCAGGTCGCAGTCGGAACAGGCTTACCCTGACCGTCGAGCGCGTTGGGCTGCTCGAAGATGAAAGCAAGCGTGTCGATGCCGGACGGACTTTCATGTACGAGGATCTTGAAGAACGCGTCCGGAATCTCGACCGGCAGTTCTCCGGCATCGCCGATCGATAAGCGAGGCGTGGCCGGATCGAAGATCGGCCCGGTGATCACCCAGATGCTGCGATATTTGTTCGAGGCGGCGGCTGAGTAATTCTCCAGATGCATCCACGGACCTTGGTTGAGGTCGGCTGCCTGCGGCGATGCGTTCCAGAAATTATGGGTGTTACAGCTCGCCTCAGCGCTGATGCGCTGGGCATGATCGCTCATCGCCAGGTGACCGCGGTTCCAGACTGTGCCAGCCCCCCGATAGCTGTCGTCGATGCGGCGATTGGTGACACCTTCAATTGTGTCGACCAGCGGCACGAGCTCAGGCGAGGTGTACCAGCGGCTCGGGCGCTCGATCGATATCCTGGGTTCGGCATAATCGCCATCGGCATTGGGTGCCAGCCCGCGCAGTTCATACGCCACGAATTCAGGATTGAGACGAACATCGCGTTCCCCATTCCCATCGTCATCATCGGCGTCATCGAACGCAGCAAAAAATGCAGTGAACGCCTTGCTGAGAACACCCGCCTTCGGGGCGAGGCGACGATGATCATGATCCGTCGCGACGAGAGCTGGATAAGGCGAAACCGCAGCCCCGCTGCAGGGAAAGCTCTGCGCCATGGCGGGACTCGAGAATCCAGCGAAAAGGATCGCGGTCACCCATGTTCGCATGTCTCCACCTCCCCAGTCGAGCACCGCACAGCCAGCACGGTAGAATGTTGAACGCTGCCAGCACTACCCTGGATCGGTAAAACGCGAAATATGCCACATGGCTATGCGCGAACATCGCTATTCCTTACAGGTCGGAAAGGGTCCGATTTGGAGTAATCTTGCGCCTGCTACCATTTGATCAGCACATCATCATTACGCCATCGCGGCACGAGCGGGACGGCTTTTCTGGCGCATATTACGTATTCGGGAGATTCAATTCACCACATTGTGTTCACGGAATTCCAGGGGAAGTCGCTCGTCGTCCAGAAGCCCTTCCACGATCGCCAGAGGATCGCGCGCCATGAGCCGGTCCGCGTTCCTGCCGACAATGTCCCACCCGAGATACGCGCCGAGGTAGCCGATCGCCTTGAAAGCCGTGCGGGCCTCTGCGGTTCGATAGTCCCCATTGCCTCGTCATCGCGTTGCGCGGCCTCTTCGATCGGATCAAGGCGCCGCATTGCGCGGGTCAGGTGTTGCACTTGTTTCCAGTCTTGCCTGCATCTCTTGCAGTGGAAACCGGTCGAGTGTGAATGCCGAAGGCGGATTTTGAAATGCGGGTTTACGATCAGGCACCCGGCCATGGATTTGTGCCCACTTTGTCGATCGGCGAGGCCTGAGCTATGGGAGAGCCTTACGCCCCCCACTGACCGCCAGCGGAAGTGGTAATTGGCATGTGACCGCTTTGGCATCTGTCCGCGCAAAAGCAACCTCGCTTGCTGTCGCCCCATGGGCGGCCAGGCTGTTTTCAGCATAATCTGCCAGTCTGAAAAGCGCCCTTTAATCGGTCATCGCGGCCCCATGTGTGTGATCCTGAAACCAGGCGTCCGGTAGCCTGACCTCTAACTCAAAACAGCCTCCTACAGGGCTGGGGCAGGAACGCTTCAGAGTGAGATCGCCGCCGTGGGAGATCCGTATCAACGCCGCGCGCCATTGGGCGATCCCGCTTCCCGAGAGGTTCAGCTGCCCAAGTTACATCCACATCGGCATCATCGGTCATTTGGTCGGGAGCATTTATTAAAGGCAGCGTGCCGATGTGACGCACCGATCCGTCGCAGCCGGCCAGCAAACCTCCGAAACCGTTTTCGTACTTCATTTATGCAACGGTTTATGCAATCAAAGGCCATGGCCCGACCCACGCGCATTGAAGACCCGAACCTGGCCGACCAAGTGCGTTCACATATGGAGGTTTTTCGGCTTAGCGTTGGACAGGTGGCCGATATGGCCGCCATAGACAAATCTACTCTCAGCCGATCGCTCAAAAAGGGCGCATTCTCGAAGCGAGTGCGGCAGCGTTTACGCAACGTCGTCGATCCAGTCAGATCGGACGAGTCTGTAAGTGAATTGGTGCATAAAGCGTTGCGTTTAATCTCGGCTTCGGATAGGCTGCGCGAACGCGCAGATCGGTTGTTGATCCAAGCACTCGACCAATCCGCCGCGAGTAAATAGGAGCACCCGCATGGCCAACAGCAAGCAGCTTATCGCGATGATCCGCAGCCATGCGGCCGGCGACGACGAGCGCTTTTTCGCGATCGCGGACCACATTGCATCCGACGCCCGCAAGGCCGGCCACCACCGGATGGCGGACGAGATCGGCACGCTGGTCGGATCCCTGCGCGAGGAGACCGACGAGCGGCGCGTCGCTTCGCGACCGACGATGATCGCGGCGCCGAGGGGTGAGCTCGCCTCGCTGGTTCGCGCCTCCTATCCTGAGACGCGCCTGTCCGACGTTGTGCTCGCCGACGACGTCGAGAAGCGGCTGCGCAAGATCGTGCGCGAGCACCGCGAGCGCGGACTCCTCGCCGCTAGCGGGCTCCTGCCGCGGCGCAAGGTGCTGCTGTCGGGTCCGCCGGGCACCGGCAAGAGCCTGACCGCCGCGGCGATCGCTGGCGAGCTGGGGCTGCCGCTGTTCACCGTGCAACTCGATGGCGTCATCACCAAGTACATGGGCGAGACCGCCGCCAAGCTGCGCATCGTGTTCGACGCCATGCAGGGCGCGCGAGGCGTCTACTTCTTCGACGAGGTCGACGCGCTAGCTACAAGGCGCGGCGCCGACAACGACATTGGCGAGGCGCGCCGGATGCTCAACTCGTTTCTCCAGTTCCTGGACGAGGAATCGTCGGGCAGCCTCATCCTAGCCGCAACCAACCACCAAGAATTGCTCGACCGCGCGTTCTTTCGGCGGTTCGAAGCCATAGTGCGCTACGATCTGCCCCCGCCCGACCACGTCCGTCGGATCCTCACTCAGCGCTTGCCGCAGTTCGACCTGTCCGGCGTGCCGTGGAGCGAGGTTTCCGCGACAGCCCAGGGCCTAAGCCAAGCCGACATCGTCGCCGCGGCGGACGACGCGGCGCGCGATGCGGTACTGGAGGAGGGCGGGTGCCTGACCGGCGCCACGATCCTGCAGGCGATCTCGGACCGTAAGCATCCGGATCGGCAGTAGCTTCATCTGGCACACGACCCGGCCGAGTGCTAACCAGCTGGAATGGCTCGACACCGTCACATTATTGTCCAGGGCATTGGTCGCGCGTCCGATGACTTCCAGCCGCACGGCGGCGGCTCAAACCGCGCGCCCTCGGCCCTCGAGAACAGGGCCGCCCATGCGGGCCGCCTGCGTGGCGACCTCGCGAACCTCTCCAGCAGCATGCGAGATGCGCGGATTGAGCAGGCCGCGATGGGCGTCCCGGCGCGGAAGCGCGGTCTCACGGTCGCGGTGACGTCGCGCGAGGGCGAGGAGCTGGTCACAGGCACCGCCAGGCGCTCCACCAGTAGAGGGATGCAGCTCCTCAACGTGCAGCGGCACGCCAAGGTCGAGGAGAACCGCGGGCATGACCGCGCCATTTACTTCCTGACCGGCAGCGCGATCGAGTCGCTGGGCAAGTCGCTGACATCCTACGAGGAGTGGAACCCCGACGGCGATGACCGCCGCAACGAGGAGTTCGATCCCGACACCGGGGACTCGATCAAGCGGCCGCGTAACTTCTGGCTTTTCGAGAGCGCCGCCGAGTTCCGGCGCGCGACGATCGAGGACCTCTGGACCGACACGCTGGAGAGATTCCCCGGCGGCCGCGGAGAGGCCGAATGGGAGATCTGGGTTCGCGCGCCGATGGTCGACGCCTTCGAGGCCGCGGTCGACGAGCTCGGAATCGAGACGTCGGGACGCCGGTCCGAGTTCGTGGACATCCTGGTTTACAACGTCATCGCGACCAAGGCGGCGCTCGACCGCCTCATCGGCAGCAGTGCGGCTGTTGTCGAACTGCGCGGTGCGTCCAGCTTCATCGCCGAGCACGCCGACCTGCCGCCGCCCGCGCGCCTCGCGCAGTATCAGGCCATCGCCGACCGGATCGTGCCCGCGCCGCCGGCCGCGCCGTGGGTCACGCTTCTGGATACCGGGGTCAACCGGGCGAACGCACTGATTTCGCCGGCCCTGCCTGCCGAACGCTGCCGCGCCGTCGCCCGCGCGTGGAACGCCCTCGACCCGGACGGCCACGGGACGAAGATGGCAGGCGTCGCGCTCTACGGCGACCTCGCCGACGTCGCCGGCGGCACCGACGCGGTCAGGCTCGAAATCGGCCTTGAGTCTGTCGCGGTGTTCAATCCCGGCAGCCCCGTCCGCATCCCGGCGCGCGACGCGATCGCGCGCGGCGTCCGAGCCGCCGAGGCCGAGGACGAGCACCGGCGCGTCTACTGCCTCGCGGCCACCGCCGTCGGCGAGCCCGAGGACGGCCGCCCGACCTCGACCTCGTCCACGCTCGACAAGCTCGCGTTCAACGACAGGCGCAACACGAGGCTGTTCTGCGTCGCGGTCGGCAACGTCGAGACCTCCGCCACCGCGCCCTACCTCGTCTCCTCCTACGCGACGCTCAATGGGGACCACGGCATCCAGTCGCCCGCGCAGGCGCTGAACGTGCTCTCGGTCGGCGCGCTTACGCACAAGTGCACGGGTCCGTCGCCTCTCGCCGACACCGGCGGACTGTCGCCGCGGTCGCGCACCGCCCAGCCGTGGCGCTTCCGCCCCAAGCACCACAAGCCCGATATCGTCATGGAGGGCGGCAACCACGGCATCGATCCGGGCGGGCGCACCTCGCATCCGCACGCCCCCGACATGATCGCGACCACGTCCAACGATCCCACCCGCCGGCCGATCACTTTCACGGGCGACACGAGCGCGGCATGCGCCGCCGCCTCGCGCCTCGCCGGCCGCGTGCTCGCCCGATACCCGGCCATGCGGCCGGAGACCGTGCGCGGCCTGCTCGTCCACTGCGCGGAGTGGACCGCCATCATGCAGGCCCGACGGCAGGATCTGATCGCCGCCGGCGCCACCGAGGAGGAGGCGACTCTCGCGACGCTCGACTGCTTCGGCTGGGGCGTTCCCGACGAAGAGCGCGTCTTTTGGAGCGCCGACAACGCGCTCACGCTCATCGCGCAGGACACGCTCAGGCCGTTCAAGCAAGATGAGGGCCGCGGGGTCACACTCAAAGAGATGAAGTCCTTCCGCCTGCCATGGCCGGACCATGCCCTCGGCGCCCTCGGCTCTACCGAAGTCGAGATGCGGTGCACGCTGTCCTACTTTATCGAGCCGGACCTCCATAGCGCCGGGCTGCAGCGCCCGCAGCTCTACTCTTCGCACGGCCTCAGCTTCGACTTCCAGCGCTTCGAGGAGAGCGAGGCGCGCGCGGAGCGGCGGGTCAACCGCGCTGTATTCGCGTCGGAATCCAGCACCGCAGACAACGGCTGGGCGCTGGGCTGGCGCAAGCGCAACCGGGGCACGCTCCATCACGACGTCTGGCGCGGTCCGGCCTATCAGCTCGTCGGACGTCGGCTGCTCAACGTGGCGCCTAGCCGGGGATGGTGGGCGACCAACGCCGAGACCCCGCCCGCCAACCTCGCGGTCCCCTTCAGCCTCATCGTATCGATCAGGACGCCGGAAACCACCAACGACCTCGTGTCGGAGGTAAGGGCGATCGTCCCCGCCTCGGCGCTGGTCGACGTCCCCAGCCTAGTCAGGACGTAGCGAACCGCGCCATCACGTCGCCGTGCGTCAGATAGGCGAGCGCGGCGACCGACGCGTCCGCGTTCTTCCAGCGCGCATCGCGCACCGCAGCGCCGAGGGTTACGCGCCCGCTCACGAGCTGGGGAAGAGTGTCCTGAGCCATCTGGAAGGCCATCGCGTCCTGCACTGCCCAGAGCGGCGCGATCAGGCCGCCGAAACCGGTGGCGGGGACCATCGCGCCCCAGCCTGTGTTCATCCCCAGCATCTCGGCGCCGGCCGACGCCTCGCAGGCGTTCAGCACAATCAGCGGCCCGTCCCGGTGACCGATCTGGACCGAGGACTGGTTAACCTCCATCAGGCCGACCGGAGCGTCCTGAAGCTCGATGCCGCCATCGTTTGAGCCCGTGTCGGCCATGCCGTGTCCCGCGAAGTGGATCATCTGCACGGGACGGGGATGCTTCCCATCCAGCAAGTCGAGAAATGCGTCGCGCGTCGGGTCCATGCGAATGGCACCTAGGGTCGAGCAGATCCACGCGCTCTCGGCCGCCGCCGAAGCCAGTTTCTGCACGGGATAGTCCGGCACGAAGGACAGGATGTCTCCCGGCAGGAACGTCGGCCGCAGCGCGCCGTTCGTGTTCAGCGGCCACCGGGCGACGGGATGCTCAATGTAGAGGTGGTCCACCTTCCCGCCATCAATGTCGGGCTTCATCATCTCCCACGGCACGTGCGGGTCGTCGCTGCTGAACTGGATCGGAAAGTCGCCGCCTAGGACCTGGCGGCAGCGCAGATAGGCGTCGCGGAAGCCGTCAGGCGCCTTGCGCCAGATCGTCTCCCCGATACCGCGCATCGTGCGCCGGAAGCTTTCGACCGGTAGGTCCGGGCATGACGCGAGAAGCGTGTCGGCGAACGTCTTCGCCGTGCCGCCGAGCTGCACGGTCCCGCTGCCGGTCCGGTATCCGTCCGGCCCGTAGGTCTTCCAGACCCACTGCTGCTGGCCTTCCACGCCCGCGATCATAACGACGAGCGCGGGGCCCGACGCGTCGGGCGCCACCGTGACCACGCTGGCCGCAGCGGGAGGAGCCTTCGGCTGTGCCGGTTTCGCCTGCTCCTCAGCATCGGTGGCCTTCCGCGGCGCATCGGCCGCCGCCAGGTCCCGTCGCGTGGACCCGCAGATGCGCGTGCCGTGCAGATAGTAGACCTGCAGCACAGCGGGCGTTCCCCGCACGTAGTCCGGAGAAACGGTACAGGTGAACGTGGCCGGGGTCGTGGGCCCGTCCCTGCGTAGCGTGATCGAACCGGTCAGGGGCGTCACGGCTTTCAGCCAGTCGCCGACGATCTGCACCGACAGCTCGATCTCGGTCCAGTCGGCGGCGAAGCTGCCGACGTTGATCAGCCTCTCTCCGCCATTCGCATCCGTCGTCAGGTCCACCGTTACGTCGAGGACGGCGCCGGCCGACGGCTCGCCCGAACTCTCCACGATAGGATAGCGGTTGACCTCGACGGGATCCAGCTCCTCGTCCCCGTCGTAGGACGCATATTCGACCCCGGGGCCCTCGATCCGGCCGCTGCCGCCGCCGTTGTACATCTCGTCCCATACGGGATTGGCGCTCTTGCGATGCCAGCGGGCCTCGATTCCGGGGGGCGCCCTCGCCGTCCGATCGCGCGACCTCCTCCGTCTCGACCTTGTCGAAGTAGTCGTCCTCGTCGGAGGAGTCGCTGGCACCCTCTAGGAAGGCGGCGACCTCGAGCCGGTTGGACACCTTGAACACGCCGTCGAACGCGAGAAGCTGACGCTTCGCGTCGCCGCGGCAGGCCTCGCTCGCCACCTCGCCGGACAGGACAATCGTGTCGCCTTCGATGAAGACGTCCAGCTCGGTCACCTCGCCGGGATACCGCGCCGACAGGATCTCGGCGAGCTTGTGCCCAATTTCGTCGATGCTCGTCCAACCGTAGTCCATCATTGGCCCCCGCCACACTTCTCTCGTCGGCCTTGGCGGCCGATCGCTTGACCGATTGTCAACCGGGCGGACGTTCGGTTCAAGAGGACCCTTCCGCTTCGGAACCATCTCGTCTCAGGGCGCCGAATTCACCATCAGGTCTATCTCCATGATTCCCTGGCCGTCCGCAGGCGGAAAGTGAGCCCTGTAGCCGTACTTCGCCTTCGTGTCGTCATCGCCCCACGGTAGCGTCCAGTCCGATCCGTAGTTGAACCACACATCCTTGACGCCAGGCACGCCGTAGTGGATGAACCGTGCGATCGATTCCGGATCGGGATGCTGATGCAGCGAACCGTTGGTGGAGATCGCGATCTGACGGCAATCGATGCTCTCGATGAGCTCGCGCGACGTGTTCTTCTTGCTGCCGTGGTGGGACGCCTTGAGAAAATCGAGGCGGTAGCGCCCGCCCTCCTCCCTCGCGAGAGGCTTCAGCCACGACGTCAGCAGATCAGGATGTGCGTCACCCGCGAGCAGGACGCGCCGGTCCCGCCACTCGGCGACGAACGCGATGCTAGTCCCGTTCGGGATCTCGGTGTCGATCTCGCCGTCGGCCACATAGTCGTCGACGACGATCGGCGGCTTCACCGGCGGTCGGGCCGCCCTCGCCCCTCCGCGCACGCCGGACCGCGCGGTTGCGATCGTCTTGCGGTAGGCCTCCCACCTGACACGCATCGCAGCCAGATGCGCCGCGTCCGGCGACAACATCGTGACCTTCAGACCTTCGACGTCGATCGGACCTGGCGCCTTCTCAATCGCCGCTACGCCGTCCTCGAAGGGCGTGTTGAGCGGCAGGCGCAGCCGCGCGATCGCCTTCGACCAGTCGTCGCCCTGCCGCATGCTGCGAACGCCCGCGCGTCCCATCTCCTCGAAGCCGTTATACCAAACCTGCTCCGGCAACAGCGGGCGGTTGACGTCGTCGAAGTAGGCGAGGGAGCCCTCGATATGGTCCGCATCCACGTGCGAGAGCACGTAGAGGTCCAGCTTCTCCCCGGCCTTCTTGATCGCGGCCAACTCGTCGTGAAGATAGGCGTAGGCGCCTTTCCTGCCGCCATCGACCACCATGTGGTGGAGCGGCCCGTCGTCGCCCCAGGACAGAAGCAGGCAGTCGCCGTCGAGAGCGGGCAGCATCTTCAGTCTGAACGTCACCGTTTCTTCCTCTCCCTACCAACCGGCGCCTGTCACCTCTTCTAGTGAACTCTTACGATAGATTCTGCGAATGCCCGCTTTCGCGTTCGGGCGTCCCAATGTCGCCAGTCGGCTCTCGGCCAAAACCGGTCGCCCCCAGATCGCATGAGGTAATGGCGGAAACTGGGCCGATTGCAGTATGTCCGCTTTGGAGCGGAGATCGGGCAAATTCAGACATCGCGGGCTACGCATGCCACGCTAAGCTCGCTCGCTACTGGTCGAGGGCGGCGATTTGCTTGAGGAACTGGCGCCTTCCTCCGAAGGCAGGGTGGCGCACTGGCACGTGAGGATATCCGCACCGCTTTAGTGCAATTGCCGCATCAGTGCCCACTGTGACTATCCGCTTCGGCCGGAGCAATTCTATGAGGGTATGGAGATGCGATACACAAATTTCGCGCTCAGTTGCGGTGTGCCGCCGGTTAGAAAGGGGTTCTTCGGGGCGATGCGGATGAACAGGAACCACATTCCAGAGAAACACAGGTCGCTCCACACGGCTTAGCGCTTCCCAAACGGTACCGGCGGTCACTTCCTTCGTCGGACCCGCTTGAGTCGCACGACGCAACAAGCCCGCTACTCCGAAACGGCTGCCATGTGCCAGAAGGTGAGTATCATCTGTCATAGCAAGACCGGTCCGGCGGCCTCCGTTATGGCCAAGTTCAAGCCCAATCCAAAGGTCGTCTACACTCGTTTCCGCCGCAGCCTTCAGGACGTGCCGCAGATTAGATCTGCGGATTTTTGGCGCGTCCTCCACATCGAAAGGATCGTAACGGTCAGCGTAGGGATTGAAGCAGTTGTCCATTCGGAGCATGGCGACCGCTTCGACGAATTCCTCCACCGCTAGTGTGATGCTCATTTCAATGACCGGTACGTGAGACGATGGCGAATCATATCGGCGACGACCACGCCGCCCTTGTTCTTACGGAGCTCACGAAACACTTCGAACCCCCGGATGATCGCTTCCTCCCACATCCAGAGCGGCCGAGATTCGACTTCATAGCCCTTCACCATCTGACGAATCGTCTTCAGTAGTCCGTAGTCGAGCCCCGTCACCCCCTCGAAGGCATGATGGCGCAGTCCATGCGCGAATATCCAGTTGGAAATACCTTCCTCTGCGATGATCGCGCGCGCACCGTCCTGTTGCTCGTCGATTTCGGGGCGGCTCTTGCGCTTTAGGCGAAGGAGTGAACGCATTACCGGCGACCAACCAAGGAAGGCGATGTAGGAGAGGTGAAAGACATCGTGGTAGCGATAATCGTCGGGCACCAGCGCATTGTCTGTAAGCCGGTCACCGACGTTGATGCCATGCCATTGCTGGATGACGTACGGCGCACCCTTCGTTGTCAGCTTCTCCCGAAAAGTTATTTCCATCCGTCGCGGGAGCTGCTCGTCGGCATCGAAGTCGTTGTCGAATGGTTCTCCCCAGTCGCGAACGACAGGGAAACGGTCGAGCGACTTTGCGAGGCTAAATTGAGCAGCTTCGTCTAGGCTGAGATGAGCGATATCCGCCGCAGCGATGAGCCCGCGGAAAATTTCGACCATCGATTGAATTATTGTCTCCCTTTCGGCGTTGGCGCCGCGGCCAATTTCGAGGAAGGCACCGACACGACTAGCTAAAATCAGCAGGCGCCGCTCGACCTGCCGGCCGCTTGCCGGCTCGCCGAAATTTCGTCCCGCCTGCTGGAGCGCAGTGAAAGTGCGAGGGCGATGCTGCGAGCCTTTGAACCCCCAGCCCCGGCTCTGAACAGCACGCGCAGCAAGGTCCGATATCTTTACGGGGACTAGCCGCGCGACGTTGGCGAAATACCAAAGCACATCACCCAGTTCCTCCACCGAGGATGCGCGGTAGGAGAGATACGCACGCTTGTCCCGCTGCTTCTTTTTCACCTCGCTGAGCAGGCTTCCGGTTTCGCCGAAAAGCCCCATCATAAGAAAATCGCGAGCAGCGTCATCCCGGAGACCCGTCCGATTGAGCGCGCCGGCGTATCGCTGATACTCATCGAGCATCAGATCGTCGGTGAAATTCCGGCGTGGAGCGAGCTGTCGACGCACCTGATCGAGGGGCAGGAACGCAGTCACCGCGTGACCTTAGCCTTGGCTACGACGGGAGCGGATTGGTTTGTACTCACTTCCAGTTGGGTCTCTGTAGCTTGTGGGGGCGAATTGCCGTTCTTGGTGATTGCACCGGACCACCTGTTCGCGACTGATGAAACTATCATTGATCCGAACAGTAAAGTGAAACAAATCGCCCAGAGCTTTACCGCGATAGTTGCGCTTGACGCCGAAACCACGCCCTTCCGTCTGTCATTTGAATACCGCCCCCAAGTGAGGCGCAAGCTAAGGACGATGCTAAGGGAAATGAGCGCGGCGACGGCTGGCTGTACCAGGCCTGCTTGAGCTATGGTCTCCCAGTTTGCCGGTAGGCTTAGCGCCAAGATAAGTATCGCGACAAAAAACGGAGTGAGAGCGACCGTGATCCACCTCGCCCGATAAGCTGGACCCACTCTGCGAACTCTCGGCTGCTTGCCCGGCGGGGAAGCTTTGACGTCAGTCATCAATGCCGACTCCTGCAGTAAACTCCGCAGCCGATACGACCTTCGGCGAGCACTCTCGAACGCCAAAAGCGATCAACCCGCCCAGGATAAGCGCACTTGCCCATCGGGTGACGGTCTGTTCACGTTCAAGCGATCGGATGCGATCATCCAACTCTGACTCGACCTCCTCGATCTTGTTCTTTAATCCCTTCAGGGTTTCGAACTCTCCAGCGATCGCGGATATTGCCTCGGGCTCGATATGGAAGAGAGGCTTTTTGCTTTTGCTTTGTTCGCCGCCATAAGGTCGTTCAGTCGTCTCATCGAGGTCAGCAAAAAATACCTCGAACAAGGCCTGCCCCGCTTTCAGATGAACTTCGCTAGGGCCAGCATTATATACTGCGAGGACAAGGCGTCCGTCGTATCCCGGGTCGATGTGGAAGCCGGAGACGTTGATCAGCCCCTTAAATTGAAGTTCTCGAGCACGAAGTGCAACAAGAGCGAACGCATCAGGCGGAACTCGTACAGCCTCCTCGGTTAACAAGAAAGCGAATTGTCCCGGCGGTATTCTAAAAGATTCTTTCGATTCGAGTTTACGGATGCTCTTCGGGTCAGTGTCGCTGACAGGGGTCACATAAGCTTCACGCCCCATCTTGATATTGTATGAAGCGGCCTTCAGTTGCGCGTCATCTAAAGTGTACTGACCGGGATCGGAGTCGTCCTCTTCTTTCGGCACCCAGAAGAGGGGAGTGGCTTTCTCGTGCTGCGCACGAATTCGTTGGGCTGACCAAAAGCCGCCTCTCGGTCCCGGGTCACCTTTTTCTCCCCGAAATAATTTCAGCATCGAGCCCTCCCCAACCTTGCTGGCTTGCTTTGTTTATTCCAGTCAAGCTGAAATCGGCTTTTTTTAGAAAAGCTGTCCTTGGCGGCTTGAAGATTTCAACGTCAATCCGTTATCCATTGACGGAACCTCCAGTTGCCAACGAGGTGGAAAAAGTGGGGCGGGCTCGGCGCGCAGGGAGGCCCGATACGACTGCTTGATGCGCTTACGGTCGCTAACGCCGCGGACTTCTGGATGCGCAACTCGAGCGTACTTCGAGATTTCGCAGAAGATGTTCTGGCAATCGATCAATTGGAGCTTGCGTCCGAACAGCCCCTTAAAGTCGATTCCAAGTTTGGCGAACTCTCGGTCTTGGACCTGGGCCATATGCTCGATCACCTCTCGCGCTGAGCGGCCACCGGTGTCTTCAAAGCATTTGGCGATCCCATCGAGCGCGCCCGGCCCCGCTACAACGAAATCAGCCTCTGAGAAGTCGAGTAGATTCGAGTAGTTGAGGTCGATCGCATACTGAAAGGTGAGGAACGGCCCGAGTCCAGGATACGGGCTGAGCAGTTCGTACACCTCAGCAAGATTGCGCGCGCGCTCCACCCGTGCCGGCAGGCCATCATCCATCATCCGCGCGAGCAACGACAGATGATTCGCGTGCTTTCGCGCATGTCCGAGCTGCGGCGAAGGCATGATGTAGGCGGCCGAGTAGATACGGGCGCCGTGAGTCATCGCTCGATCAAGCAGAGCATCGACCGCGGATAGGTCCATGCTCTGCCAGGAAACCGGACCTAGCTGAGTTTCTATAAGTTCCCACGTCTCGATCTTGTTGAAAATCTTGAACAGCAGGGTGCGGAAGAATAGCTCGGCCGGAGCCTGCGAACGGTCCGAGCGGTATTGAACGTTGCGGATAAGATACTGGCTGACGCGGTCTGCGGCGCGATAAGTGTTGGTGAAGCGGTAGGTGGCGAGGATCGGATCATCCGTCCATGGCCCTTGGGGGTCGGAAAGGCGGCGCTCGTAGATCGCGTGGCGCTCGGCGGCGAAGCGCCAGTAGCTGTTATAGACGGAGGTCGGGGTCATTGGGTCCTGAGATTGGCGGCTCAACGGCAAGGGAGTGAGTGCCGCTATCGCAAGATAGCCGTAGTTCTGTCTACTTTAACGAGGCCCAGTGCGTCGGCTTAGCGACATAGCCGCGCTCTGGGTGGCCGGTCGCCCAAGTCTCGAAAGCCTCGGCGCGGGCCGCGCTGAACCGGCACTTATGGCCGGGCCCCTTCTTGATAAGGTCTCGTAGTTCCTCGGGAATTTCTGGCGCTTTCACACCGAAATAGGCGAAGTCGCGTCCGATCAAGATACGCTCGGTCTTGCCCGTATCCCGTTTCAGATTCTTTTCGTTTCGGCTACCGTCCGCATTGCTGTGGAACGAGAAATCCTGCTTGAACAGGCCCGTCGTCGGGTCGCGCTCATAGATGTTGTCGCCGAACCGCTCGGCCTTTCCCGGCGCACGCATGTCCGGACGCTTGGAGCGAAAGCGCCGCGCCGTGCGATACTGGTCGAAATCGATGATCTCGTCGACCCGCATCCAGTATACCATATTATTGACCAGTCCGGTCGCAGTCGCGCCTGTCCCTATGACGATATCGCCGAGCTTGGCTGCCTTGCGGATATCCGGCTTGCAGCATGCCAGCGTGCAGGCGCCGTGGAACGGATTCGGCGCGAAGCCTAAGTCGTGCTCGATGACATAACTGTAGACGGTCATCCGCTTAGCATCCGCCGGTCGTCGGTGTGGGGGTGGGTGTCGCGGCTCCGGCGGGATCCTGGTGCTGCGGCACACCGCACACGGCGTCGTGGATGCGTTCCGCGTCCCAGGCGACGGTGTCCGCACCATAGTCGGCTAGCGGCGACAGGTCGCCATCGGCTCCCGGACCCCAGACGCCGATGACGCGGCAACCATGCGCGATCGCCGCCGTCAATTCAGGCTCGAGATCGTCTTCGGTCAGGCCAGGCTCAAGCACGACGATGCATGCGGGTGCGATCTGCACGTCATCGTTATCGTCATCGGCTGCCGGCTCGGACGGCGTGAGATCAATCTCGCAGTCTTCCAGTTCATCGACGATCTCGCAGCCGATCGCATTCAACAGGTCCTTGATCGCCGTGCGCAGCGCTCCTGTGACGTGGGGATGGATATAGACCTTCATCGCTCGGATCTCCGTTCCAGGATGCGCGCGGCCCGCGCAGCCATGCCGCATAGGTTGATCCAGGCTTGACGATCGAATCGGTTGGACTAAAACGCCAAAAGTGTCTGGATTTGGATTATCTACGTTGAGACTTAATGTGAGGTCAAGTCCAATCTCGGACTGTCGAGTGAGGGAGTGTGTCAATGGCTGAAAATTTAGCTGGCCCCCTGTCGGGTAGCGATATGCCATCGGTTTCAGCCGGATTTGAAGCTTTCCTCAAAATTGCCGAACTTTGGCGCCTCTCGAGCGACGAACAGATCAAGCTGCTGGGGTCGCCGGCGCGATCGACTTACTTCAAATGGAAGAAGGACGGCGGCGTCATCCCGGCGGACACGCTGGAACGCATCTCGCATATCCTGTCGATCTTCAAAGCACTCGAGATACTGATCCCTGACGCCGACGCTGCAGATAGTTGGGTGCGTCGGGAAAATGACTATTTTGATGGCCAAAGCGCGCTCAACGTTATGCTCGGAGGGCAAGTTGTTGATATCTACCGCGTCAGACAGTATCTTGACGCTCAGCGTGGATGCTGAGCAGTTCCAGTTGGCATCAATTGACCAGATTTGGCATCGGCTCATTCCATCGCGCTTCCCCCCCATCCGGGTGTATGAGCGTATCGCCGCGAATGATCAGCATGACGCGGTCACCGAACTGGAGGTGCTCACCAGCCCACGCGTGCGGGCTCGGCAGCGCTTGATTGGCATCGGGGCGGTCGATGAAGCCAGCCCGCAGCTACAGAATTGGAATCACGCGCCGTTCACTTATCTCAACCCTGAAGGAAGCGCTTTGTTCAGGCCCGCAATTGCGGTGCTTGAGCTTTTTGACACGCTGCAGACAGCGCTTGCCGTCTCAGTTGTTCGACGCGAGCGATTCCTAAGAAGTACCCGTGTGCCCAAGTTAGGACTTGATATGCGGGTTCTCACGACAAGGATACGCGGGGAGTTTGCCGATCTTCGTGGTGCGGCTCTTCCTGATAATAAGAGTGAGCGC
This sequence comes from Sphingomonas sp. J315, assembly GCF_024666595.1. Lineage (NCBI taxonomy): Bacteria > Pseudomonadati > Pseudomonadota > Alphaproteobacteria > Sphingomonadales > Sphingomonadaceae > Sphingomonas > Sphingomonas sp. J315. The sequence continues at coordinate 1,953,199 of NZ_CP088296.1, read as the reverse complement.
TGGACAATCGGTGATCGACTTGTGAAGGCGCAAGTTGACGGTGTGCTGTTCAACTGCCCGGAGCGCAGCGGAGCTTCTTGCTTGGCTGTTCTCAACAGCGGCGTCTTGGAACGCAGTGTTCAGGCGGATCACTTTCGATTTGTCTGGGATGGTGCGCGTATCCTGTCGCTCTACTCATTTAGCGGTCAAGGCACGGTTATCGCTGCCGACGCGCTCAGTGGCCCGGCGATCAAAGAACTTCAATAAATATCGGATGCACCCGGAAACCTGAGGCGAATCGCATTCCCCATGTGGGCTCGGGTTATCCAGTAGCGCCACGCCGGCCTTTGCGACGAGGCTGATCAGCCAGTTCGTCGCGCGAAGTGCGATGGGTGCGTTCGCCAAGCAAGGGTGTTCGTTACGCTAGCGGCGGGCGCAGCGCAGCAAGCTGCCTTCCGCTTTCCGCTCGTTGCAGACACCCCGCCGGGCATATGCGAACGACAGCTTTCGGATTTGCTTGCGGATTGGCGGGACGGCGGACTTTGAGGCGCAAAGCTGCCGCCACTCACTCGAGCGACTTGTCATCCGAGAATAGCGGCATATCCCACGTCATCGGTTCAAATTTCGACACCGTAACACCGACAAGCCGCACCCCTTGCTCAAGCGGATAGAGGGAGCGGATCAACTCGATTGCCGTCGACCGCAAATCGCTCGGATCGCACACCGTCTGTGGCTGGGTTCGACTGCGAGTCACTTGCCTGAAATCCGCGTACTTCGCCTTGACTGTGACAGTCCGCCCGAACTGCTGACGGCCCAAACACCATGCTGCGACATCGCCAGCCATTTTCAGGACGCCAGCCTCGATCTCAGCGGGGTCGGTAAGGTCGCGGTCGAACGTCGTCTCCGCCCCCGATGATTTGCGCTCACGGCTCGGGTTTACCGGGCGATCGTCGATGCCCCGCGCGATGCCATGATACCATTCGGCTGAACTACCAAAATGCTGGGCCAAAAACGCGATCGATCGCGCCTTGAGGTCGGCCCCGGTTTCGATGCCCAGCCGCTTCATCTTGGCGGCAGTCACCGGACCCACTCCGTGGAACTTGGCGACCGGCAACTGCTCGACCCAGGCCGCGCCCATTTCGGGCGTGACCGCGAACTGCCCATTGGGCTTGCGATGATCCGAAGCGAGCTTGGCGAGAAACTTGTTGTAGGAGATCCCTGCCGATGCCGTGAGACCGGTCTGCTCCAGGATGCGCGCGCGGATTTCCTTGGCGGTCGCCCAGGCGGTCTGCAGCCCCCGGCGATCCTCGGTCACATCGAGATAGGCTTCGTCCAGCGAGAGCGGCTGGATGAGGTCGGTATAGTCGGCAAAGATGGCGTGGATCTGCGCCGAGACCGCGCGGTAAACCTCGAAGCGTGGCGGCACAAATACCAGCTCCGGACAACGCCGCAATGCGGTCACCGATGGCAGGGCCGAGCGCACCCCGAACGTACGTGCCTCATAGCTTGCCGCAGCCACCACGCCGCGTGCCGCCGCCGAGCCGACGGCGACAGGTTTCCCCCGAAGCGCCGGATCGTCGCGCTGCTCGACCGAAGCGAAGAAGGCATCCATGTCGATATGGATGATCTTTCGGACGGTCGGATCGGTCATTGGCATGGTTTAGCGAAGCCCGAACAAAGATGGAACGGGCAAGGCGCTGCCTTTGGTTTCTCTATGCGGCAAAAGCCCGCACGAGCCACCGATAGTCTCTCTAAGCCAAGCCGAAACTGACGCCTTTACAATGGCTTGGCGGAAACCGGCCCGAACAAGAGACTCGTTCACCACCGGTATCTCCATAAAAAAGGATGTGCAGACAATGGGTTAAGCACGGGTGCGAGACACTGCCTTTATCTTGCATCCACTCCTCCCCCCTTCACCCGCCGCTTCTCCCCGTCCTCTCCGCCGCCCCCGACCAATGCAACCGAGGCCGCGCCAAGGACCGAGCCCTCGACAATCAGAATACATCCAATATGGAGGTAAATTGAGAGATCAGCTGCGCTGCTTGAGAAGGAAATGCCATGTCTGAAGACACGAATTTGAACCCGGTCGAGCTTGCAACCGAGCTGACGATTGCGTGGCTCGGAAACCAGAACAACCGCGTGCAGGCGGACGAAGTGCCGACGTTTCTGCGCACGATGCATGCGACATTGACCGAACTTTCGGGCGCAACTTCCGCGCCGAATGCACCTCAGGATGACGCCGAACCGGCGCAAGAGTTCGTGCCGGCAGTGACTGTTCGCAAGTCGCTCGGGTCGAAGGATCACATCATTTCGATGATCGACGGCAAGCCGTACAAGACGCTGCGGCGGCATCTCTCGACGCACGGTCTGACACCGGAAGAGTATCGCGCGCGCTATAACCTCAAACCCGATTACCCGATGGTTGCGGAAAGCTATTCGGAAGCGCGCCGCGCGATGGCGAAGAAGATCGGCCTGGGTAACAAAGGCCGTGCGGCCAAGAAGCGTGCGCCGAAATCTGCCTGAATAAGTGATGAAAGACCGGCCGCAGCGCGGCCGGTCAGCTTTCTGCGGCGGCCTTGAGCTCTTCGAGCCGCTCGGTGCAGAGCGCGGCAACAAGGTCGCGCAGCTGCTCGATGGACGCGGCAAGCGCGTCAAGATCCTCGCGTGTGATCGCATAGCTGGCCGAATATCTCGCCTCGACATAGGCGCGTTTTAACCGCTCGAACCGTGCCCGGTCGGCCTTGGTCGCGCGCGGCCACGCATCGACCAGACGTGGGTCTTTGTCCTCGGCAAGCGAGCGCAGAAACTTGATGTTATGCGAGCGCGGGAAATACAGCGTCTGCACAAGCAGGAAGCAGATATAGAGCCGCTCCGCAGCTTGGTGCAGCGTGAACGCGGCTAGGTTCGGGTTATCACGCTCCCGATAAAGCTGCACTCCGGCCAGCAGGTCATCGACGCCATTTGACCATCGCTCAAAATACTCGCGCGCCATGCGGTGCGCGTCGGCCGCTGTAAGCGGCTTGGGCGTTGCCAACGAATGGCCCGGCAGCTCGTAGAGCGCGATGCCGTCGCGCGCGATATCGGTCCAGAAATACTCGCCGCGCGAGAGGCTGCGGTTCACCTCGTCCAGCGCATGGACGATGATATTGACCGGGCGTGCGATGCTGGGATCGCGCGCGATCCTGTCCTCGGCGATGTACCAGTAGTCGGCGATGTCGGTGAGGTTTTCGTGACTGACGACGATCAGCAGATCGAAGTCGGACTGATAGCCATTGTCGGGTTCATCGACCCAGTCCTCGCGGGCATAGCTGCCGAACAGGATGATCTTGAGCACTTTGCCATTGCGTTTGTGCGCGGCGGTTGCAGAACCGATCGCCCTGTCGAATTCCTCGAGCAGGATAGCGCGCACGCGCTCGAGTTCACGCTGCTGCTGCTCGGGAAGATGGTCGATCTCGGACTTCATCGCTGCACACTCACGCGCCCGGCTTAGTCTGGCAAGCCAAAGAGCGAAAGGCGGGCCTCATAGCCCGCCCTGCTCGACGCTGCGGTTAATATGAAACATTGCGTCGGCAAGGGCGCGCTCGACTTCGTCCACGCTGACGCCAAGCTCGATGGCGATCCGGGCGTAATCGAGACCTGAAAAGCGGTGCCGCTCGAACACCGCATAGGGCAGCGGCTCCATCGTATCGAGCGCCTGATCGATGCGCCGGAGCAGTTCCGGCAGGGGCAGATGGTGAGCCATGATCCGGCTCCTTTTGCGCAGGAACCGGCGGCGCTTCGCGCGCGCCGGTCCCCGGATGGATGGTCATGCGGCTTCGGGAGGCTGCGCGGTGTGCGGCTCGGCGGCATTGGGTTGGCTCCCCTCAACCGTCTCCAAACCGTCCTCGCCCTCTGGCGCGATCAGCGTTGCAACCGCAGCCGAGCGCCGTACCGATCCGACGCCGCCGCGTGGCGTATAGGCCGATGCCGGGAAGCGCAGCCAGCGCGGGACCCAGCCCTCGACCTTCGCGCGCCCGTTGGAGCCGCTAACGCAGTCCTTGAGGATGGTGCGCAGTACCTTGCCGCTCTCCTTGGCGTTCGCCTCGGCAACGGACTTGCCCGCCACTTCCTCGACCATCGCGCCAAGCACCTCGCGGTCGCGGACCGCGTCCAGAAGCGCATCGTTGGCCTCCCACACCGGGGCCATGTCGACCGCCAGATGCTCGCCCAACAGGTCCACCATGTCGCTGCGCGCGTCGAGGGTTTCGGCCATGACGATGGCGAGGATCGACAACAGCTGTGCATCGTCGAGCGACAACAGCTTGGCGAACAGGGCGGTAGTGCTCCCCTCGTTTCCACCGGTCACCGTCGGTGCCTCGGGATCGAACCCGAGCAACGCGATTACCGCGCGCCGCTTGGCATCGAACGCCGCCTCGCTGGCGCTGACCTCGACGCTCTCGGTCACCGCATCGGAGGCCGCGCGCTGCGGCTCGACACGTACATTCCACAGCGGCGAACCCGCGATCATGTGCGCGACCGCCACCCGCAACGCCACGCCCGGCGCATCGACCAGCTTGGCACGCACCGCTGCATGGCGATGCAGGTCGATATAGTCCTGCAAGGTCGCCGTGACCTCGGGCCGGGTCGGCTTCTCGACAGCTTCGCCCCGCTCCAGCTTCCGCGCCTCCTTGGTGGTGACATAGCCTTCATGGAAGGTGACATCGCCGCGATGACCGATGCTGATGAACACCCTGCCGCCCTGACGTTTTGAGCGCCGCTCATGCTCCCAGCTGCGGAAATAGTCGCCGCGCTCCAGCACCACGACCTCGCTCCACCCGGCCTCGCGATATGCTTCGGCCCGCGCGGCAATCGCCGCCTCCTGCGCGGTCCAGAACGTCTCGACACTCGCGAAATAGCGCTCGTCGCCGAACAGGTCGGAGACGATCTCGCCCTTGTACTCGGCAACGTCGAACAGCGCAGCATCGCACAGGATCGACGTACCGCCGAACAGCCACGCCTTGAGCTGCTGACCGACCGGAGCGCGCTGCTCGGGATCGTCGACCAGCGCTAGCCAGTCGCGCTGCTGCGCCTTGCTCGCGAGGGTCAGGTGTCGCACGGTCACCGCGTCGATCTGCTCGTGGCGGTAGAGGTTGCGGATGCGCGGCAGCAAATTGCCAAGCGCAAGCGTACGCTTCACCTGCACCTCGGTGAGGCCAAAGGTCAGCGCGACATCCTCGGGGCTGCGACCCTCGCGGATCAGCCGGGTGAACGTCTCCCATCGCGTCACCTCGTCGGGATCGAGCCGGGCCATGTTCTCGATCAGCGAGGCTTCAAGCGCCGCTGCGTCGTCTCCCGCCTCCATGATCGCGCACGGCAGCGCGTCACTCCCGCCGCCTTCTTCGGCCACGGCAAGGGCTGCATGGTAGCGCCGCTTGCCCGCGACGATCTCATAGGTGTCGGGACTGCCATTCTGCCGCACGATCAGCGGCACCAGCACGCCGCGCGCCCGTACAGACGGCAGGATGTTGGTGAGATCGGGCACCTTCTTCACGCCCCGCATATTGGCGGTCGAGACAGACAGGTTGGTGAGGTCGATATGCTTGAGTTCCATGGGTCTACTCCTTCTTCCTGAACCGCACCGGCCCCGGCGAAGGGGGGTGGGCGGCAAGGAGCGGACTGGCAGTCCCGCCGACTGGAGGCGGGCGGCACCCGAAGGGCCGTAACAACGTGAAGGACCGGCAAAGCCGGTTGCGGCCCGCCGCGGCGGGACTAGAAGGCAGCGACGCCCACCCCCCTTGGCCGCGGCCGAGACCAACAACGCCAGCGCGAAGCGCTGACCGCAGCATCCTCAAGCGCCAAGCGCTTGCCGCTCCGCCAGGAGCCCACCAAACACGCACTCTTGAAGCCGGACGGCCGTCGCGGCGGCGTGCGCGCGCAGCTGTGCGCCGGCCGCCGCCGCGCCCTCCGGTCGGATCGAGTGTGCCACGCGGCACACCAACTACGCGGCCTCTGGCGGTTCCGCAGGAAGCCGCCAGTGTACGCTCATTCGAACCCGCGTACTGCCTCAGGCAGCGCTAGGCGCCCTCCCAAACCTGATTGAGAACACGTGCAGCGATGGCGGCCTTATCCTGCGGCAGGAACCGTCCATAATGCTGAGCGACCATCTCGGGCGTATCCTGAATCGCATAGCTGGCCTGTTCATAGGAGCCGGTCTTTTTCAGGATGTGGGTCGCCAGCACGTCGCGAACATTGTGAGGGCCATGCGGGAGCAGACCCTTGATCGCGCCACGCCCGGTATAGGGATTGAAGATTCCGTAGCGCTGGATCACCAACCGCCAGGCTTCGTAGAATGTATTCTGATCATAGGACGCGTCGCGGCTGGTTCGCTTGACCGTTTTCACGAAGAACGTTTCCGGATCTTCGGCTTCTCCCAGCAACAATGGGCGGTAGCACCCGATATAGGCGTCGATCCTGGCGTACAGCCCGTCGAGATCGGGCAAGGTCAACCGAAAGGGCTGCTTTCCAAAAAATGAGGAATTGGCGTTCTTGAACGCCACCGACGGGATCAGAACCTCCCACGCCTGATCGCGCGAACTCCAGCGCAATTCACCGCGACGCAAATGCTCGAGTTGCCGCTCGGATCGCGGCGTCTGGCCACGGGGGCAGACCATTAGCTGCCGCAGATTCTTTTGCCGAACCCCCAAATGCAACCCCAGCCGAAGCATCAGAAACCCGCGCATCGCTTCGGCCGCGGGACGTGGATACCGCCGCTCGTCGGGCATGCGTGCGATGATTTCGTCGGCAATCCGCCGATAGGCTCCGACCGGGCTGTCATCCTCCAGTATCGTGAGGATCGGCTCGAACGGGTCACGATGGATGCGCACCACTCGTGCCAGCTCTTTCGACCGTGCCAGGGCATGGTCATAAATACGATCGCACGCCCCATTCCAGTCGCGCCGCGCGTACGCAATGTCCTCCTGCGAAATCAGACCGGGAATGGGTGTCAATCTCTCCGCTAGCCATTCGCTCTGACGAATCCATCCAGTCTCGCGGCGACTAAACGCCATCCCGAGCGCCAGCATGTTGACCTCCCACGACGTGTAGAAGCCGCGCCGCGCCTCGCGCCATTGCAGGTACCAGTCCCAGAAGGCGGGGAAGATCAATAGCGCCATGGTCAGGCTTTGCAGCGGTACACCAAGGCCCAAAACCGGTCGTTCCGGGTCGCCAGCAAGTGCCCCGAACATAAGACCGAAATGCTCAATTTTCTGGGTAACCGTCTCTTCGCCCCATACGCCAGAGCGCTTGACGCCGATCTGCGTGAGCGTCGCGGTCTTGAACCGAATGAGGTCACTCATCTCCATCACAAGCCCTGGCGGGGCGGGGCGCACCCCATCGCCTGCAACCTGCCCTCCGGTGTCCGTTTCCAGCGACGACGCCGAGGGTAAAAAGTCAGGGAAGCGCAGCGAAAAGCGAACCTTCATCGCCTCTGCTTGAAAGCGGCGATAGTCGGTCGAGCCGGAGATGATCACTGATCGGATCCAGTGAAGGATCTCCGCGCGCTCCGCTTGCGGGCGCTGGTCGAAGTCTTCCGGCAAGTGCCACGCTAGGCGACGACGCTCCGCTGTGGGCATCGTCGCGAACTTGTGGCCAGCAATGGCCCGCCCGGTGTTTGCGAGCTTTCCACGAAAATAGCCCGGTTGCAGTCGGTAGCGGTGCTCGACCCGCGCCAGCATCTCGAAGCTCTGCACGGCGCTCGGTAGTTTTGCGCCCGCTGCCCATTGCTGAAATGTCTTGCGGTCGAATGTCTCGCCGGGCCGACACACCGCTCGGTGCAGATGATGGCAGCTATCGCCGTGCCGCTTTAGCTGGAGCGCGAAGGCTTCAGGAAAAGAGGGTGGATCGATCCAGTCGGTGGTCAGAGGTTCGGGGAACTCAACTATGGGGCGCGGCTTTGGCCCGCGTCGAGTGAGAGTCGGCGATACAACTGCAGCGCTAGATGTCGTAGGGCATACACGACGGACAGGCTTGGGACGCAAAGTAGCAGACAATGAAGACTCCTGAGCTAAGGTAGCTCAGGCTATGACGCTCAAGTGTCTGCTTCCCCGCCCATATAGTTTCTTGTAGCCTCACGCTCACAGATAAATGCGCCCCAATCGGCCATGAGAAATCGGCGCTTGTCGAGGAAATCGGTCCGCCGATACGCAGCCTCGACCTTGTTGGACACCGCATGCGCCAGCGCAGCTTCGGCCACCTCGCCGGGGTAATCGGTCTTGTCCGCGACCCAGTCGCGAAAAGCCGACCGGAAGCCGTGGACGGTGACGCCAAGCTCCATGTCGCGCAGAATTTTCAACAGCGTCATGTCGGAGAGCGGTCGTTTCACATTCTGCCCCGGAAACACGAGATCGCTCGCCCCAACCTTGAATGCCTTTGCCCGCTCGAACACAGCGACCGCTTCGTCCGACAAAGGCACAAGATGGGTCCGCCCCATCTTCATGCGCTCGGCGGGGACCGACCAGATGCGGTTTTTGAGATCGAGCTCCGACCAGCATGCACCGCGAATCTCCCCTGACCGTGCAGCGGTCAGGATCAGCGCCTCAAGGGCAACCCGGCCAACCGACTCCCGCTCCCGCAATCTCTCGATGAATGCAGGCACATCAGCATATGGCATCGCGGCAAAGTGCCGATCCTTCTTGGGTTGGCGCGGCAGCCCCTTCGCGATCGACCGCATCGGCGCTTCGGTTCTCCTGAACCCTTTAGCGCACGCCCAGTCGAGTACCGTAGCGATCCGCTGGCGCACGCGACGCGCCGTCTCCGGCTTGCTCAACCAGATTGGGGCGAGAACGTCGCGAATGGCCGGTCCTTCGATCTCGTTGACCGGTCGATCGCCGAACGCCGGAAATACATAGGACTCCAGCGTCGAAATCCACTGCTGCTGGTGCTTGCCGTTCTTCCAGGCGGCGCAGTGCTCCTCATGAACCATGATCGCAGCCTCGCGGAACGTCGGGATCGTCACCCGCTCGAGCTTACGCTCTGCTACCGGGTCGATTCCCTGAGCGATTTTGCGGCGCATTGTGAATGCCGCCTCACGGGCATCAGCGAGCGAAACCGCCTTCAAAGATCCAAGCCCGATATCCCGCCGACGCCCATCGGCCTGGATGCGCAGCACCCATCGCGCCGAGTCCTTCCCATTCACCTGCAGAAACAGACCGTCGCCGTCGGAATATTTGCCGGGCTCGGACAATGACCGAACCTTGGCCGCTGTGAGCTTTCCCATCGCGTCCCACTCCGATTTACCCCACACTTTACCCCACACTTCGATCAGGAACGCATGGGACAGCATGGAACTCAGCGGGACCAAAAAACCGCTGATTTCCGGGAGTTTTTAGCAATTTTTGGGGTTCGCGACGACCCTAAAAAGGTCCAAAATGGCGGAGACGGAGGGATTCGAACCCTCGGTACGGTTCCCCGTACGACGCTTTAGCAAAGCGTTGGTTTCAGCCACTCACCCACGTCTCCGGATGCCTGCGGCGAGCGGGGGCTATAGCGAGCGTCTGCCACGCGATCAATGGGCGGATTTGCGGCGGCTGGGCGCGAAATCGACTCGGGTCATCGCCGGTTCATTGCCGCCCGGTCATGGCAGGAGGTAAGTGCGACGCTGCGGGAGGGTTCATATGCGACGGTTGATGCTCTGGATCGGGATGGCGTTCGCGCTGCCATCGCTGGCGGTTGCGCCCGCGCTGGCGCAGAGCATCCAGAAGGTCGATCCGGACACCGCGATCGACGCCGATCTCGACCGGCCGCAGACCGCGATCCCCGCCCAGCCCACGCCGCAGGACGAGCCTGTCGATCCCGGCGCACCCGATGAGGCCCCGCCAGCGCAGGGGCAGGTGCCGCCACCGGCACCCACGGTGCCCCCGGCTGCCCAGGCCCAGTCGGAGCTGCAAAAGCCGGAAGCCCCGACCACATTCGACCAGGTGCGCCTCGTCTCTGCAGCGGAAGGCGTGTTCGGCAAGGGGGCGACGGGCCTCGCCGCGCTGATCGAGGATATCCTGAAGGATCAGGGCCAACCCAACGCCTATATCGCCGGGTCGGAAGGATCGGGCGCGGTGGTCGTCGGACTGCGCTACGGATCGGGCACGATGGTTCATGCGGTCGAGGGCGAGCGCGATGTCTATTGGACGGGACCGTCGGTCGGTTTCGACATCGGTGGCGACGCCAACAAGGTGTTCGTGCTGGTGTACAATCTCTACGACAGCCAGGAGCTCTACAAGCGCTTCCCGGCGGGCGAGGGGCGGCTCTATTTCGTCGGCGGCTTTTCGGCCAGCTATCTGCGCCGTGGCGACGTGGTGCTGATCCCGGTACGGCTGGGCGTCGGATGGCGCGCGGGCGCCAACGTCGGATACATGAAGTTCAGCGAAAAGCGGCGCTGGCTGCCGTTTTAGGTTCGGCTCAGCGACGCTGAACCGGGTGCGGCACTTGAAGCCCGCACCCTTCCCCGCTAGGCGGGGCGCATGCCAGTATCCCAAGCCGATATCGATCTCGCCCAGCGCCTCGCCGATGCGGCGGGCGCGGCGATCCGCCCCTATTTCCGCGCCGAACATGGGCTGGAGTCCAAGGATGACGCCTCGCCGGTAACCCTCGCCGACAAGGCGGCGGAGGCGGCGATGCGGCGGCTGATCATTGCCGAACGGCCGATGGACGCGATCATCGGCGAGGAAGAGGAGGAACGTGAGGGCAGCAGCGGGCGAACCTGGGTGCTCGACCCCATCGACGGGACGCGCAGCTTCATCGTCGGGCGACCGATCTTCGGTACGCTGATCGCGTTGCTGGAGGATGGCTGGCCGGTGCTGGGAATCATCGACCAGCCGATCATCGGCGAACGCTGGCTGGGCGTCACCGGGCGCACCACCTTGTTCAACGGCAAGCTCGCAGAAACGCGTGCGTGCCGCGAGCTGTCCAAGGCGCTGCTCGCCACCACCTCCCCCGCCCTGTTCACCGACGGCCAGCTCCATGCGTTCGAGCATGTCGACGCGGCGGTGCTGAGCACCGTACTGGGCGGCGACTGCTATAATTATGGGCTGGTCGCATCGGGCCATCTCGACCTGGTGATCGAGGCGGGGCTGAAGCTCCACGATTTCGCCGCCCTGGTCCCGGTGGTCGAGGGCGCGGGCGGGCGCATGTGCGACTGGCAGGGCGACCCGCTGCACGCCGGGAGCAATGGCGAGGTGATCGCGGCGGGCGACCCCGCGCGGATCGAGGAAATCGTCGAGGCGCTCGCCTGTCGGGGTCACTAATCCCTAGAAAATCCCCAGAAACTTCTTCCGCTGCTCCTTGCGCTCGGCCCTGGTGCGTGAGCCGTCCTCGGACTTGGCGGTCGTCCCCTTGCCGACATCGTCGCGCGGGCGGCCCTTGGTGTCGCGCTGGGCCTTGGCCGTCGCACCGGCAAGGACCGGGCCGCACGCCGCGCTCTTGGCATCGCCGACATCGACGAATGCCAGAATGCCCGCCAGCGGACTGGCTGCCACGCCTAGGCCGAGACCGGCTCCGGCACGCCCGAGCAGTTCGGGGGTGATCACGTCGATCTTGGGCTGCGCGAAGTAGCCGCCGATCCCGACCGGCGACTGGCCGGCGAACAGGCTGAACTTCTTCGAATCGGCGCGGAAGGCGAGGTCGAGCGTTTCGTTGCGGAAACTGAAGCCGCCGCGGCCGAGCATGACGTTCTTTTGCGTGTCGATCAGGATCGGGTCCGCCGCCGCGATCCCGCGCTGCACCGTAAAGGCGATCAAGCCGCAATTGATCTGGACAGGTTCCTTCAGCTTCCCCTCGAACATCTTCTGAATGAACGTGCCGATATCGAGTTCGGACAGCTGGATGTTGCGCGTCCAGAAGCTGCCACGCGGCAGGATAACCGCGATGCGGCCGTTGGAGGCGGCCAGCGACTTGCGCACGCTGTCGCCCGTCCCGGTCATCTTGACGCGCGCCGACAGCGTACCGCTTGTCCCCGATTCCTCGACCCCAAATCCCTTGAGCAGCACCCCGATGGGCGTCGGCGACAGGCGGATATCATAGTCGGTGAGAACCGCCGGATTGCGCGCGTTGATCTTGATGTCCGAAGACACTGTGCCACGCGCCATCGCGAAGTTCAGCGGAGAGAGGGTGAGCAGCCGGTCGTCGAGCGTCAGGCCGAGCGTCACGTTGCTGAGTGGCAGTTGCTCTGCCCGGACGCGCGCAACCTTCCAGTTGAGCCTGGCGTCGAAATTGCGCAGCGCCTCGATCCGCAGCGGAGCATCGGGCAGGATATGCGGGCGTCCGCCTTCCATCCGCGTCACCGCGCCCGCAGCCGACGCTCCTGGGCTGTAGCCGATGAACGGGCCGACATCGACGATATCGAGCGTGCGTGTGGCAAGTTCGGCGTCGAGTAAGATGCGCGGTTCGCCCATGCGGACGGTCAGCCGTCCACCCAAGTCGCTGTCGCCGAACGTGCCGCGCAGTCCGGTGAAGCGCCATTCGTCGCCCGCCTTGGTCAATGCCGAGCGCAGGCGATAGGTGCGGGTATCGGGCACCGCGACCCCGGCAACGCTGAACAGATCGGCGAGGTTGCCGCCGCGCACATCGACCTTAAGGTCGGCTCCCTCGATCTGCGTCGCTTCGGGCAGGGTTCCGGTGATGTCTGCGCGGGTCTGCGCGCCCTCTACTCGTAGCGCGAGCTGATTCTGGCCGCCCGCAACCGTGGCGTTGGGTGAAAGCAATGCGCCCCACAGGGTGAACGGCGTGCGGCGCGCCATCCCGGTGCCGCGGAAGCGAATCGCCTCGTCGAACCGGTCGTCAGTCGCCTGGACCGTCTCGATCGTGATATCGGCGGACAGCGCCATCTTGGGGTCGCGGTAGCTGAGCTTGCTTTCGGCGACGATTGCGCGGCGGATCAGCGGAATGTCGAGCGGCTCGCCCTTCTCCTCGCTGAACGTCCATGTGTTGCGCCGTCCGGCTTCGTCCCAACGCAGGTCGACCGCACCGCTCTGAAGGTCCAGCACGTTGATACGCCGGCCACCCCACAGAAAGCTGAAGGTGGCGACATTGAGTTCGATACGCTTGGCCGCGAAGAAATTGCCTTCCCCCACCCATATCGGGTTGGAGACGGTCAGCTCTTCGGAGACATATTTGAGGTTGATCGGGTTGAAATAGAACTGGAAATCGCCCGCGACGCGCACCTCGCGCCCGGTCTGGCTGCTCACGATCCGCTCGAACGTCCCCTTCAGGAACCGGCCCTTGGTGATGTAGAGAATCGCCCAGGCGATGAACAACGCCAGCAGGACACCGCCGATGACGCGCACGGTGATGACCATCCAGCGTGGCCAGCGGCGCTGCTCAACGGGCGAATCGTCATCCCCACCGCTCTGAGTGGCGGCGGGTTCGGACGTCTCGGGCGGATCGACAGGCTCGGCATCCGCCGTGACGATCGGGGCGTCCCGGTCGGCCATGACAGCGTGAAAAGACTCAGGATACCAATTCAGTTCCGAACCTTGCTTTTCCCACCGTTCCTCGCTACTGGCCCGCCTTTCCGCGATTCAGGGGAACCGCCCGGCTAACAAGGGCTGCCGGGGCTGTTCGTGATCGTCGCGCGTAAAAGGAGACGGAAATGCCCAAGATGAAGACCAAGAGCGGTGTGAAGAAGCGCTTCAAATTCACCGCGACGGGCAAGGTGAAGCACGGCGTCGCCGGCAAGCGTCACCGCCTGAGCAGCCATAACGCGAAATATATTCGCACCAACCGCGGCACGTCGGTCCTGTCCGAAGCTGATGCCGGCCATGTGCGCCTCTGGGCGCCCTACGGCCTCAAGTAAGGAGTAGCAGACCATGGCACGTGTCAAACGTGGTGTAACCACCAAGGCGAAGCACAAGCGGATTCTGGATCAGGCGAAGGGCTATTATGGCCGTCGCAAGAACACCATCCGCATCGCGCGCCAGGCCGTCGAAAAGGCCGGCCAATACGCCTATCGCGACCGCAAGGTTAAGAAGCGCAGCTTCCGGGCTCTCTGGATTCAGCGCATCAACGCCGGCGTCCGCGCCGAGGGCCTGACCTATTCGCAGTTCATGCACGGGCTGAAGCTCGCCGGTATCGAACTGGACCGGAAGGTCCTGGCCGACATCGCGATGCACGAAGGTGAGGCGTTTACCGCCATCATCGCGCAGGCGAAGGCGGCTCTGCCCCAGGCCGCCTGAGGCAAGCCTGTAGCGACCGAATATGGGGCGCCGGTGGACATCCACCGGCGCCCTTTTTCTTGTCCCCCGAGAGGGTTCGACCGATGACGCTCCAGACCTGGTGGCTCTATGTCACCGCCGTGTTCCTGATCTCCGCGACGCCGGGGCCGAACATGCTTCACGTCATGGTGCAGAGCATCCATCACGGCGCGCGCCGGTCGGTTGCGTCGATGGCGGGGCTGATGACCGCGAACCTCGTCTGTCTGCTCGCCTCAGCCGCCGGACTGGGCGCGCTGCTCAAGGCGTCACCGGTGCTGTTCGATGCGCTGCGCTATGCCGGGGTCGGCTATCTGGTGTGGCTGGGGATCAAGGCGTGGCGGGCGCCGGTCGGCGGCGATGCCGACGCGGAGAAGCCTGCCCCGCCTTCCCTCCCCGCAATGTTCGGGGCCGGGCTCGGCACCGGATTTTCTAATCCCAAGCTGATCATCTTCGCCGCCGCGCTATTCCCGCAGTTTATCGACACCAACGCGCCGTTCGCGCCACAGCTCGCAACCCTGATCGTCAGCTTTGCCGCGATCGAGGCATTCTGGTTCAGCATGTACGCGTTGGGCGGGCGGTCGCTGTCCGCCTGGCTCGCGCCTGCCAACCGTCAGCGGCTGTTCAACCGGGTGACCGGCGGCGTGTTCGTCGCGTTCGGCATCGCTTTGCTGGGCAGTCGGGCTTGACCTTCGCGCCCGTCTGCGGTTCGGGCCAATAGACCAATGAACGGAAATTCGATGACCGATCTCGACCAACTCAAGGCCGACCTTCTCGCCGCGATCGACGCGGCTGCCGGCGTCGACGCGCTGGAGGCCGTGCGCGTGCATGCGCTGGGCAAGCAGGGTGCCGTCACGGGCCTGCTCAAGACACTCGGCGGGATGTCACCGGAAGAGCGGCAGGAGACCGGCCCGCGCATTCACGGCCTGCGCGAAGTGGTGACCGAGGCGATCGCGGTGCGGAAGGCGACGCTCGAATCCGCGGCGCTCGAGGCGAAGCTCGCCAGCGAGACGCTCGACATGACGCTGCCGGTCGATAGCGTGCCCGCCGGCACCGTCCACCCGATCAGCCAGGTGATGGACGAGCTCGCCGAAATCTTCGCTGATATGGGCTTTGCCGTCGCGACCGGGCCGGAGATCGAGGACGACTGGCACAATTTCACCGCGCTCAACATTCCGGAGACGCATCCGGCGCGCGCGATGCACGACACCTTCTACCTCGCCGGCGAGCATGAGCGGCCCATGGTGCTGCGCACGCACACCAGCCCCGTGCAGATCCGCACCATGACCAGCCAGACGCCGCCGATCCGCATCATCGCGCCGGGCCGCGTCTATCGCAGCGACAGCGACGCGACCCACACGCCGATGTTCCACCAGATCGAGGGGCTGGTGATCGACAAGGGGATCACGCTCGGCCACCTCAAATGGACGCTGGAGACCTTTCTCAAGGCCTATTTCGAGCGTGACGACATCGTGCTGCGTCTGCGCCCGAGCTATTTCCCATTCACCGAGCCGAGCGCGGAGGTCGATGTCGGCTTCACCTGGATCAACGGCAAGCGCGTGATCGGCGGCAGCGGCGATGCCGAGGGCGGCGGCTGGATGGAGGTGCTGGGCAGCGGCATGGTCCACCGCCGGGTGATCGAGGCATGCGGGCTGGACCCGGATGAATGGCAGGGCTTTGCCTTCGGCACCGGGGTCGATCGCCTCGCGATGCTCAAATATGGGATGGACGATTTGCGCGCATTCTTCGACGGCGACCTGCGCTGGCTGAAGCATTACGGCTTCTCGGCACTCGACGTGCCCACGCTGTCGGGGGAGTTGGCGCATGAAGTTCACGCTGAGCTGGCTCAAGGAGCATCTCGACACCGATGCCTCGCTGACCGACGTCCTCGATGCCCTGAACCGCATCGGGCATGAGGTCGAGGGCGTGGAGAATCCCGGCGCGGCGCTGGCCGCGTTCAAGGTCGCGCGCGTGCTGACCGCCGAGCGGCATCCGCAGGCCGACAAGCTGCAGGTGCTGACCGTCGATGCCGGAGACGGCGCGCCGCTGCAGATCGTGTGCGGCGCGCCCAATGCCCGCGCTGGCCTCGTCGGCGTGCTCGGCCTGCCCGGCGCAACGGTGCCCGCCAACGGCATGGTGCTGAAGGTCGCGGCGGTGCGCGGCGTCGAATCGAACGGCATGATGTGTTCCAGCCGCGAGCTGGAGCTGGGCGACGATCATGACGGCATCATCGAACTGCCCGAGGATGCGCCGGTCGGCACGGCGTTCCCGGATTATGCCGGGCTCGACGATCCGGTGATCGACGTGTCGATCACGCCCAACCGTCAGGATTGCATGGGCGTACGTGGCATTGCCCGCGACCTTGCCGCTGCGGGTCTCGGCACGTTGAAGCCGCTCGACGCCACCCCGGTTCCCGCCAGTGGGCCGGGGCCGGAGGTGCGGATCGAGGCACCCGAAGGCTGCCCTGCCTATTTCGGCCAGACCGTCAGTGGCGTCACTAACAGTGCCGCGCCCGACTGGATGCAGCGCCGGTTGAAGGCGATCGGCCAGCGCCCGATCAGCGCGCTGGTCGACATCACCAACTATGTGATGATTGACCTCGGCCGCCCGCTCCACGTCTATGACAAGGCGAAGCTCAGCGGTGCGCTGACCGTGCGCAAGGCAAAGCCGGGCGAGCAGGTGCTGGCGCTCAACGAAAAGACCTACACGCTCGACGAGACGATCACGGTGATCGCGGACGATAATGGCGTCCACGATATCGGTGGGATCATGGGCGGCGAGGACACCGGCGTGTCGGAAACGACCACCGACGTCGTGATCGAATGCGCCTATTTCGAGCCGGAGGCGATTGCGCGAGCGGGGCAGAAGCTGCTGCTCACTTCGGACGCCCGCACCCGGTTCGAGCGCGGCGTCGATCCCGAGTTCCTTGACGACGGCATCGCCATCGCCGCGCGGCTGGTGACGCAGATCTGCGGCGGAACCGCGAGCGAAGTGACGCGCGCGGGCACGGTGCCGAAAGTCGGCATCACCACCGGCTATGACCCGCGTCTCGCCGAGACGCTGGGTGGCATGGCGATCCCGGCAGAGCGGCAGCGCGACATCCTCGAATCGCTGGGCTTCACCGTCCAGCCGCTCGACGCCAATGGCGACCCGTGTGAGCTGGACGACGCGTGCGACGGCTTCCGCGTCACCGCCCCCAGTTGGCGGCGCGACGTCGACGGCCCCGCCGATCTGGTCGAGGAAGTGATCCGGATCGAGGGGATCGACAAGGTCCCCTCCACCCCCTCCCCCGCGCGCCCGGCGTCGCCAAGCCGACCGCGACGCCCGAGCAGAAGCTGGAACGCCGCATCCGCCGCACCGCCGCCGCACGCGGCCTCAACGAAGCGGTGACGTGGAGCTTCATCTCCGAGAGCGAGGCGCAAGCGGTCGGTGGCGGCGCATGGACGCTCGCCAACCCGATCAGCGAAGACCTGAAGGTCATGCGCCCCTCGCTGCTGCCCGGCCTGATGATGGCGGCGGCGCGCAATGTGAAGCGCGGCGCGACGAGCGTGCGCCTGTTCGAACTCGGCCGCCGCTATCTGGCCGATGGCGAGAAGCTGACGCTCACCGTCCTGCTCACGGGCGACCGCAGCCCGCGCGGCTGGGCGAACGGCAAGGCGCAGCCCTTCGGCGCGTTCGATGCCAAGGGTGAGGCACTGGCACTGCTCGAAGCCGCCGGCGCGCCGGTCGGCAACCTTCAGGTGATGGGCGAAGCGGGTGCGGCCTGGCATCCCGGCCAGTCGGCGACGCTGCGGCTGGGTCCGAAGACAGTGCTCGCCGCATTCGGCATGCTCCACCCGAGCCTGACCAAGCGCTTCGACCTCGACGGCCCGGTCGCCGCGGTCGAGATGTTCCTCGACGCGATCCCGACCAAGCGCGCGACCGGCTTCGCCCGTCCGGCCTACACGCCCCCGGCGTTGCAGGCGGTGACGCGCGATTTCGCGTTCATCGTGCCGAGCACGCTGGCGGCGGGCGATCTGGTCCGCGCGGTCAAGGGTGCGGACAAAGCCAGCATCACCGACGCCCGCCTGTTCGACCTGTTCACCGGCGCGGGCGTCGAGGACGGCAAGAAGAGCCTCGCGGTCGAAGTGACGCTGCAACCGGGCGAAAAGAGCTTCACCGACGCGGAGATCAAGGCGGTGGCCGACAAGGTCGTCGCGGCGGCAGCAAAGCTGGGCGCGAGCCTGCGCGGCTGAACCTTGCCCGCTACCCGGCTAGCGGTCGGGTAGCGGTGGCGCGCCGCCGTCTGCGCCACGTCCATGCGGCCAGGAACAGGCCGCCCAGTATCCCGATTGCATAGCTAGCGCTATGCGCGAAGCCGACGGTTAGAAAGGCGACGTGGCGGTCTTCCGGAACACGGGCCGCCATCTCGCCGACGAGCCAAATGGCACCCTGCGCGGCGAGTAGCGCCCCGACTATGCCGCCGACCGCTGCCCCGCCAGCGCTTACCAGCATGAGCCGGACGATCCCGGCGCGCACGTCATTGACTCTGAGCTTTGGAGCACGGCCCACTCGCGCAGCCAACGCAAGCAGGATCCCGAGGATCAGGCCGACCCACCAAGTTGCGATGACGCCCCAGCCGATCGCGAGAAGAAACGGTGAGTCCGTGGCAAAGACCGGTGGATGCCCGATCGTGAAATACTCGACGCACACATGCGCGGTCACCTGATCGTGCAGGATACCGTAAACGACCGCCGCCAAGATCGCGAAGAGGATGATTTTCAGCGATTCCATGATGCTCTCGGTGGGCGATCATTGCAGCGTGTCGGACGAATGACCATAGGGCGTGGGTCTCCAGCGAAAGGACCCGGACCATGCCAACCGTACTCATCACCGGCGCGACAGCAGGGATCGGCGAAGCGGCGGTGCATGCCTTTGCCGATTCTGGCTGGCATGTCGTTGCGACGGGTCGCCGGGCGGACCGGCTGGCGGCGCTGAAGAGCGACGGCGTCCACACGCTCGAATTCGACATTCGCGACGAGGCTGCGCGGGATGCCGCGCTGGCATCGCTGCCCGAACCGTTTGCCGACATCGATCTGCTGATCAACAATGCGGGGCTCGCCCGGGGCCTTGAGAAGGCGCAGCAGGCCGATCTCGATAACTGGAAGACGATGGTCGACACCAACGTCACTGCGATGATGTCGATCACCCACAAGTTGCTGCCGATGCTGATCGAACGGCGCGGCGCGATCATCAATCTCGGCTCGGTCGCGGGCAGCTATGTCTATCCGGCCGGCAATGTCTATGCCGGGACCAAGGCGTTCGTGAATCATTTCAGCCTCGCGCTGCGTGCCGATCTGCACGGCACCGGGGTCCGTGTGACCTCGATCGAGCCGGGGATGGTCGAGACCGAGTTCATGACCGTGCGCACCGGCGGCGACAAGACTGCGTCCGACCGGCTCTATGCGGGCGTCCATCCAATGACCGCCGAGGACATCGCCGAAACCCTGCTCTGGGTCGCGACCCTGCCGCCGCACCTCAACATCAACCGGCTCGAACTGATGCCGGTGAACCAGGATTTCGCCGGCTTTGCGGTGCATCGCGAGGCGTAGGACGAGTCCCGCGACGGGATCGGCCGCGTCGCGCCCCTTGCCATCGCGGCGTTAACCAATAGCCTGTCCGCCGGGGGCAGGTGATGGAGTCGATCGATCCCGGCAATGCATGCGCTGCGTTCGGCGAGGACGATCTCGTCGAGCTGCTCGCCATCGCCGAATTCCATGAGGACGCGGGCAGCGTGCTGATGAACCTCGCCAAACAGGCGGGGAAACAGGCCGATTCCATCATCGAGTGGCTCCCCGACGACTGGGAGGCCAAGCTGCAGGGGGATGCTCGATCTGGCGCTGCGCCAGAGCTATGCTTTCGCGTTCCGCACCAACAAGTCCAACCGTCGCGCGCCCGGCGACACGCGGCCGGTGAAGAATAGCGAGGGGTTTCACCGCTTCGCCGCCGGGTTCACCGGCGCGATCGGCGGGTTGGGCGGGGTCGGCACCACGCTGGCCGACCTTGCGGTTACCACCACGCTGATCCTGCGATCTATCCAGCAGATCGCGGCGCATTATGGCGAGGATATCGACGATCCGGAGGTGCGCGCGCAGTGTATCGCGGTGTTCGGCCTGGGCGGCCCGCTCAGCGACGACGACGCGACCGATACCGGGCTGTGGGCCGGACGCATCGCGCTCAGCCATCAATCGGTGTCGGGCGTGATCGGCGCGGTGGTGCCACGGCTGGGGCGGACGATGGGCCAGACGATCGCCGCACGCGCCGCCCCGGTGGTCAGCGCCGCGACCGGGGCGGCGATCAACACCGTCTTCACCCGCTACTATCAGAAGATGGCGCACGTCCATTTCCGCCTGCGCCGGATCGAGCGCCGCCACCCGCGAGAGGAGGTGATGGCGTGCTTTGAGCGGATCGTGATGATGGAGCGCGCGCGGCGGCGATCCAAGAAGCGGCGGGGGTGAGACCCCTCGATTCACGCGCCACTTGCCGCTAGAGGGCCGCGATGCCCGAAAATGTGATTCCCGATCGTCGCACCTTCGCGATCATCTCCCACCCTGACGCCGGCAAGACCACGCTGACCGAAAAGCTGCTGCTGTTCGGCGGCGCGATCCATCTTGCCGGCGAAGTGAAGGCACGCGGCCAGGCGCGACGCGCACGGTCGGACTGGATGAAGATCGAACAGCAGCGCGGGATTTCGGTCACCTCATCGGTGATGACGTTCGAGCGCGACGGCATCACCTTCAATCTGCTCGACACGCCGGGGCACGAGGATTTCAGCGAGGATACCTATCGCACGCTGACTGCGGTCGATTCGGCGGTGATGGTGATCGACGCCGCCAAGGGCATCGAAAGCCAGACACGCAAGCTGTTCGAAGTGTGCCGGCTGCGCAACGTGCCGATCATCACCTTCGTCAACAAGGTCGACCGCGAGGGCCGTGAGATGTTCGAGATCCTCGACGAGATCGCCGACCTGCTCGCGCTCGACGTCGCGCCGATGACCTGGCCGGTCGGCATGGGCGGCCAGTTCGAGGGGATTTACGACCTGGTCGACCATCGCCTGCTGCTTCCCGAGGGAGACAGCCGCGAATTTCAGGGCAAGGTGGTGCAGACCAGTGGCCTCGACGACCCCCAGCTCGACACGCTGATCTCGGCGCAGACGCTCGCCAAGGTTCGCGAGGAAGCCGAGCTGGGGCTGGCGGGCTATGCGACGTTCGATGGCGACGCCTATCGCAATGGCGATCTGACCCCGGTCTATTTCGGGTCAGCGCTCAAGGAATTCGGGGTCGATTCGCTGATCGACGCGCTCGCGGCCCATGCCCCGCCCCCGCACGCTTTGCCCGCCGAACCCGCGCCAGTCGCGCCGGACAATCCCGAAGTCACCGGATTCGTGTTCAAGGTGCAGGCGAACATGGATCCCAACCACCGCGACCGAATCGCGTTCATGCGGCTGGTGTCGGGCACCTTCAAGCGCGGCATGAAACTGACTCCGAGCGGGCACGGCAAGCCGATCGCGATCCATTCGCCGATCATGTTCTTCGCCCAGCAGCGCGAACTGGCGGACGAGGCGTTTCCGGGCGACATCATCGGGATTCCCAACCACGGCACGCTGCGCGTCGGCGATACGCTGAGCGAAAAGGCGGCGGTGCGCTTTACCGGCCTGCCCAATTTCGCGCCGGAAATCCTGCGCCGCGTGGTGCTGAAGGATCCGACCAAGACCAAGCAGCTGCGCAAGGCGCTCGACGACCTGTCCGAAGAGGGCGTGATCCAGGTCTTTTACCCGGATATCGGCTCGAACTGGATCATCGGCGTGGTCGGCCAGCTTCAGCTCGAAGTGCTACTCAGTCGCCTCGATGCCGAATATAAGGTCGGCGCAAACCTTGAGCCGGCACCGTTCGACACGGCGCGCTGGGTCGGCGGCGAGGCGGGCGATGTGAAGGAATTCATGGACCTCAACCGCACCGCAATGGCCAAGGACCGCGACGGCAACCCGGTGTTCCTCGCCAAATCGGCGTGGGAAGTCGGCTATATCGCCGACCGCTATTCCAAAGTGAAGTTCATGGCGACACGCGAGCGGTAGGGATTTGCGCCCCTGCGAAAGCAGGACACCAGAGTTTCAACCCGAATCGCCTGTAGCTCTGGGTTCCTGCTTTCGCAGGAACACAAGTTTACGTCACTCCGGACGCGCGCGCGCCTGCGGATAGGTGCCAAGCACACGCATCGACTTGGTGTGGAACTTGAGTTCCTCCAGCGCGCGATCGACTGCGGCGTCGCCGGGACGACCCACGATGTCGGCATAGAATTCCGTCGCCGCGAAGCTGCCGCCGCGCTGGTAGCTTTCCAGCTTGGTCATGTTTACCCCATTGGTCGCGAAGCCGCCCAGCGCCTTGTACAGCGCGGCGGGCACGTTCTTCACCTCGAACACGAACGTGGTCATGTACGGCCCGTGATCGCGCAGCGGCGGCGCACTGCGCGAGAGCATCACGAAACGGGTCATGTTGTGATCGGCGTCGGCGACGTCGTTGTCGAAGATCGTCAGACCATAGAGCGGCGCAGCGCCCGGCGGGGCGAGCGCGGCCACGGCGGGATCGCCCTCCTCCGCCACCACCGCCGCCGCCCCGGCGGTATCGGGGTAGGAGAGCGGTGCGATCCCCTGAGCCTTCAGCCAGTGGCGGCACTGGCCCAGCGCCTGCGGATGGCTCATCGCCTGACGCACCCCGGCGCGCGCGCCCAGTCCCATCAGCGCGTAGCGGATCGGCAGGAAATGCTCGCCGATGATGACCAGGCCCGATTCGGGCAGCAGGAAATGGATGTCGGCGACCCGCCCGTGCAGCGAATTTTCGATCGGGATCATCGCGCAATCGGCGCGCCCGTCGCGCACCGCGTCGATCGCATCCTCAAAGCTGAAGCAGGGGAGCGGCAGCCCGGTCGGGAAGGCCTCCAGCGCAGCCATGTGCGAATTTGCGCCCGGCGCGCCCTGGAACGCGACCGCGCGTTTGGGCTCGGCCAGAGCGGCCTGCGTCATCCGTTCGACGATCGGGCGGGCGGGGGCGGCGAAATTGTCCATCGGCGCGCGCGTAACCGCGCGATCAACTTGCGGCAAGCCCGGGTTGCGGGGATCAAAAGGCCACACTAAAGAACCCGGCCAAGATCAACACGGGGCAGAACGGGCGCACATGGACAATCGCATGAACACGATCGCAGGCTGGGTCCTGTTCGGCTGTGCCTCTGCCCTCGGCCTCTCGATCGCCAGCGGCATGATCTATCATGGTGGAAAGCCCGAGAAGGAAGGCTATCCGGTCGAGAGCGCGGACGGCCCGGAGGGCGGCAGCGGTGCCGCTGCGGTCGAGCCGATCGCCAACCGCCTGGCCAAGGCCGATGTCGCCAAGGGTCAGGCATCGTTCGCCAAATGCGCGGCATGTCATTCGATCACCCAGGGCGGTGCGAATGGCGTGGGGCCGAATCTGTGGGCGTCGATGGGCAAGCCGCACGGCCATGTCGCCGGATTCGCCTATTCCGACGCGCTCAAGGCGGTTCCGGGCAACTGGACGTTCGAGGCGATGGACGCATGGCTCGCCAGCCCGCGCAAATATGCCGCCGGCACCAAGATGACCTTTGCCGGCCTGTCCGATCCGCAGGAACGCGCGAACGTGATCGCCTATATGAACGCGCAGGGCTCGAACCTGCCTTTGCCAGCCCCCGAAGCGGCTCCGGCCGAGGGTGAGACAGAAGCTGGCAACGAAGTGACACCGACCGAACTGGGCAATGCCGGCACTCCGGCTTCTGGCGCACCCTCGGTCGATCCCGCCGCAGCCGCGGAAGCCGCGAAGAAGGAATAATTCGGCCTCGGGACTGGAACGCGAAAAGGGCGGCCTCAACGGGCCGCCCTTTTTCTTACTCCTCCCGGTCCTCCCAGAATTTCTGGACGATCTCCCATCCCTCCTCGGCGGTTTCGCAGAAGTGGAACAGGCCAAGGTCGCGAGGACTGATTACACCCTCCTCGACCAGCGCCTCGAAATTGACAACGCGGGTCCAGAAATCCTTGCCGTAGAACAGCACCGGGATCGGAGCGATCTTCCCGGTCTGGATCAGCGTCAGCAACTCGAACGATTCGTCGAACGTCCCGAACCCGCCGGGGAACACCGCGACCGCTCGCGCGCGGAGCAGGAAGTGCATCTTGCGCAGCGCGAAATAGTGGAACTGGAAGCTCAGTGACGGGGTCACATACTCATTCGGTGCCTGCTCATGCGGCAGCACGATATTGAGCCCGACCGACTCGCAGCCCTTTTCGGTCGCGCCGCGATTCTGCCGCCTCCATGATCGAAGGCCCGCCGCCCGAGGTGACGACGAAATGGCGGTCGCCATTCTCGTCGAGCGGGTAGCAGCTGGCGAGTCCCGCCAGTTCGCGCGCGACATCGTAATATTTCGACTTCTCGATCAACCGCTCGGCGATTCGCCGCGACTGGTCATCGGTCGCCAGGTCGAGCAGCGCCTGCGCCTTGGCCGGCTCGGGAATCCGCGCCGATCCGTAGATGACGAACAGTGACGCGATGTTCGCCTCGTCCATCAACAGGCTGGGCTTCAACAGCTCGAGCTGGAACCGCACGGGACGCAGATCCTCACGCAACAGGAAGTCCATGTCCTGAAAGGCGAGGCGATAGGCCGGGTGTTCGGTCTGGGGGGTGGAGACGGCGGTCCGCGCGGTCTCCGCATCCTGGCTCGCGCGGGCAAAGACGCGCGACGGCACTTTCTTGTCTGTCATTGCGACGGGACTAGCCGGTTTCGCTTCGGACGCAAAGCGCCGAGCGTCAGCGGCAGAACGGCTTGCCGCCGAGGTCGAAATGGAAATGGTTTGCGTGCGCGCTGTTATAGTCGGGGCCCAGCACCGTGGTGAAGCGGCGACACGCCGAACGGTGCACGACGCGCAGGAACTCGCGCTCCTCCGCCGTCCCGCCGCTCCAATCGCCCAGCACGCTGATCTTGCGTCCATCACGCAAGACAAAGGCGGCGACATCGATCGCATTGCCAAGCCCATGTTCGGAAACCTTGAGCGACGACGCGGCACTCCCACCGACGATCCCCCGGCAGGAGTAGGTGCCATAGGTTTCGACCCGCACCAGCTCGCCATTCAATATCTCGCGCGCCGCCGGGACCGCCGCGTGGCGCATCCAGGCAATGAAATTGCGCGCCAGCGGGCAACGCATTGCCTTCAGCCCCGACACCGGGATCCCGACATCGATCAGCTGCACCGCGCCGATCACCATGCATCCGCCACCATAGTCGCGGTCGGGCAGCGGACTGAACCGCACCTCTGCGCGCGACAGATCGGCATAGCATTGCTGCGTCTCGCGGCTGGTCGGAATGTCGAGCGTCACCGGGCCGCGCGGGTCCGGGCGCACCGGCGCGCGCGACGGCGCTGCACGGTCGTCGTCACCGCCGAACACGCATCCGGCGAGCAACAGGGGAAAGCACAGGGTCAGGATTGCGCGCATGACCATGCCCCCCTGTAACCCATTGTGGTTAACCCGCGCTTATCCGCCCCACCCGGATTCCACCCGTTTCACCCGATACCGCTCTTTGCTTGACTTACCGCCCCCCATCGTTAGGGCCGCCGACGGGCCACGCGGTCCCAACGCCGCGCGTGCTCTCTGCGAGGAGAGACTGACATGACTGAGTTTGTTGCCGCCGACGCCGGAACTGCGTCCATCGCCAAGCCCGCCACGAAGCCGGCTCGCCCCCATTTCTCTTCGGGTCCCTGCGCCAAGCCTCCGGGCTGGGATGCCGCCAAGCTCGCGACCGAGGTTCTCGGTCGCTCGCACCGCTCGAAGCTCGGCAAGACCCGTCTCCAATACTGCATCGACCTGATGCGCGAGATGCTGCGCCTGCCCGACACGCACCGCATCGGCATCGTCCCCGGTTCCGACACCGGCGCGTTCGAGATGGCGATGTGGACGATGCTTGGTGCGCGGGGCGTCACGACGCTCGCCTGGGAATCGTTCGGCGAAGGCTGGGTCACCGACGCGGTCAAGCAGCTCAAGCTCGATCCGACGATCGTCCGCGCCGATTATGGCCAGCTGCCCGACCTGACTCAGGTCGATTTCGCCGACGACGTGCTGTTCACCTGGAACGGCACCACCAGCGGCGTGCGCGTACCCGATGGCGACTGGATCCCCGACGACCGCGAAGGGCTGACCTTCGCCGATTCGACCAGCGCGGTGTTCGCCTACGACCTGCCGTGGGACAAGATCGATGTCGCGACCTTCAGCTGGCAAAAGGTGCTGGGCGGCGAAGGCGGCCATGGCGTCCTGATCCTCGGCCCGCGCGCGGTGGAACGGCTGGAAAGCTACACCCCCGCCTGGCCGCTGCCCAAGGTGTTCCGCCTGATGGCCAAGGGCAAGCTGACCGAGGGCTTGTTCAAGGGCGAGACGATCAATACGCCGTCGATGCTGGCGGTCGAGGACGCGATCTTTGCGCTCGAATGGGCCAAGGGTCTCGGCGGGCTTGAAGGCCTGATCGCGCGCAGCGACGCCAATGCCGCCGCATTGCAGAAGCTGGTCGCGGAACGCGACTGGCTCGGCAATCTGGCTGCGGACGAAGCGGTCCGATCGACCACCAGCGTGTGCCTGACGGTCGAAGGGGCAGACGAAGCCTTCATCAAGAAGTTCGCGTCGCTGCTCGAAGCCGAGGACGCCGCCTATGACGTCGCCGGATACCGCGACGCTCCGGCGGGGCTGCGCATCTGGTGCGGCGCGACCGTGGACACCGCCGATATCGAGGCGCTCGGCCCCTGGCTCGACTGGGCCTACGCCACCGCCAAGGCGGGCTGACCTCTATAGCCCTCTCCCCTTCAGGGGAGAGGGTTGGGAGAGGGGCAGTCCCTCTCGAACATTCCATTTCAATTGACAGGGCCGGACGAGACACTGCCCCTCTCCCCGGCCCTCTCCCCTGAAGGGGAGAGGGAGATAACAATGCCCAAGGTACTGATCAGCGACAAAATGGACCCCAAGGCCGCCCAGATCTTCCGCGAGCGCGGGGTCGAGGTGGACGAGATCACCGGCAAGACGCCGGAGGAGCTGAAGGCGATCATCGGCCAATATGATGGCCTCGCCATCCGTAGCTCGACCAAGGCGACCAAGGAGATCATCGACGCCGCGACTAATCTGAAGGTCATCGGCCGCGCCGGCATCGGCGTCGACAATGTCGACATCCCCTATGCGTCCTCGAAGGGCGTGGTGGTGATGAACACCCCGTTCGGCAATTCGATCACCACCGCCGAACACGCCATCGCGCTGATGTTCGCGCTCGCGCGCCAGCTGCCCGAGGCGAACGCCCAGACCCAGGCGGGAACCTGGCCCAAGAACGGCTTCATGGGCGTCGAGGTGACCGGCAAGACGCTGGGTCTGATCGGTGCGGGCAATATCGGGTCGATCGTCGCGGATCGCGCGCATGGCCTCCGCATGAAGGTGGTCGCATTCGACCCGTTCCTCAGCCCTGAGCGTGCGGTGGAAATGGGCGTGGAAAAGGTCGAGCTCGACACATTGCTCGCCCGCGCCGACTTCATCACGCTGCACACGCCGCTGACCGACCAGACGCGCAACATCCTGTCCAAGGAAAACCTGCTCAAGACCAAGAAGGGCGTGCGCATCATCAACTGCGCGCGCGGCGGGCTGATCGACGAGGCGGCGCTCAAGGAGCTGCTCGACAGCGGCCATGTCGCGGGCGCGGCGCTCGACGTGTTCGTGACCGAACCGGCCAAGGAACACGCGCTGTTCGGCACCCCCAACTTCGTCGCCACCCCACATCTGGGCGCGTCGACCAACGAGGCGCAGGTCAATGTCGCGATCCAGGTCGCCGAGCAGATGGCCGATTACCTCGTCAATGGCGGCGTCACCAACGCGCTCAACGTGCCGAGCCTGACCGCCGAGGAAGCGCCGCGGGTCAAGCCGTACATGGCGCTGGCCGAAAAGCTGGGCTCGCTCGTCGGCCAGCTCACCCATGGCGATATCCCGCGCGTGTCGGTGCATAGCGAGGGGGCGGCGACCGAGGTCAACCAGAAGCCGATCGTCAGCGCGGTGCTCGCCGGGTTCCTGCGCACCCAGACCGACACGGTCAACATGGTCAACGCCCCCTTCCTCGCCAAGGAGCGCGGGATCGAGGTGCGTGAGGTCAAGACCGAGAAGGAAGGCGATTACCACACGCTGATCCGCGTGTCGGTCAAGACCGATGCCGGTGAACGCTCGGTCGCGGGCACATTGTTCAACAACCGCGAGCCGCGGCTGGTCGAGCTGTTCGGGATCAAGGTCGAGGCCGATCTCGCCGGGCACATGCTCTATGTCGTCAACGCCGACGCCCCCGGCTTTATCGGCCGGATCGGCACCGCGCTGGGCGATGCCGGGGTCAATATCGGCACCTTCCACCTCGGCCGCCGCGATGCCGGTGGCGAAGCGGTGCTGCTGCTCTCGGTGGACGAGGCGGTTACGGCGGAACTGGTAGCGCAGGTTCGCGCGCTGCCGGGCGTCAAGACCGCCATGGCGCTCAAGTTCTGACGCGCTTATGGGGGCGGGCATGAACGGACTACTTCCCGAAGGATTCCACGACCGCCTGCCCCCGCTTGCCGATTCGGCGGCGGCGCTCGAATCGCGCGTGCTCGATGTTGCGCGGCTGCATGGCTATGAGCGGGTCGATCCCCCGCTTGCCGAGTTCGAGGAATCGCTTGGGGCACGGCTGAAGGCAGGGAGCGGCAAGGATGCGGTGCGCTTCACCGATCCGGTGTCGCGCCGCACGCTGGCGATCCGCCCCGACATCACCGCGCAGATCGGCCGCATCGCCGCGACGCGCATGGCGCACCATCCGCGTCCCGTCCGCCTGTCCTATGCTGGGCAGGTGCTCAAGCTGCGCGCCAGCGAGCTGCGGCCCGAGCGCGCGATGCGCCAGATCGGCTGCGAGCTGATCGGGCGCGACAGCATCGCTGCGGTGCGCGAGATCGTCAGCGTCGCGGTAGCGGCGCTGGAGGCGGCGGGCGTTCCCGGCCTCGCGATCGACTTCACCCTGCCCGATTTGGTCGAACAGCTTGCCCCCGAAATGGCGCCCGACCAGCTCACAGCCCTGCGCGCCGCGCTCGACGCCAAGGACGCCGCTTCGGTCGCGGCGATCGACCCGGCATTCTTGCCCCTGATCGAGGCGGCGGGGCCGTTCGACGCGGCGGTTGCCCGGCTGCGCGCGCACGACACCGGAGGGGCGCTGTCCAGCCGGCTCGACGGGCTGGAGGCGGTCGCCCAGGCGGTGGCGGGCAAGGCCGCGCTCACGCTCGACCCGACCGAACGGCATGGCTTCGAATATCAGAGCTGGATCGGATTCTCGCTGTTCGCGCGCGGCGTGCGCGGCGAAATCGGGCGTGGCGGCAGCTATTCGGTGATCGGCGCGCAGGGTGAGGAACCCGCCGTCGGCTTCTCGCTCTATGCCGATCCCTTGCTAGACGCAGGGCTGGCCCCGGCGGAGCGGAGGCGCTTGTTCCTGCCGTTCGGCACCGATGCGGCGACGGCGGCGCATTGGCGGAGCGAGGGCTGGGTCGCGGTCGCCGCGCTCGATGCCCAGGACAGTGCAGCAGCCCAGCTCTGCACCCATGTCCTCAACAACGGCGAGCCCTGCCGCCTCTAATCCAGCGGCTCGGCGAGCAGCTCCGCCCATTGGGGGTGCTTGCGGATATAGGCGGCGACGAACGGGCACTGCGCGATCACCCGCAGCCCACGGTCGCGCGCGGCGGTCAGCGCGTGCAGGATCAACCGGCTGGCAATTCCCCGTCCTTCCAGCGCAGGCGGGACGATGGTGTGGGTGAAGGTGATGATATCGCCGTCGATCACATATTCGGCGCGCGCCAGATGGCCGTCCACGATCAGTTCGAACCGGTTCCGTTCCGCATTGTCGCGAATTTCGTCAGAATCCATCACCCGCCTCCCGATTGCCGTGCATCGGGGGCGATGGTAGCGATCCGGGAACGGAGGACAATCGCTTGAAGATGCGGCTTTTCACGCTGATCTTGGTGGCATTGATGCTCGGCGGTGCGGCTTCGCCGGCGCGGCAGGTGCGCGCGGGCGAAGCAGTTCAATGGTCGATGGGCGACGGGCGCAAGGCGTTTCGCCATGGCGACCTGACCGCGACCTTCGACCGCGTTCAGTGCGCACCGCTGGGCGACGAATGCGAGGAGGAGCAGCTAGAGCCGAGGCTCGTGCTCAGTACCGCAGACGGCAGGTCGGTGACGCTCGACGATCTGCCGCTGGCCGCCACGCTGATGCTGGGGCCGCTCGACAAGGGCGGGCCCGTCGTCGCGTTCCTCCAGACTTATACCGGCGGGATGCATTGCTGCCAGCAACTGCGCGTGATCGTGCGGAGCGCGAACGGGCTGAAGATCGTCGAGCTCGGTGGCTATGACGGGGCGGAGATCGGCTGGCCAAGGGACGTCGATGGTGACGGGGTTCGTGATTTCGTGGTGAGCGACGACCGCTTCCTCTACGCCTTCGAAAGCTATGCCGCGAGCGTGGCACCGCCAAAGGTGCTGAACATTGTCGATGGGGCAGTGCGCGACGTGTCGGCCGAACCCCGCTTCGCCAAGGTTTTCGCGATGGCCGCAGTGCGCGCGCGCAAAGCGTGCATCGGCGAAGATTATCCCAATGGCGCCTGTGCCGCATGGGCCGCGAGCGCCGCGCGGCTGGGCCAGCTCGACGCGGTGTGGCCGGTGATCCTCGCCGAACATCGCAAGGAAACCGCGATCTGGCCGGACCGATGCAGGGTCGATCGCAGCGAGGATGGCGACTGCCCGGAGGGCCAGCTGGTCGAATATCCCGATTATCCAACCGGACTGCGCGCATTCCTCGCGGAGACTGGCTATATCCCCGCCGCATGAGTGACCCGCGCCCGCTGAATCCCCAAGACGTATTGCACACGCTTTTCGGCTTTCCAGACTTTCGCGGCGTCCAGCGGCAGGTGGTCGTTCGCGTCCTCGCCGGGCAACGCACGCTGGCGGTGATGCCGACCGGTGCGGGCAAGTCGCTGACCTATCAGCTGCCCGCGACGATGCTCGACGGCACCTGCGTCGTCATCTCCCCGCTGATCGCATTGATGCACGATCAGCTGCGCGCCGCCGAGGCAGTGGGCATCCGCGCCGCGACGCTGACCAGCGTCGATGAGAACCGCGCCGAAACGGTCGAACGATTCCGCAACGGTGAGCTCGACCTGCTCTATGTTGCGCCCGAGCGCGCATCGGGCAGCGGCTTCCGTGACTTGCTCCGCTCCGCCCCGCTCGCCTTGTTCGCGATCGACGAGGCGCATTGCGTCAGCGAATGGGGGCACGACTTCCGCCCCGACTATCGCCTGCTTCGCCCGTTGATGGATGCATTCCCCGACGTCCCGCGCCTCGCGCTGACTGCCACTGCCGATGCGCACACCCGCGCCGATATCCTCGGCCAGCTCGGCATCACCGAGGACGGGCTGATCGTCGCCGGGTTCGACCGGCCCAATATCCGCTACCAGATCGCGCCGCGCGACAATGTGCCGCGTCAGGTCGCCGACTTCATCGCCACGCAGAGCGGCCCTGGCATCGTCTATGCCCAGACGCGCAAGGCGGTGGAGCAGCTGGCAGAGAAGCTCGCCGCGACCGGGCGTCCGACCCTGCCCTATCATGCCGGGCTCGACCCCGCCGTGCGCCGCCGCAACCAGGCCGCGTTCGTCGCGAGCGAGGACATGGTGATCGTCGCCACGGTCGCGTTCGGCATGGGGATCGACAAGCCCGATGTGCGCTTTGTCATCCATGCCGGCCTGCCCAAGTCGATCGAGGCCTATTATCAGGAGACCGGCCGCGCCGGGCGCGATGGGGACCCGGCGGTGGCGCAACTCTTTTGGGGTGCCGATGATTTCGCCCGCGCCCGCCAGCGCATCGGCGAGGTCGAACCCGAGCGTCAGCCGGGCGAACGCGCGCGGCTCAACGCACTTGGTGCGCTGGTCGAGACCGCCGGATGCCGCCGCGCGATCCTGCTGCGCCATTTCGGCGAGGAACCGCCCGCGACCTGCGGCAATTGCGACAATTGCCTCGAAGCGCCCAAGGCAATCGACGCCAGCGTAACGGCGCAGAAATATCTCTCCGCCGTGTTCCGCACCGGCCAGAGTTTCGGCGCGACCTATATCGAACAGGTGCTGACCGGCCAGTCGACCGAACGCAGTCTGATGAACGGGCATGAGGCGCTGTCGGTCTGGGGCATCGTCGAGGGGGATGAAGCTGCGCTGATCAAGCCGGTTGGTCGCGCTCTACTGCTACGCGACGCGCTGCGTACCAATCCGCATGGAGGACTTGAGTTCGGCCCCGGTGCGCGGCCGATCCTGAAGGGCGAAGCCACCCTCGACCTGGTCATACCGCCCAAGCGCGAACGCCGCCGCAAGGGCAGCAGCACCGGCGCGCCCAACCCTGTCGGCGATCCGCTGTTCGAGGCGTTGCGCGACAAGCGCCGCGCGCTGGCGCAGGCGGCGGCGGTCCCGCCCTATGTCATCTTCCACGATTCGGTGTTGCGCGAAATGGCAGCGACGCGCCCGGCGACGCTCGCCGACCTCTCGCGCATTCCGGGCATTGGCGCGCGCAAGCTGGCGGATTATGGCGATACCTTCCTGCAAGTGATCCAAGAGGCCGCCTGACATGCGCACGATCGACGAAACCATTTCGGTGGCCCCGCAGATCAGCCCGGCCGACGTGACCGACATCGCGCGCGCGGGGTTCAAGGCGATCGTCAACAACCGCCCCGACGAGGAAGAGCCTGGCCAGCCCTCGGGCGACGCGATCCGCGCGGTCGCGGAGACTTTGGGCCTGTCCTACCACGCCATCCCCGTCACCCATGCCGGCTTCTCGATGCCGCAGGTCGAGGCGATGCGCGCGGCGATCGAGGGTGCAGATGGTCCGGTCTTCGCCTATTGCCGATCGGGCACGCGCTCGACCAACCTGTGGGCGCTCGCCGAGGCGAGCCGCGGTGGCGATCCCGAGACGCTGATCGGCAAGGCCGCACAGGCGGGATACGACATCAGCGGTCTCCGTCCGATGCTCGACGCGCTGTCGGGCAAGGCGTGACGTCATGAACTGGTGGCTGGTCGGCGGATCGCTGGCGGCGGTGCTAGCGCTGGCCGGGATTGCCTCGCTGCTCGGGCTGGGTGGCGCACGACGGCTGCAGACTGGAGACGACGCGATCCGCCTCGCCGAGGCGCTGGTATCCGGCTTTTCGGGCAAGGTCGGCGTCGTCGCCACCGATGGCACGCGCGCCATGGTGGCGGGGGGCACCGCCGATCTGGTGGTGATCGAACCACTCGGCGCGCGACACCGGGCGACGCGGTTCAAGTCGGCCCGCGTCGTGATGACCCATCCGGAGGCGGACGGCCTGAAGATCGCGCTGGAGCTGCAACCGGGCACAGTGTTTCGCATCACTGTTGCCGATGCGGACGCGGCGCACGCCCTAACCGACGCGCTCGGCTAACCATTGCCAAGGTCGATCCGACACGCTTATTTACACGCGTGTAAGGAGAGCGAATGCCCAATCTGCCGGACCCGGTCGATCTCGCCGTCCCGGCCTTCGTCCTGCTCGTGCTGGCGGAGATGGTGGTCGCGCGGATCAAGGACCGCAGCCGCTATTGCCTGCGCGATACGCTGACATCGCTGATGCTGGGGTTTGGCAGCACGATCGCGGGCGTGCTGGCGGGTGGCTTCGTCTTCGCGATGGCGGTGTGGGTGCACCAATATCGCCTCTTCGACATCTCCTATGCCTGGTACTGGTTCGTCGTCGCCTTCGTGCTCGACGATCTCGCCTATTATGTCTTCCACCGATCGGCGCACCGCGTCCGCTGGTTCTGGGCAAGCCATGTCATCCACCACAGTTCGCAACACTATAATCTGTCGACCGCGCTGCGGCAGACCTGGACCGGGTTCTTCAGCCTCGGCTTCATCTTCCGCCTGCCGCTGTTCCTGATCGGCTTTCCGCCGGCGATTGTGTTCTTCGTGGCGGGGGTAAACCTCGTCTACCAATTCTGGATTCACACCGAGGTGATCGGGCGGATGCCGCGCTGGTTCGAGGCGGTGATGAACACGCCCTCGCACCACCGCGTCCATCACGCGACCAACCCGCGCTATCTCGACAAGAATTATGCCGGCGTGTTCATCATCTGGGACCGCATGTTCGGCACGTTCGAGGCGGAGCGCGATGAGGATCGCCCGCGCTATGGCATCGTCAAGAACCTGCCCGACTTCAACCTCGTCCGCGCCGCCTTTCACGAATGGTGGGGGATCGCGCAGGACGTCTGGGCTGCCCCGAACTGGCACGCCCGCCTCATGTACATGATCGCGCCGCCCGGCTGGAGCCATGACGGCAGCCGCGATACATCCGAGATAATCAAGGCGCGCTGGGAGGCGCGGGAAAAGGCGGGGGTCCAGTGGAAGAAGCCGATATCGTCGTCATCGGAGCCGGGTCCGGGGGAGCGCCGCAGCAGGTCGGCTGAGCGAGGACGGGAAGTACTCGGTTGCCGTTCTGGAGGCGGGGGGCGCAACACCAGCTTCCGCACG
Organism: Sphingomonas sp. J315; assembly: GCF_024666595.1. NCBI lineage: Bacteria > Pseudomonadati > Pseudomonadota > Alphaproteobacteria > Sphingomonadales > Sphingomonadaceae > Sphingomonas > Sphingomonas sp. J315. The sequence continues at coordinate 1,918,390 of NZ_CP088296.1, read as the reverse complement.
TTGATGCCCGGCGGGATCGCGATGCAGACCCCCGCGACCAACTATGCGTATGAGACGGTGCCGCAGCCCGGCCTCAACGGTCGTCGCGGATACCAGCCGCGCGGGCGCGGGCTGGGCGGATCGAGCGCGATCAACGCGATGCTCTACATCCGCGGCGTGCCGTGGGACTATGACAATTGGGAACGGCTCGGCTGCCCCGGCTGGGGCTGGAACGATGTGCTCCCCGTGTTCAAGCGCAGCGAGGCGAATGAGCGCGGCGCGGACGATTATCATGGCGGCGAAGGCCCGCTCCATGTCAGCGACCAGAGTTTCATCCACCCCGGAACCCGCGCGTTCGTCGAAGCGGGCGCGGCGCTGCAGATCCCGCGCAACGACGATTTCAACGGGCCGAGCCAAGAGGGGATCGGCGTCTATCAGGTGACGCAGAAGGACGGCGAGCGCTGGACCGCCGCGCGCGGCTATCTGAAGGACCGCCCCAACCTCAACATCATCTGCGAAGCCACCGTCGAACGCGTGCTGATCGAGGAAGGGCGCGTGTGGGGCGTCGCCTATTCACGCGGAGGACAGACCAAGATGATCCGCGCGCGCCGCGCCGTCGTAATGGCGGGCGGCGTGTTCGGTACCGCGCAAACGCTCATGCTGTCAGGCATCGGTCCGGCTGCGCATCTCAAGGAAATGGGGATTCAGGTCCGCATCGACCGGCCCGAGGTGGGCGGCAACCTTCAGGACCATCTCGATTATGTCGCTGCGTTCGAGACGCCGGGATATGATTTTCTCGGCCGCTCGCTGCGCGGTTCGCTGGCGGGGCTCGGCGGCATGTGGCGCTGGTTCCGCAGCCGCAGCGGCATGATGACGTCACCCTATGCCGAGGGTGCGGCATTCCTGAGGAGCGATCCGGCGCTGGAAGTGCCCGACATACAGCTCCACTTCCTGATCGCGATCGTCGAGGACCATGGACGGGCCAAGGTCAAGGCGCACGGCTATAGCTGCCACGCCTGTGTCCTGCGCCCGGAGAGTCGGGGAACGGTGCGGCTGAAGTCGCCCGATCCGCGCACCGCGCCGCTGATCGATCCGCAATTCCTGTCCGATCCGCGCGACCTGGAACTGCTGATGAAGGGGACGCACATGATGTACCGCATCCTCGAGCAGCAGCCGCTGGCCGCGCTCGGAGGCAAGGACCGCTACCCGTTCGACGACGATGCCACGTTGGAGCGGCTGATCCGCGCGCGCGCCGACACCATCTATCATCCGGTCGGCACCGCGCGAATGGGGTCAGACAATGGCGCGGTGTGCGACCCGCAGCTGCGGGTACGCGGGGTCGAGGGGCTGTACGTCGCCGACGCCTCGATCATGCCGCGCCTGATCGGCGGCAACACCAACGCGCCGAGCATTATGATCGGCGAACGCTGCGCCGATTTCGTCCGGGCCGACCTTACATAAAAAAACGGGCCGGCTCAGGAGAGAGCCGGCCCAGTCGTCCGCAGGAGGAACATCGTGAGGGGCCGCACCGCTGCGGGTGCGACCCCAATTGCGTCAGTAGTTGTAGGCGCGCTCGCCATGCTCGCCGAGGTCGAGACCTTCCTGCTCGACTTCGGGGCTGACGCGCAGGCCGGTGAGTGCCTTGGCAATGGTGAAGGCGATGGCCGAACCGATCGCTGCCCACGCCACGGCCACGCCGACCGACTTGATCTGGATCCAAAGCTGAGCGCCCAGTTCATAGTCTTCCGCGCCCGGGCCACCGAGCACCGGCAGCATGGTCACGGCGGTCAGGACCGAACCGACGATGCCACCGAGAGCGTGGATGCCAAATGCGTCGAGCGATTCGTCGATCTTCAGCTTCGGCTTGATCGCGATGACGAAGATCGCGCAGACCACACCGGCAATCGCACCGAGCAGGATCGCACCGAACGGGCCGGAGTTGCCCGCAGCCGGCGTTACAGCGACCAGACCGGCAATCGCACCCGAGCATGCGCCCAGCAGCGAAGCCTTGTGACCCAGCACCCGCTCGGTCAGCATCCAGAACAGGATGCCAGCCGCGGTCGCGACGAAGGTGTTGATGAGCGCGAGGCCCGCCGAACCATTGGCTTCGAGCGCCGAGCCGGCGTTGAAGCCGAACCAGCCCACCCACAGCAGGCCCGTACCGATCAGCGTCATGGTCAGCGAGTGCGGTGCCATGCGCTCGGTCGGATAGCCCTTGCGCTTGCCCAGGATGATCGCACCGACCAGCGCCGAAACACCGGCGTTGATGTGAACCACGGTGCCGCCCGCGAAATCGAGCGCGCCCCAGCCAAAGATCAGGCCGGTCGCTTCATCGGTACCGCCCAGATACCAGACCATGTGCGCGATCGGATAATAGACGATCGTCAGCCAGATCGCGGCGAAGATCATCAGCGCACTGAACTTCATGCGCTCGACCAGGCCGCCGATGACCAGCGCGACGGTGATCGCGGAGAAGGTCATCTGGAACGCGATGAACACGAATTCGGGAATGACGACACCGTCGGTGAAGGTCGCGACGGTTGAGTCGGCGGTCACCCCGGCGAGCAGGAATTTGCCGGTCGAGATGAACTGGTTGGCGTCACCGCCGAACGACAGCGCATAGCCGTACATCACCCACAGCAGCATCGCGAACGCCGCGACCGCCAGCACCTGGGTCAGCACCGATGCCATGTTCTTGGTACGGACCAGGCCGCCATAGAACAATGCGAGGCCGGGGACGATCATCGCCATGACGAGCACGGTCGCGGTCATCATCCACGCGGTGTCGCCCTTGTCGGGAGTCGGCGCGGCAGCAGCAGCCGCGTCCTGAGCCCAGGCGGGCAGGGCCGCGAACAGCGCGACGCCCGCGCCTGCAGCCAGTTTGAGTGCAGTTTTCATCGTTACCCCCTTCACAACGCGGTCTGGTCGGTTTCGCCGGTGCGGATCCGCACGGCCTGACCGACGTCGAGCACGAAGATCTTGCCGTCGCCGATCGCGCCGGTGTTCGCTGCGGCCTGGACCGCCTCGACCACCCGGCCCGCCAGATCGCTGGCACAGACCACTTCGATTTTGAGCTTGGGCACCATGTTGGTGCTGTATTCCGCGCCGCGGTAGATTTCGGTCTGGCCCTTTTGCCGCCCGAACCCCTTCACCTCGGTCACGGTCATGCCCGCAACGCCCAACTCTGTGAGCGCTTCCCGGACGTCATCGAGCTTGAACGGCTTGATGATAGCGATGACGAGTTTCATTCCGCCCCCTTTCGCGTTTGACCCGGAGGCCATTGAGCAAAGGGCGTGCCAGAGTCGAAAAAGGCAGGATTCCGGGGATTCCGTCGCGGGCGATTGTTACCGAAAGGTAAAAAATTGTGCAGATGCGAAGGCGTGCCTAATTTTTAGGCTGCGCAGAGCACTGCTCGCGCAATAGGCATCCAATCCCAACATCCAGCCGCATTGGGCCTGACGAAGGGCCGAGGTCGAACAGCTGCGAAGGTGGAAGATGGTGGCTCAACAAGCGCAACACGAACGGATCGCGTTAGAGCTGATGCCCGGTGCGGTCGCGCTTGGTCGCCAGATAGGCGGCATTGTGCGGGTTGGGGGGAAGCTGGTGCGCAACCCGCTCCGCCACCGCGACGCCGGCCGCCTCAAGCCCCGCAACCTTGTCGGGGTTGTTGGTCAACAGTCGCACCTGGTTCTGGCCCAGATGGGTCAGCATCCGCGCGGCCACGCCGAAATCCCGCGCGTCGACCGCAAAGCCCAGCCGCGTGTTTGCATCGACCGTGTCGAAGCCCTGATCCTGCAGCGCATAGGCGCGCAGCTTGTTGATGAGGCCGATCCCGCGCCCCTCCTGCCGCAGGTAAAGCAGGATGCCCCATCCGCTGGCGGCAATCGCGCGGATCGCCGCATGCAGCTGCGGCCCGCAATCGCATTTCAGGCTGCCGAGCACATCGCCGGTCAGGCATTCGCTGTGCAGCCGCACCAGCGGCGGATTGCCATCGGGCTGGCCGATCAGCAGCGCGATATGCTCGTCGGGCGATTCGGGGGAGCGGAACGCGACGATCTCGGCATCCTCCGCGCCGACCACCGGTAGCCGCGCGCGCGTGACCAGCCGCAGCCGCGCCGGATCCTCATGCGCCTGGATATCCGCCGGGGTGACCGCATCGTCGATCCGATGCCCCGGCCCTTCGCCGCGCGCGAAGAATGCCGGGAGCAACCCGGCGATCCGCGCCAGCCGCAGCGCCGCCGCCGCCGCATCGGGTGCCATCGCCGGCACCGCGCGGAACGGCCCCTTGAGGGGCGTGCGCAGGTCGAGTTGCGGGTCAGCGAGCGCCACAGCTGCGTCGAAATCGAGCCAGGGCCGCCGCGCGATCATCACCGGCGAATCCGGAACTGCCGCCGCCGCCTGATTGGCGAGCTTGAGCGTCACCGCGCGGCCCGACGTGATCAGCAACGGCGCCGCGATCCCCGGATCGAACTCGGCGAGCCTTGCGGCATCCGCCGTTTCGACCGCCAGCAGCGACAATGCGCCCGTACTCCCGCGAACCGCGAACGGCCAGCCGCGCCTCATCGCATCGACCGCGCGTGCCGCCGCACGGGGATCGGGCGTGCTGCCGTTCAAAAGGCGAACTCGGTGACGATCGGGACATGGTCCGACGGCTTGAGCCAGCCCCGGCATGGCTCGCACACGCGATGCGCGGTCGCCTGTGCCGCGACATCGCCGCTCGCCCACATATGGTCGAGCCGCCGCCCGCGATCCGACGCCGCCCAGTCCTTGGCGCGATAGCTCCACCAGGTGAAGCAGCGCTCAGGTGCCGGGATGAAGCGGCGGCCAAGGTCGACCCAGTCGTTCGCCGCCTGCATCCGCCCCAGCGCCTCGACCTCGATCGGCGTATGGCTGACCACGTCGAGCAGCTGCTTGTGACTCCACACATCGCACTCGAGCGGCGCGATGTTGAAGTCGCCGGTGACGATCACGGGCAGGCTGCCCAGCCCCTCCGACCAGCGGGTCATGCGTTCGACGAAATCGAGCTTCTGGCCAAATTTGGGGTTCTTCTCGCGATCGGGAATGTCGCCGCCGGCCGGGACATAGACATTTTCCAGCCGCACCCCGTTGGGCAGCCGCACCCCGACATGCCGCGCCTCGCCATTCGCCTGCCAGTCGAGCCGGTCGTCCTCGACCAGCGGCACCCGGCTGATGATCGCGACGCCGTGGTGCATCCGCTGGCCATGGATGACGATATGATCGTAACCCAGCGCGCGCAGGGGCGCGTGCGGGAAATCGCCGTCGATCACCTTGGTTTCCTGAAGGCACAGCACATCCGGCGCTTCCTCGCGCAGGAAACGTTCGACGATCTCCATGCGGAAGCGGACGGAGTTGATGTTCCAGGAGGCGATCTTCATCGCGCGTGATCTAGGGGCGATCCTCCGCCGATACCAGCGCGACGTTCAGATTTCGGCGCTGGCCCGCTCCCCCGCCCCGCCACCCATTCCAGAATATCCTGCCGATGGGTGGCGGGGCGGGGAGCGGGCCGGTGCCGCTGCGCCGATAGGCGCACAAACACCACCAAAAACCAAAAGGCCCCCGCTCCGGGGGCATGGAGCGAGGGCCGACCTGGCGTTCGTCACGCAGGCGGGACGGGATGTGCCTCGGGCAACAGGGGGAAAAAATCCCAAGGCCCCGTCCGCGAAACCGATCTAGCGTGTCAAAGCTGTCACCAACATGAACGCGGATGTCAGCGACGACCGCCGGTTTTCCGCGGGTCGTTCCAGCGGAACGCTCCGTCGCTGACCGGCGCGTTGAACCGCTGGTTCGATAGCCGCACCGTCGTGCGGTTGTTCTGGGCATCGAGCGCGACCCAGCCCTGAAGCATCAGTCCACCCGGTGCCGACGCGTTGCGCGCGAACACCATCGTGATGCGACCATATTCGGGCCGCTTGGGATCGCGTGCCTCGACGCTGATCACATCGGGGTTACCCGTCGGAACAACCTTGGCGTACCGCGCGGCGTCGCGATCGGGATTCATCAGGATGCCGAGCGGCGAATCCTTGACCGGCCAGCGCTGCACCTGGCGCACCGAATAGTCGATGAACCACAGCGAACTGCCATCGGCGACGATCAGCAGCGGGACGCCCTTTTCATATTGAAACCGAATCTTGCCCGGCTTCTTGAGCGTCATCGTGCCGTTGAGCGTCTTGCCGGTCCGATCGGTCTGGCTAAACGCGGCAGTCATCGACTGGGTCGCGCGCAGATGCTGCTGCACCTGCGCCAGCGTGCCCTGCTGCGCCGCGGCCGGCAGGGCGAGGGTGAGGGCGGCCACAGCCGCGAGGGGGCGAAACATCATGCTATTGCCAAACATGTCCCGCCCCTGCCGGTTCCGCGTTGAACTCGGTGTGAACCGATAGTTCAGGCTGCGCTGCGCGCCTGGACGATCTTGCCCGGGTTGCGCGGCGGCTCGCCCTTGGGCAGTGCGTCGACATGCTCCATGCCTTCGGTCACCACGCCCCAGACGGTGTACTGGCCGTCGAGGAAGGTTGCGTCGTCGAGGCAGATGAAGAACTGCGAATTCGCGCTGTTGGGATCGTTGGTGCGCGCCATCGAGCATGCGCCGCGGACATGCGGTTCACGGCTGAATTCGGCGGGAAGGTTGGGCTCCTTCGACCCGCCCATGCCGGTGCCGCTGGGGTCGCCGCCCTGCGCCATGAAGCCGTCGATCACACGGTGGAACACGACGCCGTCATAGAAGCCGCTGTCGGCCAGCTTGACGATCCGCTCGACATGCTGGGGGGCAAGGTCGGGGCGCAGCTGGATGTGCACGTCGCCGCTGTCGAGCGTCATCACAAGGCGCGTCGGAAGATCGGACATCGAAAGGAAAACTCCAGTGGAAACAAATGAGACCTCCCTCCCCTAGGGCGGCGCGGAGCGGGTTGCAAATCATGGCGCGCCTGCAGCGGATTGGCAGCGCGATTCGAGCGCGTTAGAGGGGGCGGGCAGCACAGTCGGGGGAGGCTCGATGATCGACGAGACCGAAACCACGGCCGGTACCCCCGATTCGCCCGCGCACGAGGCGCATGAGCGGATGTCTCCCGAGTTCGTGCGGACCGTCCTCGACCTGGTCGAGTCGGGCGATGTCGAGGCGGCGCGCGAGAAGGTCGAACCGCTTCACCCCGCCGACATTGCCGACCTGGTCGAGCTGACGCCCGCCGACCAGCGCCATGCGCTCGCCGCTGCCATCTCGGGCCTGATCGACGGCGATGTGCTCGCCGAGATGAACGACTGGGTGCGCGAGGCGCTGATCGAGGCGCTCGAGCCGCACGAAGTCGCCGATATCGCCGCCGAACTCGATACCGACGACGCGGTCGCGATCATCGAGGACATGGAGGAAGAGGACCAGCGTGCCGTCCTCCGCGCGCTCGACCCCGACGATCGTGCCGCGATCGAAGAGGCGCTGTCCTACCCCGAGGAATCCGCCGGCCGCCTGATGCAGCGCGAGCTGATCGCGGTACCCGAGCATTGGACGGTCGGCGACGTGCTCGACTTCCTGCGCGGCGAGGAGGAGCTGCCGACCGATTTTTGGGAAATCTTCGTCGTCGACCCGGCGCACCACCCGGTCGGCACCTGCGCGCTGTCGTGGATCCTGCGCACCCCGCGATCGGTGTCGATCGCGGACGTGATGAAGCGCGAACAGACGCTGATCCCGGTCGGCATGGATCAGGAAGAGGTCGCGCTGATCTTTCAGAAATATGCGCTGATCTCCGCCGCGGTAATCGACGATGCCGGACGGCTGGTCGGCATGATCACGGTGGACGACATCGTCCATATCATCTCCGAGGAAGCGGGCGAGGACGCACTGCTGCTGTCGGGCGCGGGCGATGGCGACATCAACGAGCCGGTGCGCGATTCCTATATCGCGCGCGTGCGCTGGCTGATCGCCAATTTGTTCACCGCGCTGGTCGCATCGACCATCATCGCGCTGTTCGGCGGCGCGATCGAGCAGATGGTGGCGCTGGCGATCCTGATGCCGATCGTCGCATCGGTCGGCGGCAATGCGGGGACGCAGACGATGGCGATCATCGTGCGCGCCCTGGCGACCAATCAGCTGACCCAGTCGAACACGATGCGGATGGTCAAGCGCGAGATCAAGGTCGCCCTGCTCAACGGCGGCACGATCGCCGTGCTGCTCGGCCTGGGTGCGGCAATCGTCTTCGGCAATCCGGCGCTGGGCGGCGTAATCGCGGCGGCGATGGTGATCAACATTCTGGTCGCCGGGCTCGCGGGGGTACTGGTCCCGGTCGCGCTCGACCGGATGAACCAGGATCCTGCGGTCGCATCGTCGGTGTTCGTGACGATGGTCACCGATCCGATGGGATTTCTCGCCTTTCTCGGACTCGCCGTCGCATCGGGGCTGGTCGGCTGGTAGCTTGACCGGCAGCCGCCCGGTCCCCAGATCGCGGCGATGGCGCTCCACCTTACCAAAGTCGCGTTCGGGACCACCGGGGTCGACCATCTGCGCGAGCGGCTGGCACTGCGCGGCCTCGACGGCCCGGTCGCGCTGACCACCCGCTATCTGCCAAAGCGGCATGAAGAGATCGCCGGTCAGGGGTCGCTGTTCTGGATCCTCAAGCACCAGTTGGTCGCGCGCTCCCCCATCTTGGGCTTTGCCGAGGCAGAGGGCGGTCGCACCGCGATCCTGCTCGACCCCGCGCTGGTGCAGGTCGTGCCGCAAGCCAAGCGCGCGCATCAGGGCTGGCGCTATCTGGAAGGGGCCGATGCGCCCGCCGATCTGGGCAGCGGCGACATGGCGTCACTTCCGCCCGAACTTGCGGGAAAGCTGGCCGAACTGGGGTTCTAGCGCGCGAGGCTGGGGAACGCCGCGCGGAACGCCGCGACCTTGGGCTTGTCCCAACGGACGATATAGCTGTGGTTCGGGTTGCGCCGCGCAAAGTCCTGGTGCTCCGGCTCGGCCAGATAATATTCGCCGCTCTCGATCTTCGTCACGATCCGCGCGCGATAGACACCGCTCTTGCCGAGCTGATCGATATAGGCGCGCGCGACCCGGGCCTGTCCCGGGTTCTGCGGAAAGATCGCCGAGCGATAGCTTGGGCCGATATCCGGCCCCTGCCGATTGAGCTGAGTGGGATCGTGCGCGACCGAGAAATAGATGCGCAGCAAGGTCGCATAGCTGACCACCCGCGGGTCATACGTGATGCGGATCGCCTCGGCATGGTCGGTGCGTTCGGTCACCACCTGGGCATAGGTCGCGGTCGCGCGGGTACCACCGGCATAGCCGCTGGTCACCGTCTTCACGCCCTTCACCTGCTCGAACACCGCCTCCATGCCCCAGAAACAGCCGCCGGCGAGGACCGCGACCTGATCGCCTGGCGCGGGCGCGACATCGGTGGTGGAAGCGGGGATCGGGACGGCCTTTTCGCCGCCGCCGGCGAACACGGGGGGAGCCAGGCCCGCCACATGCGCGAACCCGATCGCCCCCAAGCTGGCAAGGCCGAGGGCGACCGCGCGCAGCATCAGAACAGCGGCGCCGCCATCACCTGCTCCGCATGGAGCGCGACCATTCCGATCGCGCCAAGCGAGAAACCGGCAAGGAAACGGCGGAGAAACGGCGATTTGAAAGCCGCGATCATGGTACAAATCCTTTGTGCTTGGCGCGGAGATGGGGGTGCCACCTCGAATTCCAAGCAAAGACTAACTTTCCCGCGCTGAACCTGCGCTGGTCTTCCCGTTCATATTCGGGAAACCCGCGCAAAAGGTTTCAGCGCTCAGCGAAAAAATATCGCTGGTCAGCGCAGCACGGCGCACGCCTCCTGAATCCGCGTGCACGCCTGCGTCAGCAGCGCATCGCTGGTCGCATAGCTGATGCGCAGCGCCGGCGACAGGCCGAACGCCGCGCCGTGCACAGCAGCCACCTTCGCGTCGTCGAGCAGATAGCCGACCATCGTCTCGTCGCTGTCGATCTTCAGCCCCTTGGGCGTGGTCTTGCCGATCAGCGCGCTGAACTCGGGATAGACGTAGAAGGCACCCTCCGGCGTCGGGCAGGTCATCCCGTCGATGGCATTGAGCATCGACACCACCAGATCGCGGCGCGTCTGGAACGCGGCGTTGCGCTCGGCCAGGAACGACTGATCGCCGTTGAGCGCCGCAACCGATGCCGCCTGGCTGATGCTGCACGGGTTGCTGGTCGACTGCGACTGGAGCTTGCCCATCGCCTTGATCAGCCATTGCGGGCCACCGGCATAGCCTATGCGCCAGCCGGTCATGGCATAGGCCTTCGACACGCCATTCGCGGTCAGCGTGCGGTCGTAGAGCGCCGGACACACCTGTGCGATCGTCGCGAATTCGAAGCCGTCGTACAGGATGTGCTCATACATATCGTCGGCATAGATCAGCACATGCGGGTGCCGCTCCAGCACCTCGCCCAGCGCGCGCAGCTCGGCCGCGCTATACGCCGCGCCGGTCGGGTTGGACGGTGAGTTGAGCACCACCCATTTGGTCTTTGCGGTGATCGCCGCTTCCAGCTGTTCGGGCTTGATCTTGTAGGCCTGGTCGGCACCCGCCGCGACGAACACCGGCTTCCCGCCAGCAAACTCGACCACATCGGGATAGCTGACCCAATAGGGTGCCGGGATCACCACCTCGTCACCCGCGTCAATCGTCGCACAGAACGCGTTGAACAAGGTGTGCTTGCCGCCCGAATTCACGCTGATCTGGCTTTCGGCATAGGTCAGGCCATTGTCGCGCGCATACTTCGCGACGATCGCAGCCTTGAGCTCGGGCGTGCCGTCGACATTGGTGTATTTGGTCGCGCCGCGGCGGATCGCCTCGATCGCCGCTTCCTTGACGAAATCGGGCGTGTCGAAATCAGGTTCGCCCGCGCCCAGGCCAATGACATCGACCCCCCGCGCGCTTCAGCTCGAACACGCGGCTCGTCATCGCGAGCGTCGCGGAGGGCTGGATGCGGTTGAGCGCGGCGGAGGTCTGCATGGAAAACGCCTCTCTGAATGGAAATCGCGCGCCCTATAGGTCGGAGGGTTCCACTTCCGCAACCGTAACAGCCGAAACAAGTCCGCGCAGCGCGTTGCCGAGCTGGAATCCCTGGCGCAAATCCTCGGGCTGCAGATCGGCCTCGACCGCGCGGCCGGTAGCGATCAGCTCGGCGCGCAACACGCCGGGCAAGATGCCGCGCGCCAGCGGCGGGGTGCGCAGAACGCCGTCGTCGCCGGGCACGAAGAGCGAGGTGAAGCTGCCCTCTGTCAGATACCCCTCGTCATCGACGAATACCGTCTCCCACGCCCCCCGCGACACGCGGCCAGGGGCTGCGGTCGCTGGTCTTGTGGACCAGGCGAAAGTCGCGCGGCGCGACTTGGCGGCGGGCGAGCGCGACCGTGACCGGACCGTACGGTGCCCCGGGCATCGGTCCGGTGCCGATCGCAAGTCGTCCCTCGGGTGACAGCAGCAGCCGCACCTTGGCCGGATGACGCAGCCGGAAGGTCGCGGCCTGCAGCTCGTTGCGCACGCCGTGCCGGTCGAACGGTATCCCGAACGCCCCGGCGCTGGCCCGCATCCGCTCAAGATGCCGTTCGAGCAACGCGATCCCCCCGACGGGATCGAATGCCATCGTCTCGATCAGGTCGAAGCGCCGCTGGCCCCGCGTCAGGAATGCGCCCTTGGCCAGGCATTCGTCCCATTCCTCACCCGCGCGCGAATCGGCAACCACGCCCGAGCCGAGGCCAATCGTCGCTTCATCGGCTCCATCGCGCAAATGCAGCGTGCGAATTGCGACATTGAACGCGGCGTCGCCATCCGGATCGATCCGCCCGATCGATCCGGTATAGGCACCGCGCGCATCGGGCTCGACCGCCGCGATCACCTCCATCGCCCGAATCTTGGGCGCGCCGGTCACCGACCCGCACGGGAAGATCGCCGCCAGCGCCTGCCCCGGGCCGATGTCGGGCGCGAGCTTTGCCGCGACGGTCGACACCATGGTGTGCAGCGTCGGATAGGTTTCGACCTTGAACAATTCGGGCACATGCACGCTGCCCGGCGCGGCGATCCGGGTGAGGTCGTTGCGCATCAGATCGACGATCATCAGATTTTCGGCGCGCTGCTTTTCGTCCAGCGCCAGTTCGGCCCGCGCCGCGTCATCTGCCTCCGGCGTAGCACCGCGCGGCGTCGTCCCCTTCATCGGTCGCGCGATCAGCTCGCCTCTGCGGAGCGCAAAGAACAATTCGGGCGAGAAGGACAACAGCCAGTCGCTGCCAGTCCACACAATCCCGCCATAGCCCGCCGCCGCCCGCGCGCGGATCGCGGCATAGGCGGCAAGCGGGTCGCCCGCGACGCGCACCGCAGCTCGAAAGGTCAAATTGGCTTGATAGATATCCCCCGCCTCGATCCAGTCATGCACGCGGGCAAAGGCAATGTCATAGTCGGCGCGGCTAATCCCCGGTGCGGGCCGTCCGACCCAACCCCCCGCCGGGTCGGGCAGCCGTGCGGCGACGGTGTCTGGGGCCAGATGCTCGGCCGTCTCGAACAATCCGAACCACAAGAGCGGCGTATCGCTTTTCGTGCGGCTCAGCCCGGCAAGTCGTGTCTCGATCGCATGTCCGGCCTCGTAAGCGATATAGCCCGCCGCATGCAGTCCCTCGCCCCGCGCGGCGTCCAGCGCGGCGAGCGCAGGTGTGACCTCTTCCGGGCGATGTGCGACGACCACCCGCACCGGCACGGTGTAGAGCCGCGCGTCACTGCCCCCCGGCCGGGCATCGTCGAGCAGCACAAACGGTGTGTCGGGTCGCATCGCACCGGCCATGAAGCGCTAAACGTCTGCCCGCAAGCCTCTGTTGCTGCACGATCGGGGGCAGACTATCTGCAACAGCCATGTCCACCACCCCCACGCCCCCACTGCGCGCCGCGATCGTCCCCGTCACTCCGCTCCAGCAGAATTCGACCCTGCTCTGGTGCACCCGCACCATGCGTGGTGCGTTCACCGATCCGGGCGGCGACCTGCATCTGCTCAAGGCGGCGGCAGCGCAGCATAGCGTCACCATCGAAAAATTGCTGATTACCCATGGCCATATCGACCATTGCGGCCAGGCGGGCATGCTAGCCAAGGAGCTGGGCGTGCCGATCGAGGGGCCGCATGAGGCCGACCGCTTCTGGATCAGCCGGCTCGACGATGATGGCCGCAAATATGGCATCGACGGCAAACCGTTTGAGCCCGATCGCTGGCTGGTCGATGGGGACACCGTCACGGTCGGCGACCTGACGCTCGACGTCTATCACTGCCCCGGCCACACCCCGGGGCATGTCGTGTTCCACCATGCGCCGTCGAAGCTCGCCATCGTCGGCGACGTGATCTTTCAGGGATCGATCGGCCGCACCGACTTCCCGATGGGCAATCATCAGGACCTGCTCGACGCGATTACCACCAAGCTGTGGCCGCTCGGTGACGACACGGTGTTCGTCCCGGGCCATGGCCAGCCGAGCAGCTTCGGGCAGGAACGCAAGACCAACCCGTTCGTATCGGATCGCGCGATGGCGCAAAGCTAAACCGGTCGGTTGACAGTCCCAGGGCGACCGTGTAATTCAACCAAATGGTTGAACGACTCGATGCCACATTTCACGCCCTCGCCGATCCCACACGGCGCGGGATGCTCGCCACACTCGCCCAAGGCGAAAAGAGCATCGGCGAACTTGCGCAGCCTTATGCGATGACCCTCGCCGGGGCGTCGAAGCATGTTCAGGTGCTCGAACGCGCTGGCCTGGTTGTGCGCCGCCGCGATGGCCGCACGCATCGCTGCGCGCTCAATCCTGCGCCGCTCGCCGAAGCGAACCAGTGGCTGCAGCAATGGGCAGACTTCTGGAACGCGCGCCTCGACCAGCTCGAAATCCTGCTCGCCGACCTTCCCAAGGGAGACACGCCATGACCGCCACGATGCCCGACCTCGAACGCCTCGCGCCCGATACGATTCGCATGGTCCGCATCCTCGACGCACCGCCCGCGACGGTGTGGCGCTACCTGGTCGACGCCGATCTACGCCGCCGGTGGTTCGCGGGCGGCACCGATGCGCGGCGGGGCGGCGAAGTGGATCTGGTATTCGACCATGACGAACTGTCGACCGATGACGTTCCCTATCCGGAGGAATACGCCAAATGGAAAGGCGCGGTCGGGTGCGAGCGGGTGGTCGAATATGATCCGCCACATGTCTTCGCGATCAGCTGGGATGAAGGGAAGGAAGGAACCGCCCGGTTCGAACTGTTCGCCGACGGGGCGGACAAGACTCGCCTGATCCTCACTCACAGCGGCATCACCGGCCCCGCGCCGATGGCCAATTTCGGGGGCGGCTGGCACGCCCACTTTGCAGTGCTGCAAGGGCTGTTGGCCGGCGACCCCGTTCGCGACTTCTGGGCGCTCCATGCCCGGTCGGAGGCGCGGGTGGCGGAGGTGCTGTCGACGCACAGCTGAACTATCCGCCTGCATCGCAGCGCGCTATCCCATGCGACGGAGGTGCGCGATGTCAGACGCAAAGCAACTCGACGGACATTGCCTGTGCGGCGCGGTGCGGGTGCGGATTGCCGCCCCCGCGCCGGTGATTGAGGCATGCCATTGCAGCATGTGCAGGCGCTGGGGCGGCGGGCCTTTACTATCGCTGCGGCTGGTCACCGATCCGCAGATCGATGGCGCTGAACACATTGTCCGCTATCATTCGTCCGACTGGGCGGAGCGCGGCTTTTGCCGCAACTGCGGGACGCATCTTTTCTACTATTATGCGCCGAAGGACGGGTATTCGTTCGGCGCGGGTTTGTTCGAGGGTGTCGACGCCTTTCCGCTCACCGAAGAGATTTTCGTCGATGAGCAGCCCGCCGGCTATGCCTTTGCCGGGGACCATGAGCGGCTGACCGGCGCGGAGGTGATGGCAAAGGCAGGAATCGCGACTTCCTAGCCCCCTTCGACAATTGCTCCGCGACTCCCTAGATCGGCGCGATGCTGATCCTCGGCCTCGAATCGAGTTGTGACGAAACCGCCGCCGCGCTGGTGACCACGGACCGCCGCATCCTCTCTCACCGCCTTGCCCGGCAGGACGAGGCGCATCGGCCGTTCGGCGGCGTGGTCCCCGAAATTGCCGCGCGCGCGCATGTCGAGGCGCTCGAGCCGCTGATCGCCGCCGCGTTCGAAGAGGCGGGCGTCACGCTCGCCGATGTCGATGCGGTCGCGGCGACCGCCGGGCCAGGACTGATCGGCGGGGTGATGGTCGGCCTCGTTACCGGCAAGGCGCTGGCGCACGCGGCGGGCAAGCCGCTGGTCGCGGTCAATCATCTCGAGGGCCACGCCCTGTCCCCCCGCCTGACCGACCCCGATCTCGCCTTCCCTTATCTGCTCCTGCTCGTGTCGGGCGGGCATTGCCAGCTGCTGCTGGTCGAGGGAGTCGGCGCCTATCGCCGCCTCGCCACCACGATCGACGATGCGGCGGGTGAGGCGTTCGACAAGACCGCCAAGCTGCTTGGCCTCGGCTTCCCCGGTGGCCCCGCGGTCGAGGCGGCGGCGAAGTATGGCGATCCGCGCGCGGTCCCGCTGCCCCGCCCGCTGGTCGGATCGGGCGAGCCGCACTTCTCCTTCGCGGGCCTCAAGAGCGACGTCGCGCGCAAAGTCGGCAAGTTCGATCCCGCCGACCTCGCCGCATCGTTCCAGCAGGCGGTGGTCGATTGCCTGGTCGATCGCACCCGCATCGCGCTGGGCAAGGCGATGGGCGCGACCGCTCTGGTCGTCGCGGGCGGAGTCGCCGCCAACGCGTCGGTGCGCGCAGCGCTTGAGACGCTCGCGACCGAACATGGCCTGCGCTTCGTCGCGCCGCCACTCTGGCTCTGCACCGACAATGCGGCCATGATCGCCTGGGCCGGGGCGGAGCGCTTCGCCGCCGGATACAGCGACCCGCTCGACGTGCCCGCGCGCCCGCGCTGGCCGCTCGACCCGGACGCGGAGAAGGTGCGTGGAGCGGGGGTGAAGGCATGAAGATCGGTGTGCTCGGTGGCGGCGCATGGGGCACCGCTCTCGCTCAGGTGGCAGCGCGCGGCGGTGAGCCGGTGATGTTGTGGGCGCGTGAGGATGACGTCGTGACGTCAGTGAACGCGGCCCATGAGAATGCGCTGTTCCTCGCCGGTGTCCCCCTCTCCCCGTCGATCCATGCGACCAGCGACCTTGCCGCACTTGCCGATAGCGACGCCCTGCTTGTGGTCGTCCCGGCGCAGTTCCTCCGCTCGGTCCTGTCGCAGCTTCCAGCCGGCAACCGCCCGCTGGTGCTCTGCGCAAAGGGGATCGAGGCGGGGACGCAGAAGCTGGTCGCGGAAATCGCGCGCGAGCTGCACCCGGAAGCGCCGGTCGCGGTCCTCTCCGGCCCCACCTTTGCGCATGAGGTGGCAAAGGGGCTGCCCACCGCCGTCACGCTGGCGTGCGAGGACGCTGCCCTGCGCGACGCGCTGGCCGAGCGGCTCGGCGGGCCGACCTTCCGCACCTATGGCTCGTCCGACGTCACCGGCGCGGAGATTGGCGGCGCTGTCAAGAACGTCCTCGCCATCGCATGCGGCGTGGTCGAGGGTGCGGGGCTGGGCCTCAACGCCCGCGCCGCCCTGATCGCGCGCGGCTTTGCCGAGATGACCCGTTTCGGCGTCGCGCGCGGCGGGCGGCCAGAGACGCTGGCGGGGCTGTCGGGCTTGGGCGACCTGGTTCTCACCTGCTCCTCGACCAATTCGCGCAACTTCTCGCTCGGCGTCGGGC
Organism: Sphingomonas sp. J315; assembly: GCF_024666595.1. Classification (NCBI taxonomy): domain Bacteria; kingdom Pseudomonadati; phylum Pseudomonadota; class Alphaproteobacteria; order Sphingomonadales; family Sphingomonadaceae; genus Sphingomonas; species Sphingomonas sp. J315. The sequence continues at coordinate 1,901,634 of NZ_CP088296.1, read as the reverse complement.
TGGGTCAGGGCAAGGCGGCGTCGGAGCTGCTCGCCGACCGCCGTACCGTAGCCGAAGGCGCCGCCACCGCCCCGGTGCTGCGCGAAGCGGCACGCGCCGCCGGGGTCGAGATGCCGGTAACCGAAGCGGTCTGCGCCCTGCTCGAAGGCACCCCGGTACGCGCAGTGGTCGACGCGCTGCTCGCCCGCCCGACGCGCGGGGAAGCCGCATGAGATGGGCGGCGCTGCTGCGGGGGATCAACCTCGGCAAGCGTCAGCTCAAATCGGCCGAGTTGAAGGCGGTGGTCGAGGGGTTGGGCTTCACTGACGTCAAGATCCTGCTCGCCTCGGGTAATGTCGTCTTTACCGCTCCCGGGGCGAAGGCCGAAGCGCTCGAAGCGCAAATCCACGATGAACTTGAGAAGCAAACCGGCCTCAAATCCGAAATCTTCGTCCGCACGCCTGAAGACATGGCTGCCGTGGTCGCTACCAACCCTTTTCCCGATGCCGCGCGAGACCGTCCCAGCTTCCTGGTCGTCACCTTCCACCGAAAACCGGTCGATGGCGACGCGGTCGCCGCGCTGATGGCCGACTATGACGGCCCCGAACGCGCGCAGGCGATCGATCGTGAACTTTACATCGACTTCCCGGAAGGTCAGGCGCGCTCGATGCTCCACGCGCCCTTAGGAAAAGCGACGCGCGACCCGGTTACGACCGCCCGCAACTGGAATACCGTCCTCAAGATTCGCGACGCGCTCTAGCGCAGCGCCTTCGCCGCCAGTGCATTGCAATCGGCATCGGTCGCCAGCGGCGGGCGGTCCCCGGCGATCGCGTCGCCCAGCAGCTTGAGCACCCCGCCGACATTGGGCTTCGCACCTTCGGGCAGGCGCATCACAGGCGCCTTGATCGTCCCCGACACCGGCACCGGCTTGGTCAGCCGCAACAGGCTTTCCTTCTTGGGCGACCCGGTCATCGCCAGCGCCAACCGCTCGTCCGGCAGGTCCACCGTGCCGGTAAAGCGCGACTGGCCGCGCGACGTGTCGATCAGGAACGGATTCATCCGCCCGGTTCCATTCTTCACGTCCAGCCTAAGGATCATGCAGCGCAGTGCCGCGACCCTCTCGTCCCCGACCAGCGCGCCGCGCCCGACATCCAGTCCCAGATAGGAAGCGATGTTCGCCGGAATCCGACCCGATCCACCGACCAGCGCGACGCTGCCGCTGGACCGCCCGATCGCATCGCGGATCGTCTTGCCCGCGCCGGTCAACCGCGCGCGGCCCTGCAACGGGGCATCGAGCACACCATCCCCCGCCAGCGCGGCGATCCTGCTGCCGTGCAGCCGCAGGTCGAGCGTCAAGCTGGGTTGCGGCTTGCCGTCACGCTGATCGATCACCACCCGTCCGCTCAGGCTGCCGGGTGTCATCCCCATCGCGAACGGATCGACGGTCAATCGCGCATTGTCGAGCGTCAGCACCCCCTCGGCCGACCTGAAGCCCGGCGTGCCGACGATCCGGTCGGCGCGAACCCGGAGCACGCCATCGACATCGCTCACGCTCTTCAGGTCGATTGCGGTCGCCGGGACCAGCCGGTCGCCCAGCCGCGCGCGCCGCGCCGCCGCGATGGCAAGCCCGCGGTCATTGGCAAGATCGTCGAACGCCAGGCTCGCCAGCACGACATCGCCCTCGATCCGCGTACGCCCTGGCTTGCTCTTGTCCACCGTAGCGATCGCATTCGACAGGCGGGAGCCGCCGATCGTCCCGGCCAGTCGCTCGATCCGCCACTGATCGCCCTTGCGCGACACGCGTCCGGCCAGCGCGACCGGCTGGGTCCCGAACAGCCCTGCCTCGATCACCCGATCGATATCGAGCAGGTCGGCGCCCCGTGTCGCAATGTCGAACGCCATGTCGCGCGTGTTGAACGGCGCCGCCATCGCGCCCTGCACCGCGATCCGCGTGGTCGGCCCGGCAATCCGCGCGCGGAACGGCCAGCGCGCGCGCCCGGCGACCGGCGCGCCGCGCACCTCGATGCTCACCTGCTCCGTGGCGAGCGCGCCGGTGCCGGAAGCGCGGAACCCCGCGGTGTCCGAGTCGATCCGCACCGACGCGCGCCGATCCTTGAGCGCGTCGCGGTAATCGAGGATCAGGTTGCGCACCGCCAACCGGTCGAGCCCGCTCCCCCCCGCCGCTGCCGCGCTCGGGCCTGCGGTCCCAATTCTTGCGGCCGTCCTGCGCGCGAACCAGCATGATCCGGCCATTCGCCGCCTCGACCGGCTCGGGCGCGAATCGCCCGATCAGGATCGGGAGCACCGGAAGGCGCACGGTGACGCGCTCGACCCGCACCATCTCCCCCGTCCCGGCCCAGGCCGGCTGAGCGATGCGCAGGTCGCGAATGTCGAGCAATGGCGCGAAGGAAAACAGTCCGCGCCGCTCGATCGCGCCGATCGTCACCGGCGCATCGAACCGGTCGGACAACGCGCGCTCAGCCCGGCCCTTGAACGCGCCCCAGGGCATCATCGCCAGCGCGAGCAACAGCAACAAGATCGCCACGGCGATGCCGATGGCGATCCGGATCATCAGGGTACGGGTTGGGGCGGTCATCGGCGCAGGACGCGCCGTCCCTGCTTTCGTTCCGCAGCCGGTTCAGAAATCGACCGCGATGCCCTTCAGCTCCCAGTCGCCATAGCGGGTGGGATCATTGCCCAGCGGATCGGTCTCCGCCTTCTTCCCGGTCTCAGGCTTTGGCAGCGGGGGGCTCTTCGACAGATATACGGGCGGCTTCACATGCGGGGGGCGCTTGCCCATGATCGGTCCTCAGATTGACGCGCGGATTGCAGCCCCCACATTGGGGTCTGAAAGGATCGAATCCAAGTGAACGGTTTCAAGACGACGATGCTGCTGGCGGCGCTGACGGCGCTGTTCATGGCTTTGGGCTTCACCATTGGCGGACGCGGGGGCATGATCATCGCGCTGCAGGTCGCGGTGGGGATGAACCTCTTCACCTACTGGAATGCCGACAAGATCGTGCTGAAGATGCACGGCGCGCGTCAGGTGGACGGTGCATCCGCGCCCGAATTCTACAATCTGGTCGCCGGACTTGCCCAGCGCGCGCAGCTGCCGATGCCCAAGGTGTACATCATCGATTCGCCCCACCCCAACGCCTTTGCCACCGGGCGCAATCCCGAGAATGCGGCGGTTGCGGCGACCACCGGCCTGCTCAACATCCTCAACCGTGAGGAGATTGCGGGCGTTATGGCGCATGAGCTGGCGCATGTCCGCAACCGCGACACGCTGATCATGACAATGGTCGCGACGATCGCCGGCGCGATTTCGATGCTCGCCAATTTCGGCCTGTTCTTTCGCGGCGGCGACGACAACCGCGGCGCGTTCCTCGCTACCATTCTTGCGGTGATCGTCGCGCCGTTCGCCGCGATGATCGTCCAGATGGCGATCAGCCGCACCCGCGAATATGGCGCGGATCGCGGCGGCGCGGAGATTTCGGGCAACCCGCGCGCGCTCGCCTCGGCGCTGGCCAAGCTCGCGCGCGGCGCGGCGGCGGTGCCGAACCCGGTGGCGGAACGCAATCCTGCCGCAGCACAACTCTACATCGTCCCGGGCCTGGCGCGCGGCGGCGACAGCCTGTTTTCGACCCACCCCGACACCGGCAACCGCATCGCAGCGCTGGAGGAAATCGCGGTCACCATGGGCCAGAGCGCCCCGCTCGACGCATTCGCTGCCCCTGCCCCCGCCGAGCGTCCGTCTGCACTGGGTGTGCGCGCGACACCGCGTCGCGGAAGCGCGCTCGACCCGAACCGGCGCGGCTGATGCTTTGGGGGTGAACCCGCGCGCGATTCGGCGTAGGGGGCGGTGATGCCTCGCCCTACCGGTCATCGCCCTCCGCCCCGCCCCGCCGATCCCCCCGGCACCCCCGCCCGCCGCGCGGCGCTGCGCCTGCTCGATGCCGTGCTCCGTCGCGGCCTTGCGATCGAACAGGCACTGGACACCTCGACCCAAGGGCTTGCCCCCTCCGATCGCGGTCTGGCGCACGCCATCGCGGCGGAAGTGCTGCGCCGCCTCACCGATCTCGACGACCTGATCGACAGCGCCACGCGCAATCGCCTGCCCGATGACGCCAAGGCGCGCTTCGTGCTGCGGATCGCGCTGGTACAGGCGCTGCGGCTCGGCACCCCGCCGCATGCCGCGATCTCCACCGCGCTGGCGCTGGTCGATGGCGGTCCGCGCAAGCTGGTCCATGGCGTGTTCGGCACGCTGATGCGCCAGAATGCCGTGCTGACCGACCCGCCCGCGCTGCCGGGCGATGTCTATGCCCGGATCGCCGCCAATTGGGGGGCGCGCGTCGCCGACGCCGCCTGCGCCGCCATTGCCGCCCCGCCGCCGCTCGACCTCACGATGCATCCGGCCCACGACGCATCTTGGCCCAACGCGCCGAGCCTACGGCCCGGCCATTATCGCCTGCCCTCCGACTCGACCGTTCTCGAACTCCCCGGCTTTGCGGAAGGCCATTGGTGGGTGCAGGACATCGCCGCCTCGCTCCCCGCCCGCCTGATCGGCGGCGGTTCAGGCCGCGCGCTCGATCTGTGCGCCGCGCCGGGCGGCAAGACGCTCCAGCTCGCCGCCGCCGGATGGGACGTCACTGCCGTCGATGTCTCGGAAAGTCGTCTGGCGCGACTTCACGAGAATCTCGAGCGCACCGGGCTGTCCGCCACCGTGGTCGCAGCAGATCTTCTGAGGTGGGCACCGGGGTTCGAGGCCGACGCCGTGCTGCTCGACGCGCCGTGCAGTGCGACCGGCATCTTCCGCCGTCACCCCGATGTGCTCCACCGTGTCCGCCCGCGCCTGATCGCCGAGATGGCCGAGCTTCAGGCGCAGTTGCTCCCGCGTGCCGCGCGTTGGGTCCGGCCCGGCGGGCTGCTGGTCTATGCCACCTGCTCGCTCGAGCCCGAAGAGGGCGAACAGCAGATCGAGCGTTTCCTGGCCCAGCATCCGGAATTCGCGATCGACCCGATCCTGCCCGACGAACTGCCCGAGGGGTTGTCTGCCCATCCGCGCGGCTGGCTGCGCACCCTTCCCGGGATGCTCGCGGAACAAGGCGGGCTCGACGGGTTTTTCATGGTGCGCCTGATGCGAGTTGCCGCCTAGCTTCGAGGTGATAAAGGAAGGCCATGAACCCGGTCCGTATCGCCCCGTCCATCCTGTCCGCCGATTTCGCCAAATTGGGCGATGAAGTGCGCGCGATCGACGTGGCCGGGGCCGACTGGATCCATATCGATGTGATGGACGGACATTTCGTCCCCAACATCACGATCGGCCCCGCCATCATCAAGGCGCTGCGCCCGCACAGCGCCAAGCCGTTCGACGTCCATCTGATGATCGCGCCGGTCGATCCGATGCTGGAGGCTTTTGCCGAGGCGGGCGCGGACTGCCTGTCGGTCCATCCCGAAAGCGGCCCGCACCTCCACCGCACGCTCCAGACGATCAAGGCGCTGGGCAAGCGCGCCGGCGTGGTGCTCAATCCGGCGACCCCGGTGGACGTGGTGGACCACGTCATGGACCTGATCGACCTGATCCTGGTGATGAGCGTCAACCCGGGGTTCGGCGGGCAGAAGTTCATCGAAAGCCAGCTTTCCAAGATCGCGACGCTGCGCGCGAAGATCGACACCAGCGGCCGGTCGATCGACCTTGAGGTCGATGGCGGGGTCGATCGCACGAACGCCGCGCGCGTCATCGCGGCAGGGGCCGACGCGCTGGTCGCGGGCACCGCAGCGTTCAAGGGCGGCCCGTCGGCTTATGCCGACAATATCGCTGCGTTGCGGGCGGGGTGAGCATTGGCGGCGATGAGCCCGCCGACGGGGCGGCCACCGACGGGATCGAGCAGGGCAAAAGGCTCATCCGGATCGGCGGCGATCGCGGCCTGTCTCTCGCCGACCGCATTTCCGAAAAGTTGTTCCGCTTGAGCTGGCGGACCCCAATTCATTCGCTGCGGCTGAAAGGCCGACACCCCCTCAAGCTGATCGCGGTGACCGACGACCCGTTCATGGGTGATCCGGCGCGCGGCAATGCGTTGCTCGAGGGACGCCTCGTGTTTCGCGGCGAGAGCCATGACGTGGAGTCGCTCGACCTCGCCCGACCGACCTGGTCCGTGCCGTTCGGCGATCATCTCCACAGCTTCGCCTGGCTGCGCGACCTGTCCACCGTCGCCACCCGGCAGCAAGCGGCACCAATTGCCGAGGCGCTGATGCGCAAATGGCTCGCCGCGCATGCCAATCGCGTACGCGATCCAGCGTGGCGCGCCGATCTATGGGGTCGCCGCCTGCAATTCTGGACCGCGCACGCGCCGCTGATCCTGTCGAGCACCGACCTCGTCTATCGCTCGCAAGTTCTCCACGCGCTCGCCCGTGGCGCGCGCCATCTCGATCGCGCCGCCGACCGCGCGCCCGTCGGAGCACCACGCATTGCCGCATGGTGCGGCGTGCTTACCGCCGGGCTGATGATTCCAGGCGGCGATCCGCGCCGTTCGTTCGGTGAGGCGGGACTGTTCCGTGCGATCATCGGTGCGGTCAGCCGCGATGGCGGGATTACCGGTCGCTCGCCCGCAGCGCTGCTCGACGCGATCCAGCTGCTCACGCTGCTTCGCGAAACCTATGCTGCGCGTCGCCTCGATGCGCCGCCCTTTGTCGGTGAGGCGATCGGCCGCATGGTCTCGGCATTGCTCGGCGTGAGCCATGGCGATCGTGGCCTGGCTAGCTGGCAGGGCGGACTACCCGTCCCCGGTGACGTCGTCGACCAAACGGTCGAAGCGACCGGGGCACGTGTCCGCCCGCTGCGTCAGGCGCATGAATGGGGCTATCAGCGCCTCGCCCAGCAGGGGACGGTGCTCATCATGGACGCCGCCCCGCCGCCGATCGCACGAGTGATGGCCGGGGGCTGCGCCTCCACCCTCGCCTTCGAATTCTCCGATGGCGAGGAGCGGATCGTCGTCAGTTGCGGCGGCGCGCGCGGCGCGGACCTGCGCCTGCCCACCGCGCTGACCGAGGGGCTGCGGACGACTGCGGCGCATTCGACCCTGGTCGTGCGCGACAGCAATTCCACCGCGATCCATCCCGACGGCACGCTCGGACGCGGGGTGGTCGAGATGGAGCTGAGCCGCAACGAGACCGAGACCGCCAGCCGGATCGAGGCGAGCCATGACGGCTATGCCCGCCGCCACGGCGTGATCCACCGCCGCACCATCGCGCTCGGCACCGATGGTCGCGACGTGCGCGGCGAAGACAGTCTGCTTCCCGCGGAGAAGCGCGGGGGCAAGGGCGGCGCCGTGCCGTTCACCGTCCGCTTCCACCTCCACCCTGCGGTTGACGCCACCCCCCACTGCCGATGGCTCGGGCGCCTTGCTCCGCACGCGGTCGGGATCGGTGTGGCAGTTCCGTGCGCGCGGCGCGGCGCTGGCGATCGAGGAAAGCGTGTGGATCGACGCCAAGGGCATTCCACGTGAAACCCAGCAGATCGTCCTGACCGGCGAGGCGCTGACCGGCGGCTCCAGTGTCTCTTGGCTGTTCCACCGCGCGAGATAGTTGTCGGCTTCAGCATAGCTGAAGCGTTGCGGCACCGGCCCGCTCCCCCACCCGGCCACCCACTTCAAGGTATCTTCGATGGGTGGCCGGGTGGGAGAGCGGGCCGGTGCCGCAACTCGGGGCTTGCAGAGCAAGCCCCGCAAGCTAAAGCGCGCGGCCATGAGCAGCATCACGATCCGCCGCGCCCTCCTCTCGGTTTCCGACAAGACCGGGATCGTCGAACTCGGTCAGGCGCTCGCCGCCAAGGGAGTCGAACTCGTTTCGACCGGCGGCACGTCCAAGGTGCTGCGTGAGGCAGGGCTGGAAGTCCGCGACATCTCCGACCTCACTGGTTTCCCCGAAATGATGGACGGCCGCGTCAAGACGCTGCACCCGGTGGTGCATGGCGGTCTGCTCGCGGTGCGCGACGATGCTGGCCACATGGCCTCGGCCAGCGAACATGCGATCGGGATGATCGACCTGGTCGTGGTCAATCTCTACCCCTTCGCCCAGACTGTCGCGAAGGGCGCGAGCCGCGACGAGATTATCGAGAATATCGACATCGGCGGCCCGTCGATGGTCCGTTCTGCCGCCAAGAACCACGCATTTGTCGCGATCGTCACCGATCCCGCCGACTATGCCGTGGTCGCGACCGGCGAGACCACGCTCGACGACCGCAAGCGCTTTGCCGCCAAGGCCTATGCCCTGACTGCCCAGTACGACTCGACCATCGCCAGTTGGTTCGCCTTCGCCGATCAGGGCGAAAAATTCCCCGAAACGCTCCCGTTGGTGTTCAAACGCGGCGAAGAGCTCCGGTACGGTGAGAACCCGCATCAGTCCGCCGCCCTCTACCTCCCCGCCGGTCCCGCCACGCCGGGGATCGCGCAGGCCGAGCAGCTGCAGGGCAAGGAGCTGAGCTACAACAACTATAACGACGCCGATGCCGCGCTCGAACTGGTCAGCGAATTCCGCGACGGCCCGCCGACGGTGGTGATCGTCAAGCACGCCAACCCCTGCGGCGTCGCCACCGCCGAGACTTTGGTCGACGCGTACAAGGCCGCGCTCGCCTGCGATTCGGTTTCGGCATTTGGCGGGATCATCGCGCTCAACCGTCCGCTGGATGCCGAGACGGCGAAGGCGATCACCGAGATTTTCACTGAAGTCGTCGTCGCTCCCGGTGCGAGCGATGAAGCCAAGACCATTTTCGCCGCGAAGAAGAACCTCCGCCTGCTGATCTGCGGCGAGTTGCCCAATCCGACGCGACCCGGCCTGATGCTCAAGACGATCGCGGGCGGAGCACTGGTCCAGTCGCGCGACAATGGCAGCGTGACGCAGGACGCGCTCAAGGTGGTCACGCAACGCGCGCCGACCGATCAGGAACTTGCCGACTGCCTGTTCGCCTGGACAGTCGCCAAGCACGTCAAGTCGAACGCAATCGTCTATGCCAAGGATGGCAGCACCGCAGGGGTCGGCGCGGGGCAGATGAACCGCCTCGAATCCGCGCGGATCGCCGCATGGAAGGCCAAGGACGCCGCCGAAAAGGCCGGCTGGTCCCAGCCGCGCACGATCGGCAGCGCGGTCGCCTCCGACGCCTTCTTCCCCTTCGCCGACGGCCTGCTCGCGGCCGTCGAGGCGGGCGCGACTGCCGTGATCCAGCCTGGCGGATCGATCCGCGACGATGAAGTGATCGCGGCGGCGGATGGGGCTGGCCTCGCGATGGTGTTCACCGGGATGCGCCACTTCCGGCATTGAGCGAAAATGCCCACTCTCCGTTTGTCCTGAGCCTTTCGAAGGGCCAGCCCCTGAGGTCTGCGCCCGCGCTTCGACAATGACCAAGTGGAACGTCCCCCGGATGTTCCAGCCAAAGCTGGGAGCTTTGGCGACTTGGTCATCAGCGTAAACGGGGTGCGGGTCAAACTTTCTCGTCGGGCAGTGTCGGTTCGCTCTTCGGCATCTTCTTGAACAGCGCCCGGTCTTCCGGCCCGAACGCCCATTTTGCGATCACCGCAAAATAGGCGATGAAGATCGCGGGGATGCCGACCGACAGTTCCAGCCATTCGAGCTGCGGCGGCAGTCGCGTGAACGCCCATCCGACCGCGCCAGCAACCAGGATCGCGGCCACGAAGCCGGGGCGCAGGCTGAACACCGATGCGCTGGTCAGCTTGGCCAGCATCCAGCATTTTATGGTCGATCCCAGCGCCAGCGTCAGTACCAGCGCCATTGCCGGTCCCACCGCCTGAACATGCACATCCAGCCCCATCGCCCGCATCTGGAACACCAGCGCAAAGCTCAGTGCCGCCTGAAAGCCGAGCAGCAGCAGCGATACCACCAGATTGCGGTGCCGCGCCATATAGACCAGCCCGGCCTCTGCCACCGCGCCGGGCGTTGCGGCGACCTCGGCTGCGAGAAGGAAGCAAAGTGCCACTGCGCCGACCACGAATTGCGGGCCGACAACGCCCATCACCCCTTCCGCCGGGATTCCGCCCATCAGCAGCAATGCCGCCTGAAGCGTGATGATCCAGAAACCGACTTGCTTGACCTGCGCCGCAATTGCGCTGCGGTTTCCTGCGGCCAGATTGCGCGCGATCACCGGCCCCAACACCGGATCGAAGCTGGTCTTGAGCTTTTGCGGGATCGAGGAAACCTGCTGCGCCATGTAATAAATGCCGACGATCGCTGGCGGGAACAGCAGACCCAGGATGAATCGGTCGATATTGCGCGACCCCCATTCGATCGCATCCGCGCCCGCCAGAGGCATGTTGCGCCGGGCGAGCTGGAGCAATGGAGTCACCCGCGGCGACCAGCCATGCGGAAGGCCATAGCTGCGGATAAAGGGAATCAGGCTGGCGACCAGCGCCGCCGCCATCGACAGGACATAGGCGATAATCAGTCCGTCGCGTGCCGAGACATAATAGAGCGCCCAGGCCGCAATACTGATCGTCCACGGTTCCACGATCGCGCGCGCCGTCACCGTGGCCTTCACATTGTGGCGGTAGGCAAGCGCGGCGAGGCTGACATCGGACCAGGCGATCGCGAACACGATCACTGCCAGATAGCGGTCGAGCCCGGTGGTCCCGCTATTGGGAAACATCAGATCCGGGAAAACGAACAGCAATGCACTCGCCAGCACCGAGACGACGAACGCGACCACCATCCCGTCCCACACGACATGACTGTGCGGTCGGTCGGTCGACGCCAGCGCCTGTGCCAGCCCGCGTTTGAGGCCCAGGGTGGCGAGCAGCGCTGCCAACTCGACCACGACGACGGCGAGCGCGAACCGCCCGACTGTCTCCGCGCCATAGAGGCGCCCGGCAATGAACAGGAACGGCAACCGCGCGAGTAAACGCAGCATGAAGCCAAGAATATTGGTCCGCCCACCCTTTGCGAGCGCATTGAGATCGTCGGGTTGCGAACCCGGTGCGGTCGCGCTGCTCAATGCGCCGCGCCCCAACTGGGGCCTGTGCCGATCTCCACGCCGAGCGGCACGGTGAGCGCTATCGCGGGTTCCGCCGCAGTCTCCATCACCCGGCGGATCACCGCCGACGCAGCATCGACATCGCCTTCGGGCAGTTCGAACACCAGTTCGTCATGCACCTGCAGCAGCATCCGCACATTCGGCAGCCCCGCGTCCAGCAGCGCCGGCCCCATCCGCGCCATGGCGCGCTTGATGATGTCGGCGCTGGTCCCCTGAATCGGCGCGTTGATCGCGGCGCGCTCGCTGCCCGCGCGCTCATTCTGGTTGGGCGCGTTGATCCGCGTGAAGTGCGTCTTGCGCCCGAACAAGGTCGTCGTATAGCCGCGCGCCTTCGCCTCGGTCAGCGTGTCGGCGATATAGCGGCTGATCCCCGGGAAGCTCTGGAAATAGCGGTCGATCATCCCCTGCGCTTCGTCCGGCGTGACGTCGAGCCGTCCGGCCAGCCCCCAGCGGCTGATGCCGTAGAGGATCGCAAAGTTGATCGTCTTCGCCCGCCCGCGCGTGTCGCGGTTGACCTCGCCAAACAGCTCCATCGCGGTGCGGTTGTGAATGTCCTCGCCCTGCTCGAACGCCTCGCGCAGCGCGGGCACATCGGCGATATGCGCGGCCAAGCGCAATTCGATCTGCGAATAGTCGGCTGACAGGATGACGTTGCCCGGCTCGGCCACGAAGGCGTCGCGGATCTGCCGCCCCGTCTCGGTACGGATCGGGATATTCTGCAGGTTCGGGTCGGTCGACGACAGCCGCCCGGTCTGCGCCCCGGTCAGCGAATAGCTGGTATGCACCCGCCCCGTCGCCGGGTTGATCTGTGCCTGCAGCGCATCGGTATAGGTGGATTTGAGCTTCGACAGCTGGCGCCAGTCGAGCACTTTCAGCACCATCTCCCGCCCGGGCGAATCCTTGTCCGCCGCGATCCGCTCCAGCTCGTTGACGTCGGTCGAGTACACGCCCGACTTGCCCTTGCGCCCGCCCTTGATCCCCATCTTGTCGAACAATACGTCGCCCAATTGCTTGGGGCTGCCGATGGTGAATTTGAACCCGGCGATCGCGTGGATTTCCGCCTCCAGCGCCGCAATCTGCGTCGTAAACTCGCTGGAGAGTCGCGCCAGCACCCCGGCATCGACCTTGATCCCCGCCAGCTCCATGTCGGCGATCACCCGCACCAGCGGCCGATCGACCATCTCATAGACGCGCGTCGCGCCCTCATAGGCCAATCGCGGCTTCAACCGCCGCCACAGCCGCAGTGTGACATCGGCATCCTCGGCGGCGTAGCGCGTCGCGGCCTTCAGATCGACCTCGGCAAAGCCGATCTGCTTCTTTCCGCTCCCGGTCACATCCTTGTACGCGATGCAGCTGTGCGACAGATGCGTCGCCGCCAGCTCGTCCATGCCATGGCCGTGCAGCCCGGCATCGAGATCGAAGCTCATCACAATCGTGTCGTCATAGGGCGCGATATCGATCCCCAGTTGGCCCAGGATGATCAGGTCATATTTGAGGTTGTGCCCGATCTTGAGCACCGCCGGATCCTCCAGCAGCGGCTTGAGCTGCGCCAGCACCGTCGCGCGGTCGAGCTGCACCGGCTTCTCGGCGAACATGTCGGTCCCGCCATGGCCGATCGGAATATAGCAGGCGAGATTGGGGTGCAGCGCCAGGCTGACCCCGACCAGTTCGGCCCGGGTCGCGTCGGTGCCCGTCGTCTCAGTATCGATCGCGACCCAGCCCTGATGCCGGGCAACGGTAATCCAGCGGTCGAGCGCCGCCTCATCGACCACCGTTTCATAGGCATCGTGATCGCAGGGTGGATCGGGCTCCAGCCCCGGCACCTCATGGGTCTCGACCGGCGCATCCGCGACCGACTCACCACCGCTGCCCAGCCGCGCGAGCAAGGTCTTGAACCCGTGATGCTCGAGGAACGCGCGCAGCGGCGCATCCGGGATTCCGTCAAGGACGAAGCTGTCGAGCGGTTCGGGCAGCGGCACATCCTCGGCCAGCGCGACCAGCTTGCGCGACAGCCGCGCCATATCGGCATGTTCGATCAGGTTGTCGCGCAGCTTGCCCGGCTTCATCGTCGGCGCGGCGGCCAGCACCGCCTCGACATCGCCATGCTCGAGGATCAGCTTGGCCGCGGTCTTCGGCCCCACCCCCGGCACGCCCGGCACATTGTCGACGCTGTCGCCCATCAGCGCCAGAACTTCGCCGAGCTTGTCCGGCCCGACCCCGAACTTCTCGACCACCGCCTCCGGCCCCATGCGCCGGTCCTTCATCGTGTCGAGCATGTCGATGCCCGGTTCGGTCAGCAGCTGCATCAGATCCTTGTCGGAACTGACGATCGTCACCTGCCACCCCTGCGCCAGCGCTGCCTTGGAGTAACTCGCGATCAGATCGTCCGCCTCCCAGCCCAGTTCCTCGATACAGGGCAGGCTGAACGCGCGCGTCGCGTCGCGGATCATCGGGAATTGCGGGCGCAGATCTTCGGGAGCCGGCGGACGGTTCGCCTTGTACTGGTCGTAAAGCTGGTTGCGAAACGTCTCCTCCGCCTTGTCGAGGATCACAGCCAGGTGCGTCGGGCCCTCGGCCTTGTGCAGTTCGCTCGCCAGCTTCCACAGCATCGACACATAGCCATAGACCGCACCCGCAGGTTCGCCATGCTTGTTGGTCAGCTTGGGCAGCACATGATAGGCGCGAAAGATGAAGCTCGAGCCGTCGACAAGATAGAGATGGGGCATTGGCGAGGCTTAGCAGCGCGAAACCGCATGGGCGAGAGCTTAAGCCTCAGCGATGGTTCGCCACTACGCTCGCGACGACCGCTTGCATCAGCTGCTGGCGTTCGCGCACCGGGCGCGGGGTATCGCCGATCATCACCGCGATCGAATAGGCTTTGCCATCCGGCGCGGTCAGGATGCCGATATCGTTGAACCCGGCGGTACGCGCGCCCAGATCCTGCCCGGTCCCGGTCTTGTGCGCCAGAGTCCAGCCCACCGGCACCGCCGCGCGCAGCCGCGCCTTGCCAGTCCGCGTGCCAGACATCACCGTGGTCAGAAAACTCGTCGATGAGGCCGAGAGCAGCTCCCCGGCCTTCAGCCGCGCCAGCGCCAGCGCGATCGCCGAGGGTGCCGCGCCATCGACCGGGTCGGCAACATAGGAATCGAATGCCGCGCGCCGCACGGTCGGCGGCAATGCGGCACGCGCGCGCTGGAACTCACCCGCCATCGAATAGCGTTGGTCCCAGCTCAGCCCGGCAGTGCCCGCCTGCAACAGCCGCTCGCCCGGCCCAAAGCGAATTTCGCCCAATCCGCGATCGGCGATGAAGGCGCGTACCGCCTGCGGTCCGCCGACCAGGGTCAGCAACCGGTCATTGGCGGTATTGTCGCTCGACTGCATCGCGCGCAACAGCAACTCGCGCACAGTGGTGCGATAGACGCCGTCGCGCACCACCAGCGAAGCGATCGGCTGATGGAACAGGGTCAGATGCTCGCGGCGCAGTTCGACCGGATCGTCCAGCGTCAGACGGCCCTTGTCGCGGGCATCGAGCACGGTCATCGCGACCCACAGCTTGCTCACGCTCTGCTGCGGCATGCGGCGGTCGCCATTGGCGTCGACTTGCCACCCCCATTCGAGGCTGCGGACCGAAATGCCGACCACGCCGCCGAAATCGCGCGCAAGCGCATCGACCGTCACGGTCAGAGCGGCGGGGGCGGGAAAGACCGGGAGTGGCTTCGGCGCAGCCGGAATCGGCATCGACACGCGATAGCTGGCCGGGGTCAGATCCTTGGGGAGGTCATCGCGGTGCACGCCGGCACCGATCAACAGGACAGGCGCGAGGCCCGCCAGAGTCATTGCACGCTGAAGAGATCGTAAACTCCTGCATCCCCAACACGATACCACGCCCCTTGCCCTAAGCGATCATGCTGCGTCGCGGCGTTCCGGCCAAGAGTCGACGGCAACTTCTGCGACGAACGCGCGGAATATGACGGCAAAGCGTGAAGATTCGGCCAAAATTTCAGGGAACCAATACAGTATCGCGGGCGATTTCGTCGGTCTGCGGGTGATCCAGCGTGTAGTGCAGCCCGCGGCTTTCATGCCGGTGGAGCGCCGATCGTACGATCAGTTCGGCTGACTGGAGCAGGTTGCGCAGTTCGATCAGGTCGGGGGTCACGCGGAAATGGCCGTAATAGTCGGCGACCTCCTCGTTGAGCATCTTGATGCGGTGCGCGGCGCGTTCGAGCCGCTTGGTGGTCCGCACGATCCCGACATAGTTCCACATGAAGCGGCGGATTTCGGTCCAGTTCTGCTTGATCACCACTTCTTCATCCGAATCGGTGACGCGGCTCTCGTCCCATGGGCGGATCGGCGGTGGCGGGGGCAGATCATTCCAGTTCGCCGCGATATGCCGCGCGGCCGCCTCGCCGAACACGAAACATTCGAGCAGCGAGTTGCTCGCCAGCCGGTTCGCGCCGTGGAGCCCGCTCTCGCTACACTCGCCAGCGGCATAGAGCCCGGGCAGATCGGTGCGCCCGTCCAGGTCGATGACGACCCCCCCCACAGGTGTAGTGCTGCGCCGGCACCACCGGGATCGGCTGGGAAGTCATGTCGATGCCCAGGCCAATCAGCTTGTCATGGATGTTGGGGAAATGCCCCTTTACGAACTCGGCGGGCATATGGCTGATGTCGAGATGGACGAAATCGAGGCCGTCGCGCTTGATTTCGGCGTCGATTGCGCGGGCGACCACATCGCGCGGGGCCAGCTCCATCCGCTCCGGGTCGTAATCCGCCATGAAGCGCTTGCCGGTCTGCGGGTTGAAGAGTCGCCCGCCCTCGCCCCGCACCGCTTCCGTGATCAGGAAATTCTTGACGTCGAGATTGTAGAGGCAGGTCGGGTGGAACTGCATCATCTCCATGTTCGAGATGCGGCACCCCGCGCGCCACGCCATCGCAATGCCGTCACCGGTCGCCCCCTTGGGCGCGGTCGAGAAGAGATAGGTGCGCCCCGCCCCGCCGGTCGCCAGCACCGTGGCGTTCGCTGTGAACAGCTCGACGCCCCCGGTCGCGCGGTTGACGGCATAGACGCCCCACACCTTGCCCGCCCCCGAATAGCGCAGCTCATGGCGGCTGGTGGCAAGATCGATCGCGACCATGTCTGGGACCAGGGTGATGTTGGGATTGGCGCGCGCGGCGCGGATCAGCGCCTCCTGCACCGCCCAACCGGTGGCGTCGTCGACATGGACGATGCGGCGCGCGCTGTGCCCGCCCTCACGCGTCAGGTGCAGTGCGTTGCCGTCCATATTGAATGGCACGCCCAACTCGACCAGCCGTTCGATCGCGGCGGGGGCGTTTTCGACCACCATCTCTACCGTCGCACGGTCGTTGAGGCCCGCGCCGGCGATCATCGTATCCTCGATATGCGCCTCGAACGTGTCGCCCGGCTCGAGCACCGCGGCGATCCCACCCTGCGCCCAGGCGGTCGACCCCTCATCCAGCCCGCCCTTGGCCAGCACCGTCACCCGGAACCGTTGGGCAAGATTGAGCGCGGCGGTCAGCCCGGCGGCGCCCGATCCGATGACAAGCACGTCGCACTGATGGGGGTCGTGGGCCACTCTTATTCCTTCGCGCACTCATGGCGGTGGGCCGCTATGCGACAAAGCGCGGCGATTTCAAACACGCTGCGGTTGCCGCATAACAGCGCAGGTCATAGCGAGCGGATTACAAGGAGATACCGATGCGCCTGATCCTCGCCGCCGCCGCTGCCCTGTTCGTCGCGACTGTGCCAGCACTCGCCGCACCGGGCTGCCCGGTTGTCTCCGGCACCACGGCGCGGGTGACGGTCGGCAATACCGGACGCAGCATGCTGCTCCACGTTCCCGCGAATGCACCGCCGGGTCGCCTTCCGCTCGTCTTCGCCTTGCACGGCAGCGGTGGCGACGGCGCCGCCATCCTGGCGCAGTCGAAGCTGGAGGCGAGCAGCGACCGCCACGGATTCCTTGTCGCCGCGCCGGACGCTGGCATCCCGGTCGAGCGCGGCTTTGTCTGGAACATTCCGGGCGTCCCGACCGTCACCGGCAAGGTGCCGGGGCCGGGCGATGCCGATGACGTCGCCTTCCTCAAGACCGCGATCGACTGGCTGGCGAACAGCGGCTGTGCCGACCGCAAGCGCGTCTATGCCACCGGCCTGTCGGGTGGCGGGCGGATGACGTCATGGCTGGGCTGCGTCGCGTCAGACCGCTTCGCCGTGATCGCCCCGGTCGTGGGCCTTCGCGCCGGCAACCCGCTGGCGAGCGACACGGCCCGCCCGGACCCCACGACCTGCACGCCCAAGCACCCGATGCCGGTGATCGCCTTTGCCGGAGACGCCGACGGCACCAACCCGGTGCAGGGTGGCGGCGCGGGCTATTGGCAATATACGATGGAGGCTGCGGAGGCGCGCTGGGCCGCGCTCAACGGGTGCAAGGCAGGCCCGCTGCGCCGCGACCTCGCCGCGAACCTCTATGAGCGGCTGCATACGCAATGCCGGGCGCGCGCCGAAGTCGCCGCCCATATCCTGCGCGGCGGCGGGCATGTCTGGACTGCGGACAATGACGCGATGTGGCGCTTCTTCGCGCGCTATCGGCGTTAGGCCGCGTTCGCCGCCCGCGTCAGGCTCAGGAACACGTCCTCCAGATCCGCCTCGCGCGTGCTGACGTCAACGATGCCGAACCCCGCCGCCTGCACCGCGCCCAGCACTTCGCCGGCGTTCGCGCGGTCCTTGCGATAGGTGATGACCAAGGTCCGCTCGCCCTTGGCTTCGATCTTCTGGAAACAGGCATTGGCGGGCAGATCGGCGATGTCACGGTCCACGACGACCTCGACCGCCTTTTCCTGCGTCTTGCCGACCAGCTCACGGGTCGGCTCGTTGGCGATCAGCTTGCCGTGGTTGATGATCGCGATGCGATCGCACAGCTCCTCCGCTTCCTCCAGATAGTGTGTGGTCAGCACCACCGTCACGCCGGCGTCGTTGAGCGTGCGGACATAGGCCCAGAGCTGCTGGCGTAGTTCAATATCGACGCCGGCAGTCGGTTCGTCGAGCACCAGCACCGGCGGCGAATGCACCATTGCCTTGGCGACCATGAGCCGCCGCTTCATCCCGCCCGACAAAGTGCGCGAATAGGCGCGCGCCTTGTCCTCCAGATGCACCGCGCGCAGCAACTCCATCGAGCGCCGTTCGCCCTTCGGCACGCCGTACAGCCCGGCCTGAATCTCCAGCGTCTCGACCGGCGTGAAGAAGGGGTCGAACATGATCTCCTGATTGACGATCCCGATCGCGCGCTTGGCGTTGCGCGGACTGGCGTCGATGTCGAATCCCCAGATGCGCGCGGTGCCGCCGGTCTTGTTGACCAGACCCGCCAAGATGTTGATCAGCGTCGACTTGCCCGCACCATTGGGCCCGAGCAGCCCAAAAATCTGTCCGCGCGGGACGGAGAAGCTCACCCCGTCCAGCGCCTGTTTGCCGCCCTTATAGACCTTCGAAAGGCCGTCGATCTCGATCGCCGCGTCGCTCATCGGGCGGAAGTGGGACGGTGCGTCGCGATTGGCAAGCGAATCGGTTGCCAAAACCGGCCGCAGGGCACAGGCTTGGTGACCATCCGGGGAGGAAAAACGATGCTGATCGTCCATGCAATCGCGCTCGCAATTGCCCAGGCCACCCCGACCCCCGCCGATCAGGCCGACGCGAAATGCGTGTTTGCGATGACGATGCTGGGCGAAAGCGCCTCCGCGACCGACAAGCCCGGACTCGAGATGACGATGAGCTTTTTCCTGGGCAAGATCGTCGGGCGAAGCGGAGCGGCGATGCTCGGCCCCGCTATCGATGCGGTGGCGGAATCGATGCAGGCAGGCGGCATCGACGGCGCGGCGAAGTTGGCCGAGCAATGCGCGAGCGAGTTCGAACGCTCGACCGGATCAATGTAGGCAACCGTGCACGCCGCGATTGCCCGCGCGCGCGCGCTTTGCTAACCGCGTCCCCATGATCGCGCCGCCCGAAGTCACCCGCGTCACCACCGCCTGCGTCGTCTGTGACGGCGCGCACGCCGGTATTCCCGCCGTGTTGGGCCATCCGCGCGTGTTTTTGCAGATCGATGAGCATGGCTATGTCGATTGCGGCTATTGCGACCGCCGCTTCGTGCTGATCGGCGGCCCCGTCGATGGTAGCAATCAGGGCGACCTGCCCGATATCGCGTCTGGCGCGAGCATCTAACTTACCTATATTCGGGGAATGTACCGCGATCCCCGAGGCTTTCTTTACCGCGACGGCTTTGACGCCGATGCCGCCCAGCGCCTGACCGCATCGATCCTCGCCAAGGCCGAGGATGGCGAGCTTTACCTGCAATATCGCAAATCGGAAGCGTTCGGCTTTGACGACGGACGGCTCAAGACCGCGTCGTACAATACCGATTCGGGCTTTGGCCTGCGCGCGGTGAGCGGCGAAACCACCGCCTTCGCGCACGCCAACGAGATCAGCGAAGCCGCGATCCGCCGCGCGGGCGAGACGATGGCGCTGATCGACCCGGCGACCGGGCCCAAGGCCGCTGCCCCGACGCGCACCAATCGCCATCTCTACACCGACGCCGACCCGCTCGACCTGGTTCCCTTCGCCGACAAGGTGAACCTCTGCCAGACGATCGATGCAGCCGCCCGCGCGCGCGACCCGCGCGTGGTGCAGGTGTCGGCGAGCCTGCTGGGGTCATGGAGCGTGGTCGAAATCGTGCGGCCAGACGGCTTTGTCGCGACCGACATCCGCCCGCTGGTCCGCCTCAATGTCAGCATCGTGGTTGAGGCAAATGGGCGGCGCGAGACTGGCAGCTTCGGCACCGGCGGTCGCGCGCTCTATGACCGACTGTTCGAGCCCGTGACGTGGAACCACGCGATCGACGAGGCGCTGGCGCAGGCGTTGGTCAATCTCGACGCGGTCGATGCGCCGGCCGGCGAGATGACCGTGCTACTCGGACCGGGTTGGCCCGGTGTGCTGCTGCACGAGGCGGTCGGCCATGGCCTTGAGGGCGATTTCAACCGCAAAGGGACCAGCGCCTTTTCGGGCCGGATCGGCGAGCGCGTCGCTGCACCCGGCGTCACCGTGGTCGATGATGGGTCAATCATGGGCCGGCGCGGATCGCTGTCGATCGACGATGAGGGCACGCCGACGCGCGAGACGGTGCTGATCGAGGACGGCATCCTCAAGGGCTATATGCAGGATCGCCTCAACGCGCGGCTGATGGGGGTCGAACCCACCGGAAACGGCCGACGCGAGAGCTTCCAGCACGCGCCGATGCCGCGCATGACCAACACCTTCATGAAGGGGGGCAAGGACGACCCCGCCGAGCTGTTGAGCCGCGTCAAGAAGGGCATCTTCGCCAAGAGCTTCGGCGGCGGTCAGGTCGACATCGTGTCGGGCAAGTTCGTCTTCTCCTGCACCGAGGCGTACAAGATTGAGAACGGCAAGATCGGCGCCCCGATCAAGGGCGCGACGCTGATCGGTGATGGTCCCACCTGCCTGACCAAGGTAATCGGGATCGGCAATGATTTTGCGCTCGACGAGGGCATCGGCATGTGCGGCAAGGGCGGGCAGTCCGTGCCTGCGGGCGTCGGTCAGCCGAGCCTGCTGGTCGAGCGGCTGACGGTCGGCGGAACGGCGGCGTAAAGCCTGCTCTGTTCAAACAAGCTTTGTTACCCTGCGAAAGCAGGGGTCCAGAGCAGGCACGGCATCGCTTGCGGCCCTGGACTCCTGCTTTCGCAGGAGGACGGTTCAAGCAACTGACACCCTTTAGGCAAGCAGCCGCGCAACTTCGGTGAAGTCGTGCGCGATGTCGTGAACGCCGATTTCGCGCAGCCGGGTCGCGTGATCCGGCCCGCAATGATTGCCCGCGCAGATGCCGATGACATGTGCGCCCGACGCCACCGCGCCGGTCGCGCCAACGGGTGAATCCTCCAGAATCGCACAGCGTTCGATCGGCACGCCCAGTTGCGCAGCGGCGTGGAGATAGATGTCGGGGGCGGGTTTTCCCCGTGCGACATGCTCGCGCCCGCTGAAGATCCGTCCGTCGAACGCATCGCGGATGCCGAAATGGTCGAGATGCGTCCCGATCCAGCGGCTGTTGCTCGACGAGGCGATGGCACGCGGCAGGTCGGCGGGCAGCGCGCGGACAAAGGCGATTGCGCCCGCAACCTCCGCCACCCCTTCGGTCAGCGCGCGGCGATTTTCGATCTCGCGCGCGGTGTGGAAGTCCTCCGGAAGCGTTCGCCCGATCCAGGTTTCGATCGCGTCGAGAAACTCGCGCCCGGCCAGACCCATGAAGTTCGCCATCGACTCTTCGGGGCTGGTTGGATGGCCGATGCCGGTCAGATATTCGGCGATGTGCCGGTTGCCCTCGAACTCGCTTTCGAGCAGCACTCCGTCGAAATCAAAGATCAGCGCGTCGAAGCGCACCGAGAGGGTCATGCGCGCGCCCCGAACAATGCGGTGCCGACGCGGACATGGGTCGCGTCGATCGTGACCGCGACGTCGAAATCGTCCGACATGCCGATGCTGAGGCCCTCCAGCCCCGCCTCGCGCGCCAGCTTTGCCAGGAGCGCGAAATAGGGGGCCGAATCGACGCCCACCGGCGGAACAGCCATCAGCCCGACGATCGGCAAGTCAGCCGCCATCGCCTCGGCCAGCAGCGCGGGTAGCTCTGCAACCGCGACGCCGCCCTTTTGCGGTTCGTCCCCGATATTGACCTGAATGAAACAATCGGGGCGCTTACCGGACTCGGCCATCGCCTTGGCGAGCGCCGCGATGAGCGAAGAACGATCGACCGAATGAATCGCATCGAACAGCGCGACAGCGTCCGCCGCCTTGTTCGACTGGAGCTGACCAACCAGATGCAGGCGGATATCGGGGTGCGCCGCACGCAGCGCAGGCCATTTCTCGGCCGCTTCCTGCACCCGATTCTCGCCAAACACGCGCTGGCCCGCGTCGAGCAGCGGTCGGATCGCATCGGCATCATGCGTCTTGGAGACCGCGATCAGCGTGACGGCGTCGGGGCGACGGTCGGCCAGTGTGGTGGCGCGTGCGATTCGCGTGCGGATAGCGGCGAGGCGGGAAGAAGCGGTTTCGGCGGACATGCGGCGCGCTATAGGAAAGGCGATGCCGCGCCGCCACCCCTGCCCCGTCACCTTGCCGCGCCGCTGGCTGATGACCGACGAACGGATGGACGAAGCGCTATGGCGTGCGATCGACGCGCTGCCGCGCGGGTCGGGGATCGTGTTTCGCCACTATGCGACGCCGGCGGGCGCACGGCGCGCACTGTTCGATCGGGTGCGCGGCACCGCGCGACGTGGGGGACATTTGCTGCTGGTCGCCGGTCCCCGAGTCGGGCGCGGGCCCCTGCCCCGCCATGGTCGCGAGCGGGGAGCACTCACCGCGCCGGTCCATTCTCGCCGAGAAGCAATCGCCGCGATTCGCGCCAGCGCGGCGCTGTTGTTCGTTTCCCCCGTCCACCCGACACGCTCACATGTCGGCGCCCCCACACTCGGGCGTGTGCGACTCGGACTGATGATCCGCGGGCTCAAGCTGCCGGTGATTGCGCTGGGCGGCATGGATGAACGTCGCTGGCGCACACTCCGGCAACTCGGTGTATATGGATGGGCCGGGATCGACGCCTGGGCCTGAACCCAACGTCAGCGATCAGAAGCGGATCGCGGTTCCGACATAGACCGCCTGGCTGTCGCGGCGGTCGTCGTTGAGCTGCGGCAGGCGATCCTTCTCGGTTGTGTAGCGGACGCCCGCCGTCACATCGAGGTTGCGCGTGATCGAATAGGCACCACCGACATCGATCGAGTAATTCGGATCGACCGTCAGCAGGCGCGGCCCGCGCTCAGTGGGCTTCTCGCTGGTTGCCTTGATCCGGCCCGTTGCGCGCTTGCCGGTGTAGGAGACACCCAGATCCATCTTCTCGCTGCTGCCCGGCTGTCCAGCCAGGTCCATCTTGGCAAGGTCGCCCGAGATGGCGAAGCGCTTCCAACCCACCGAGACGCCGAGATTATAGGCGATCGGCTGAAGCGTGACCGAAGCGGGTGCCGCAGCACCACGATCAGCAACCGCCGCCGAAGGACGCGCGGTGCGCGCACGGACGGCAACGGTCACGCTGCGATTGCTGGTCCCGCGGGTATCGGCCGGGGTGAAGCGGAAGCCGGTCCCCGACAGCCCGCTGCGCGCCAGTGCCGCTGCGAGTCGCGGATCGGCGGATGCCGGGGTGAAGGTGCCGATTCCGGCGATC